>JAYVUV010000087.1:0-4897 GCA_043787615.1 Janthinobacterium sp. | reverse complement strand
CGACAGCGCCAGCAGCCAATAGGTATTGCGCAGCACGCGATGGCGAACCGCCAGTGTATTTTCGACCGTCGCCGAGACGCCAAAGCCGGTATGTAAATTGTGTTCCATATTGCCTCCATTGATTCCGGGTTTATAACCTGAAAAAGAGAATAACATGCTTTGGCCGGCCGTCGCCTGACATAGCGCCGCAGCCTCTGCGGGCCGCAGGCATATAACTCTGCCATGCAAGCCAATATAGGCCTATTCGTGCTAAAATCTAGGGTTACTTGAAGTCTTGATGTGCAGTCTTAACCCTTTCTTTTTAATGGAGTTTTCACAGATGGCAATCGAACGAACCCTGTCGATTATTAAACCGGATGCAGTCGCTAAAAACGTCATCGGTCAAATTTATACCCGTTTTGAAAATGCCGGCCTGAAAATCATCGCCGCGCGCATGATGCATTTGTCGCGCGCCGAAGCCGAAGGTTTCTACGCCGTGCACAGCGCGCGCCCGTTTTTCAAGGATCTGGTCGACTTCATGATCTCCGGTCCCGTGATCGTCCAAGCGCTGGAAGGCGAAAACGCGATTGCCAAGCATCGTGACCTGATGGGCGCGACCGACCCGAAGAAGGCTGACAAAGGCACGATCCGCGCCGATTTCGCCGATTCGATCGACGCCAATGCGGTTCACGGCTCCGACGCTGCTGAAACCGCCGCTGTCGAAATTGCTTACTACTTCCCGGCTCTGAACGTATATTCACGTTAATTGACCGGCTCTTCGCTCCGGGGCAGTGTGCGCCGGACCGGAAGGGACTCAAGGAATGTCGTCATGACGGAACTCACCAATTTGCTGGACCTCGATCCCGCGCAACTTGTCGCTTACTGCGCCCAGTTGGGTGAGAAGCCGTTTCGCGCCAAACAGTTGCAGCGCTGGATACACCAATTTGGCGCGTCCGATTTCGACGCCATGACCGACCTGGCCAAATCGCTGCGCGATAAGTTGGCCACGCGCGCCATGGTGCGCGCGCCGGCCGTGATCAGCGACCACACCTCGCAGGACGGCACCCGCAAATGGTTGCTCGACGTGGGCCAGGGCAACGCCGTGGAAGCCGTGTTCATTCCGGAAGAAAATCGCGGCACCCTGTGCATCTCGACCCAGGCAGGTTGCGCCGTCAATTGCCGCTTTTGCTCGACCGGCAAGCAGGGTTTCAACCGCAATTTGACGGTGGGCGAGATCATCGGCCAACTGTGGATGGCCGAATTCGAATTGCGCCGCACCAAGGGCATCGAGCCCGGTCCCAAGGGCGAGCGCCAGATCACCAACGTGGTGATGATGGGCATGGGCGAACCCTTGCTTAACTTCGAGCCGACCGTCACCGCCCTCAAATTGATGCTGGACGATAACGCCTACGGCTTGTCGCGCCGCCGCGTCACCTTGTCCACTTCGGGCGTGGTGCCGATGATGGACAAGTTGTCGCAGGAAGTGCCGGTGGCGTTGGCCGTCTCGCTGCACGCCTCGAACGACGCCCTGCGCGACAGCTTGATTCCGCTTAATAAGAAATACCCACTGGTCGAGTTGATGGCCGCTTGCAAGCGTTATCTGGCGTTCGCGCCGCGCGACTTCATCACCTTCGAGTATTGCATGCTCGACGGGGTCAACGACAGCGACGAACATGCGCGCGAACTGGTGGCGCTGGTCCAGCACCGCGAACTGGGCGTGTCGTGCAAGTTCAACCTGATTCCCTTCAATCCATTCACGGAATCGGGTTTGTTGCGTTCGAAAAATCCGCGCATCAAGGCTTTCGCCCAGATTTTGATGGACGCTGGCATCGTCACCACGATACGCAAAACCCGCGGCGACGATATCGACGCCGCCTGCGGCCAATTGGCCGGTGAAGTCAAGGACCGCACCCGGGTCCAGGAACGGATGGAGAAAATGGCAGAGTACCAACAAAAATTCGGCGCCAACTTCGGCCGCATCGTCGAGATCCATTCCTGATGGCCACCCTGGCGCGGCGTGGCGGTTTGATCCTGGTGCTGTGCGGCGCCGGCTTGCTGGCCGGCTGCGCCGGCACGGCCAATGGCGGACGCAACGCGCGTTATAGCGCCAATGCGAGTGGCGGGAGCGGCAACGACATTCCCGTCTACAACAGCGCCGGTAGCGGCCAAGCCGAGCTGAAGACGGCCTCGGACCAGTCGTCGGCGCAAAAACGCTCCACCATCCGTTTGCAGCTGGCGGCCGGCTATTACCAGCGCGGCCAGCTCGAAGTGGCGCTCGATGAAATCAAGAAAGCCATCGATGCCGATCCCAACAACGCCGCCGCGTATGGCGTGCGCGGCTTGATTTATATGGATATGGGCGAGAAGGGCTTGGCCGAGGATAATTTCCAGCGCGGCTTGAAGCTGGCGCCCAACAACGCCGATTTGAGCAACAACTACGGCTCCTTCCTGTGCCAGAACGGGCGCGGCAAGGAAGCCATGGCGTATTTCGAGAGCGCCTTGAATTCGCGCAGCTATCAGTCGCCGGAAAAAGCGCTCAACAACGCCGGCGGCTGCGCCGTCACGCTCAAGGATTACGCGACGGCCGAACGTTATTTGAGCGAGGCGGTCAAAATGACGCCGGATTTGCCTTCCACGAACGCCAATCTGGCCCGCGTGTATTACGCCCAGCAAGATTACGAGAAGGCGGGCGGCTATCTGGCCAAGTTGAACAAGCTGGCCAAGGTCGAGACTTACACGGCTGACATGCTATGGCTGGCGATCAAGGTGCAGCACAAGCTGGGCGACACGGGCGCCGAAGCGGGATTGGTCACGCAGTTGCGGCGCCATTACGCCAGCTCGCCCGAGTACGCGGCGTTTCAACGCGGGGCGTTTGATGAGTGAGACAGGAGTACCAATGAATTCAGAGCGGGCGGAACAGCCGCAACCCCAGACCGGTCTGGCGGCGCCCGGCGCGCAATTGAAGGCCCAGCGCGAAGCGATGGGCTGGACCGTCGAACAGGTGGCCGACCAGCTCAAGCTGGCGCCGCGTCAAGTGGTGGCGCTGGAAGAAGGCGATTTCGCCGCCTTGCCGACCATGGCGGTGGTGCGCGGCTTCATCCGCGCCTACGCCAAGGTGGTCAAGCTGGACGCCGCGCCGCTGGTGGCGATGATCGAAGTCCATCCGGTCGGCAGCGAGAGCGGCGCGACGGCGCGGCGCGATGTGGCGGCCTCGTTTTCCGAGACCCGTTTTCCTTCCATGACCAAGCGCAGCGGCAAGCCGGTCGGCTTGATCGTGGTGGTGCTGGTGGTGTTGGTGGCCGCGGCGGCCGGCGCCTATCGCATGGGTTATATTCCGGCCAGCTGGTTGATGCATGCGGATAAGGACGGCGCCGCCTCGGCGCCGCCGGCCAGCGACAAGTCCGGCGGCGCCGGCGCGCCGGCCGCCGACAATGCGGCCGCCAAGCCCGGCCAAAGCGTGATGGCCTTGCCGGCGCCGGTCGAGGTGGCGCCCGCCAAGCCGGGCCAGGGCACGGCGCAGTCGGGATTCCTGCCGGCGCCGACCGAGGCCGTGCCCGCGAACGCGAACGCGCCCGCGCCCGCGAAATCGGGCCAGCGCGCCCCGGCCCCCAACGATGGCGCGCCGGCCAAGGCGGGCCAGGGTGTCACACCTTTACAGTCGCCCTCGGTGCCGCTCATTTCGGTGCCGCCGGCGGCCAACGCCGGCCAGTCGGGCGCCGCGCCGGCGCCGGCACCGCGCGCGATGGTGTCCACCACCGCATCGGCGACGCCGGCCGTCTCCGCCAATCCGCTGGTGTTGACGGTGCGTCAGGATTCCTGGGTGGAGATCCGCCGCGCCCACGGCGCGCCGCTGATCGCGCGCCTGGTCAAGGGCGGTAGCGTGGAAACCTTCGCCATCGACGAGCCGGTCTTGCTGGTGGTGGGCAAGCCGGGCGGGGTCGACGCGACCCTGCGCGGCACCACCCTGGCCCTGGCCGACATGCCGCCCGGTAAACCCGCACGAATGAATATCAAATAATATGGCTTATTCGAATACAGCGATCGCTTCCGGCCCGGCCGGCCGGCGCGACAGCCGCGTGGTGACGATCGAGCACGGCCAGCGCCGCATCCTGGTGGGCGGCAGCGCCCCCGTGGTGGTGCAGTCGATGACCAACACCGACACCGCCGACGCGGTGGGCACGGCGATTCAAATCAAGGAATTGGCGCGCGCCGGTTCGGAACTGGTGCGCCTGACGGTGGACCGGCCCGAAGCCGCCGCCGCCGTGCCTTACATCCGCGAGCAGCTCGACCGCATGGAGATCGACGTGCCGCTGGTGGGCGACTTCCACTACAATGGCCACACCCTGCTCAGGGATTACCCCGATTGCGCGCGCGCGCTGTCGAAATACCGCATCAATCCGGGCAACGTGGGGCAGGGCGCCAAGCGCGACACCCAGTTCGCCCAGATGATCGAGGCCGCCTGCACCTACGGCAAGCCGGTGCGCATCGGCGTCAATTGGGGCAGCCTGGACCAGGCCCTGCTGGCGCGCATCATGGATGAAAACGCGGCGCGCGCCCAGCCGTTTTCGGCCCAGGCCGTGATGTACGAGGCGCTGGTTACCTCGGCCATCGAAAACGCGGTGCGGGCCGAGGAACTGGGCCTGGGGCGCGACCAAATCATCTTGTCGTGCAAGGTGTCCGGCGTGCAGGATTTGATCGCCGTCTACCGCGAGCTGGCGCGCCGCTGCGACTATCCGTTGCACCTGGGCTTGACCGAGGCCGGCATGGGCAGCAAGGGCATCGTCGCTTCCACGGCCGCCTTGTCGGTGCTGTTGCAAGAAGGCATAGGCGACACCATCCGCATCTCGCTCACGCCCGAGCCGGGCGGCGACCGCAGCAAGGAAGTGGTAGTGGCGCAAGAGATTTTGCAAACCATGGG
>JAYVUV010000086.1:0-8069 GCA_043787615.1 Janthinobacterium sp. | reverse complement strand
CGCCGACAACCGCGGCGAGGGCGGCATCATGGCTTTGCTGGCATTGGGCCTGGTCGCCGTTGCAAAACATCCAAAGTGGTTGATGCCACTGACCATCATCGGCGTCGCCGGCGCGGCGCTGTTTTTTGGTGACGGCGTGATCACACCGGCGATCTCCGTGCTGTCGGCGGTGGAGGGCTTGGAACAAGCCACACCCTCGCTAAAACCCTTCGTGGTGCCGATAACCGTCGTCATTCTGATCGTGCTGTACCTGATGCAGCACAAGGGTTCTTCCGGGTTAGGGCGCTGGTTCGGGCCGGTGATGCTGCTCTGGTTTCTCGGGCTGGCGGTAATGGGCGTCATCAATATCGCCGCGTCGCCTTCGATTCTGGCGGCGATCAACCCGTTGCATGCGCTTGGATTTTTGTTTGCGCAGGGTTGGAAAGCCTTCGTCGCGCTCGGCGCCATCGTGCTGGCGTTCACCGGTGCCGAAGCGCTGTATGCCGACATGGGTCACTTCGGCAAACGGCCGGTGCGGATCGCCTGGTTCGCCATCACCTTCCCTGCGCTGGCGCTGAACTATCTCGGCCAGGGCGCGCTGATCCTGGCTAATCCCGAGGCAGTCGCCAATCCCTTCTTCCAGCAGCTCGGCGCATGGAGTATTTTTCCGCTGGTGGCGCTGTCGACGATCGCCACGGTGATCGCTTCGCAAGCCACCATCTCTGGCACGTTTTCGGTCGTGCACCAGGCGATTTCGCTCGGCTTCTTACCGCGCATGCGGGTGATCTATACCTCGGAACGGGAAATGGGCCAGATCTACATTCCGCTGGTGAACTGGCTGCAGCTCATCGTGGTGGTGCTGGCCGTGCTCGGCTTCGGCAATTCCTCGAATCTGGCTTCGGCCTATGGCATTGCGGTGACGACCACCATGATGACGACCACTATTTTGACCTTCTTCGTGATCCGCTACCGCTGGCATTTGCCGCTGTGGTTGTGTTTCGCCGCCACCGGTTTCTTCATCGTCATCGATATCATGCTGTTCTCGGCCAGTACCTTGAAGCTGCTGCACGGCGGCTGGTTCCCGCTGCTGCTGGGCGCGGTGCTGTTTACCATCATGCTGACCTGGAAGCACGGCCGCGAGTTGGTGTTCCAGAATTTGCAGAAACACGCGATTCCGCTGGAAGACTTCCTCTCGTCCCTGTTCGTGGTGCCGCCGACCCGGGTCTACGGCACCGCCATCTTCCTGCGCGGCGAAACCGACGGCGTGCCGCATGCGCTGTTGCACAATCTGTCGCATAACAAGGTGCTGCACGAGCGCGTGGTGTTTCTCACGGTGCATATCGCGGAAGAGCCGTGGGTGCCGGAGGCCGAGCAAGTGAGCGTGGTCGACCTGGGCCACCAATGTTATCAAGTCAATGTGCACTACGGTTTCAAGGACGAGCCGGACATCCCCAAGGTGCTGACCTTGTGCGATTGCCTGGGTTTGCCGTTCGAGATGATGGAAACCTCTTTCTTCATCGCGCGCCAGACCGTGATCTCGACCCCCGGCGCCGGCATGGCGCCGTGGCGCGAGCATTTGTTCGTGGCCATCTCGCGCAACGCGCGCGGCGCGGCCGACTACTATCAAATCCCGCCCAACCGGGTGATCGAGCTGGGCACCCAGGTCGAGATCTAAAGCTAGCCGGCGCGCGCGGCGGATCGTCGCGCGCGCCGCCCTCCCGGGCTTGCGCGTCGTGCAAGACGATCCGGCAAGCCACACAATTTGGCAATCAGGACGAATACTCAAGCGATTAAAGAAGTGTTTTCTCCCGTCGATAAGCTCTTACCACACCCGCCGCGCAGCTTGGCTGCCGGCGACCGTTGCGGATCACTTAAAAGGGCGGATTCATGAAAATGCTTAATCGTTTTGGTGCGTTTTGTCGTAGCGGAGGCGGGCTCGCCGCGTTGGGCTCGGCCGTGGTGCTCAGCGGATGCGGCGGCGGTTCCTCCACTCCCGCCGTGGTCGCCCCGCCCGTGGTGGCGGCGGCCAAACCGATGTCCGGCACCGTGGCCTCGGGCGCGCCCATGCTCAACGCCACCGTCACCGTCAAGGACGCCAACGGCGTGGCGCGCAGCGCGGCCGCCGCCGTCGACGGCACCTATTCCGGCATTTCCACCGAAGGCACCAGCGCGCCCTACAGCTTGCAAGCGTGCGGCTTGGTCGACGCCAATTATTCCTGCCTCTATTCCGTGGTGCAGCAAGCCGGGGTGGCCAACGTCACGCCGCTGACCAACGCCACCGTGGCGCTGGCCCTGGGCGGCGACCCGGCCGCCATCTTCTCGCCCACCGCGCCGGTGGCCCCGCCCAGCGCCGCCGCGATCGAAGTGCAAAGCCAGAAATTGAAAGTCGCGCTGGCCGACGTGCTGGCCAAGGCCGGCGTGAGCAATATCGACTTCGCCACCACCGCCTTCACGGCCGACCGCAGCGGCATCGACAAAGTGCTCGATTCGATCAAGATCAGCACCGGCATCGACGGCGGCACCAACAAATCCTTCGTGCAAATGGAAAGCATCACCGGCGCCGGCAATGTGTTCGTGGAACAGACCACGGCCGCCGCCGGCACCATCAAGGCCGGCACCAGCGACGATGTGGACTTGAAAGGCATCACCACCATCTTCGTGCAAGGCTTGGGCAACGCCGTCAGCGCGACCGACCGCGCCACCTGCGTCAGCCGCATGACAGCCGCCAATTTATTCGACGACAGCTTCAACCTCGATATCGACGACAAGACCCTGGTCACCAAGGCCACGGCTGCGGCCAAGATTTGCGAATTCGTCGACATGGGCGGCCTGCTGGGCGGCACGGTGGCCAATCCCATCCTGCGCGATTGCGATTTCACCACCGACGTGAACCAAAAAGTGTGTGTGGTCGGCTTCAATATCGTGCGTGGCGAGAGTTCCTTCGAGGGCGCCGAGCTGGCCGTGGTGCTGCGGCCCAACGCCGGCTGGAAACTGCTGGGGCGCGAATCGGTGTACGACGTCAGCGTCAGCGCCTCCGTGCAGCGCACCTCGCGCGCCGACTTGCCTGCCGGCAGCACGGCCGACATGGGCTACACCCGCGCCCTGTCGTTCGACGTCGGCGCCGACAACGGCGTGAGCGCCACCGGCGTGCGCGCGGCCAAGATCTACCAGCGCAGCCTCGATGGCAGCGCCTGGGAAGCCACTCCCTTGGTGACGCTGACCTTGACCGACGCCTGCATCGCGGCCTTGCCTGCGGACGAGAAGGCGCGCCTGTCCATCGTCTACGCCAATAACAATAACAACAGCGGTTGCGGCAGCAGCTGGATGTCGCTGGACGACGTCAGCATGGGGCCGACCACGGCCGCCGCGGCCGCCGCCGGCGATGCCTTGATCGACAATTTCTACAAACGGGGCCGCAAGGTGAAGGTCGAACTGTACACCGACCTGGCCGCGACCGGCACGCCGGTGGTGCTGTACAAACGGGTCGATGGCATGCCGCCCAAGTCCGCCGCCCTGGCCAGCTTCCCGTGGATGGAATTGGACGCGGCCACCAGAACGGCGATGGCCGCCTACGACGGCAGCTCCAGCACCTTCGTGGTGAGCTGGGTGCCGAACCGCTTGATCAGCGGCAAGGACGTGTCGGCTTGCCTGTCCGGCCAGTGCGACGGCAAGGATAGGGGCAGTCAGGCCGACATCGTCAACGGCCGCAGCACCCAGTCGCTGACCATCACCGGCAAGCCGAGCAGCGCCGCCGCCTTCAAATCGATCAGCCTGTATGGCCGCAATAGCGACCAGATGGGCGTGTCGACCAGCTACATCAGTTGCGGTGGCGCGGCCAGCTGTTATCAGCACTAGCGGACCGGCGCCGCGCGCGCGGCGCTAAGGTAACAGCATGTCGACGTGCATGATGCCGTCTTCGTCGTAGGGGGCGGAGACGGTGTCGAAGCCCACGCTGCGGTAAAAATTTTCCAAATACTGCTGGGCGCCGATGCGGATCGCGCCGCCGGGAAACTGGCGCCGCGCGTGGGCGATGCCTTGCTCGACCAGTTGCCGGCCGATCCCGCCGCCGCGCGCGGCGGGCGCCGCGACCACCCGGCCCAAGGACATCTCGGCGTACTTGGCGCCCGGCGCCAGGCAGCGCAGGTAAGCCGCCAAGCGGCGCTGGCCGGCGTGGCTTTGCCAGCCCAGCAAATGCCAGCTGGCGGGATCGTGGCCATCGAGGTCGGGATACAGGCAGCGCTGTTCCAGCACGAACACTTCCTGGCGCAAGGCCAGCGCCTGATACAAGTCGGCGACACCCAATTGCTCAAAAGTCGACCATTGCCATTCCATCATCATTCTCCTCCGGGGCGGCGCGCGCCCACTTATCTTATTTCTCTTTTGAAATCTTACTCAAACTTACATTTGGTGGGAAGGGGCGCTGCTACACTGGTGCCTGGGCCGGCACGACCGGCTTCCTCCACGCACCATAAGGGAAATGATGAAATCCATGCTACATCTGCTGGCCTCGCTGGCTTGCATCTGCGCCTTGAGCGCCTGCGGCGGCGGTTCCGACGACACCCCTGCCGCTTCCACCACCGAACCGTCGGCCTACAGCCAGACCGACACCGTGGTCGGCACCGGCCCGATCGCCGCCGCCAAGGACCAGATCAGCGTGCATTACACGGGCTGGTTGTATCAGTCGGACGCCACCAACTTGCACGGCCCCAAGTTCGACAGCTCGGTCGACCGCGGCACCCCGTTCAGCTTCACCCTTGGCACCGGGGACGTGATCGCCGGCTGGGACAAGGGTGTGGTCGGCATGCAAGTGGGCGGCAAGCGCACCCTGGTGCTGCCATCGAACCTGGCTTACGGCAGCGCCGGGCAAGGCGCGATACCGCCCAACGCCGGGCTGATCTTCGACATCGAATTGCTGTCGGTGACCAAGCCCTGAGCGCGCCGCTTACACGATGGTCAAGCTGACGTCGATGTTGCCGCGCGTGGCGTTCGAGTAAGGGCAGACGATGTGGGCGGCTGCCACCAGTTTTTCGGCGGTGGCCAAATCCAGGCCGGGCAGCGAGATTTTCAATTCCACTTCGATGCCGAAGCCGTTTTCGATCGCGCCGATGCCCACCGTGGCCTCGATCGAGGCGTCGGCCGGCACCGCGATCTGGTCGCGTCCACCGACGAATTTCATGGCGCCGATGAAGCAGGCCGAGTAGCCGGCGGCGAACAATTGTTCCGGATTGGTGCCGAAGGCGCCATTGCCACCCAGTTCTTTCGGGGTGGTCAGTTTGACTTCAAGCGCCTTGTCGGAGGAAACCGATTGGCCTTCGCGGCCGCCGGTGGAAGTCGCTTGCGCGCGGTACAAAACGTTTTCGATGGTCATGGTGTTTCCTTATATTTAGTTGACGATTAAATCGCTTCCTATACTACCACGCTCCGCCCTGGTCCGTATTTACTGCCCCGTCTCGTACCCTTCCAGCACGTTGACCACGTTGACGCCGATTTCCTTGACCGCGTAACCGCCTTCCAGGATGAAGGCGGTCGGCAGGCCCAGGTAGGCCAGCCGTTCGCCGATGCGCAGGAAGTCGCCGCCATGCAGGGCGAAGTGCGACAGCGGGTCGCCGGCGTAGGTGTCCACCCCGAGCGACACCACCAGCGCCTCCGGCCCGTAGCCGGCCAGCCGCAGGCAAGCCGTTTCCAGCGCCGCGAACCAGTCGGGCGCGCTGGCGTTTTGCGCCAGCGGCAGGTTCATGTTGTAACCGAGGCCGGCCGCCTCGCCCGTCTCGTCGGCGTGGCCCAGGTAAAACGGGTATTGCCGGCGCGGGTCGGCATGCAGCGATATGTATTGCACGTCGGCGCGCTGATAAAAGATGCTTTGGGTGCCGTTGCCGTGGTGGTAGTCCAAGTCCAGAATGGCGACCCGGCGCGCGCCGTCGTCGAGCAAATGCTGGGCCGCCAGCGCGGCGTTGTTCAGGAAGCAGTAGCCGCCGTAAAAATCGGCCCCGGCGTGGTGGCCGGGCGGACGCGTCAGGGCGAAACTGGCGCGCTCGCCCAGGCGCAGCGCGTGGGCCGCGTTGACGGCGCAATCGGCGCCGGTCTTGGCCGCGATCCAGGTGCCGGCCGTGAGCGGGGTGCCGCTATCCATCGAGTACAAGCCCAGCTTGGCGCAAAAATCGTCCGGCTCGATGTCGTGCCGCAGGCCACGGATCGGCCACACGGCCGGGAAGGCGTCCTTGCCGGCGTTGGCCGGGTCCAGCGCCAGCCAGTCTTGCCAGGCGTGGCGCAGGAAGTGCAGATAGCGCGGGCTGTGGATGCGCTCCAGCGAGTGCAGCGGCACCCCGTGCGGGGTGACGATGGCACCCAGGTTGCGCCGGTTCAGTTCGGCCAGCACCATGTCGACCCGCTCCGGCGTCTCGAAGCACGGCACCTGCTGGCCCCGGTACATTTCGAAGCGGCCGCGATGCTGGCCGTGCCATTCGTTGTAGAAGGTGAGCAAGGCGGACCTCTCGGGTGGATGGACCGGCGTCCCCGGTTTTATTTATTCGGACACAGGTTGCTGGCGCGGTAAGCCTTGACGAAGTCGTCGAAGCCGCCGCGCGCGTTGCGCTCCAGCGCCGCTTGCTCGGCCAGCGATTGGGCCGCCAGTTGCGCGAAATGGGCTTGGTCCTGCGGCGCGAGCGGGGCGGCGCGGAAGTGGGCCGCGTGCGCTTCGCTCTGGCGCAGGCCGAAGTCGGCGAACGAGCCGCCGTTGGCGCGCAATTCGCGCAGCACCCGGGCCGACGGGGTGCGTTCCGGGTCGTCCAGTTTCAGCGCCTGCAGGGCGATGGCCTGGGCGTGCGCGCTGTCGGTGCGGCGCGCGTCAAGCAGCGCCGCGACCGGGGCGATTTGTTCCAGTAATTGGCGGCCCCAGTCGCGCAATTCGACCGGGCCGTCGTCTTTGCGCAGCGTCAAGCCCGGGCGGCGCCCTTCCTTGACGGTGCGGGCGAAATTGTCGGTGTAGACGGCGCTTTGTTCGGCCGAGATCGGGCCGCTCTCGTCGAGCGCGCAAAACATCAAAAAGGCGTCCAGGAAGCGGCCGGCCTCCAGGCTGATGCCGACCGGCTCGAACGGGTCGACATCCATGCAGCGCACCTCGATGTATTGCACGCCGCGCAGGCACAGCGCCTGCAAGGGCCGCTCGCCGCTGCGGATCACGCGCTTGGGGCGGATGGTGGAATAGTATTCGTTTTCGATCTGGAGCACGTTGGTGCTCAGCTGTATCCATTCGCCGTCGCGCTTGGTGCCCAGCGCCGCGTACGGCGGGTAGGGCTGGTTGACGGCCTTGGTCAGCGCGGCCACGTAGTCGTCCAGGCTGTTTTCGTGGGGGCGCAGGCCGGATTGGGCGTCGTTCTGGTAGCCCAGGTCGCTCATGCGCAAGCTGGTGGCGTGGGGCAGGAACAGGGTGTCGGCCGACAGGGTGTCGAGCTGGTGGGCGCGGCCGCGCAAAAAGCTCGACGCCAGCGCCGGCGAGGCGCCGAACAGATACATCAGCAACCAGCTGTAACGCCGGAAGTTGCGGATCATGGCCAGATAGCTTTCCGACTGGATCGCCATCGGCGAGGTGGCGCGCCCGGAGCGGGTGGCCGGGTCGGCCGCCAGCGCGCGCCACAAGCCCTCGTCCACCGAATAGTTGTAATGGATGCCGGCGATGCATTGCATGGCTTTGCCGTAGCGCAGCGCCAGGCCGCGCCGGTACACATGCTTGAGCATGCCCATATTCGACTTGCCGTACCACGCGATCTCGATCTCCGCCTCGCCCGGCAATTGGCAGGGCATCGATTGGCTCCACAACAGCTCGTCGCCCAGTTTGGTGTAGGCGTGGCGGTGAATGCCGTCCAGCTTGGCCAGGGTGTGGCTGATGTCGGTTTCGGCCGGGGTGATGAATTCGAGCAGCGCCTCGGCGTAGTCGGTGGTGATTTCGGGGTGCGTCAGGGCCGCGCCCAGGGCCGCCGGGTGCGGGCTGGCCGCCAGATGGCCGGCCCGGTCCACGCGCAGCGTTTCACGCTCGATGCCGCGCAGGCCACCGTCCAGCAAAGGGCGGTGGACGTCGTCGGCCAGCAGGGCCA
>JAYVUV010000085.1:0-10110 GCA_043787615.1 Janthinobacterium sp. | reverse complement strand
AACGCGGTGTTGAAACCCTGCTGGGTATACTTGGGATTGGTCGCGGACGGCGAAATTTGTGGAATGCCGGCCACGTTGTAAATGCGCGAGGCCGGAATGGTGGTGCCCGAATTCATGTGGCCGATGATGCCGCTGACCTTGGCGTCGACCAGCTTTTGCGCCACGGCGGTGGCTTGCTTGGGATCGCCGGCGTCATCTTCCGACAATAATTCGAACTTGACCTTGAGCGCGCCTATCGTCACGCCGCGCGCGTTCAATTCCTCCACGGCCAGACGGGCGCCCTCCTCGGTATCCTTGCCCATGTGGGCGGACGGCCCCGACAAGGGACTGACATGGCCGATCTTGACAAGGGCTTCTTGCGCTTGGGCCTGGCCGTGCAGGGCCAGGGCCAGCGAGGCGGCGAGCGGTAACACTGTGAATCTGACAGTCATTTTCATCCCCGAGCAAGTAACAATAAACAAGTGACAATCAATGAGGCCGCGCGCGGCCACCCACGGTTGCGCGTTCCAGCCGGCACCGTTGCGTCATCTTGCTTGGCTTCGGCGTCGCGGACAAACCATGAATTCTATCCGCGCGCATTAGGCCGGCTAATACCGGCGCGGCGCCTCAAGCAGGCGCCGCCAGGGAGCGCAGGAAGGCGTCGCGCTCGGCCTGGAAGGTGCGGCACTCGGCCACGATCCAGTCGCGAAACAACTTGAGGTTGCCTTTTTGCGCCGCCGTGGCGCGCGTCACCAGCCAATAGCCGGCGCTGGCGCGCGAGGCGAACGGCAGCGCCGCCGCCAATTGTCCGCGGCCCAGCTCGTCGAGCACCAGCGACACGCGCGCCATCGCCACGCCCTGCCCCAGCAAGGCTGCGTTGATGGCGAAATGGGACAGGTTGTATTGATGGCCGTGGCAACCGACCTGCTCGATATCGGGCTCGGCATGCCCGGCCGCCGCGCGCAGCCACTCGCGCCATTCGGCGAAGGCCGGCGCCGCCTCCCAGGGCGAATCGTCGTGCAGCAAGCGAAGGCCGGCGAAATCGGCCGCGCGCCGCAGCGCCGGCTCGCGCGCCAGATACGCGGGCGCGGCCACCGGCAGCAGGTATTCATCCATCAGCGGCGTCACCAATTGGTCGCCGCGCTCGGGCGGCTGGCCGTAGACCACCAGCACATCGATGGCCTCGGCCAGCATGCGCGCCGTGCTCATGCCGAACAACTCGCCGCGCAGGCGCAGCTCGATGTCCGGATGGAGCCGGCTGAAACCGCCCAGGCGCGGCATCAACCACATCATCGAAAACGAGGGCGAGGAACGCATCACCAGGGTGGTGTCGGGCGCGCTCGGCTGGATCGCCTGCAACTCGCTCTCCAGCTCGCGCAGCAGCTTGGCCACCACCCGATGCAGGCGTTCGCCCTCGGCGCTCAAGGCCAGGCCGCGCGGCAAGCGCTTGAACAAGGCCACCCCGACCTGCTGCTCCAGCCCCTTGATCTGCTGGCTGACGGCGCCCTGGGTCACGCACAATTCCTCGGCGGCGCGGGTGAAGCTGCGGTGGCGCGCCGCCGCGTCGAAATATTTCATCGCGTGCAGGACCAGCGGAGTGAGCAAGGATACGGGCGGCATGGGCGAGTCTTCAAAAAGTGCGACGATGGTGGCGCCGGCTGGGTAGCGCATTAGGGCGCCTAATGCGTCGCGATAGAATTCATGGTTTGCCGGCGCGCCCGATAAGCGAAAAAATACGGGTCCGATCACCAACCATCCACGCCCATGAGCACACCGATTATCGGCATCACCCCCGACCGCGACCACGAAGCCCGGCATGGCGAGTCGCAGTTTTTCGTGCGCCGCAATTATTGCGACGCGGTGGCGGACGGAGGCGGCTTGCCGCTGATTTTGCCTTACCGGCCGGAATTGGTCGAGTCCTACCTCGATCTGCTGGACGGCATCGTGCTCACCGGCGGCATGTTCGATCTCCACCCGCGCCTGTACGGCATGGCCGCGCGCGACCCGGAGCACATGGCGCTCAAGGAAGACCGCACCGCCTTCGAGCTGGCCATCCTGCGCGGCGCCATGGCGCGCGACTTGCCCGTGCTGGGCATCTGCGGCGGCATGCAACTGATCGCGGTGGCGATGGGGGCGCGACTGCTGCAACATCTGCCGGCCGACGTCGGCGCCGGCGTCGAACACAAGCAACACGCCCCCTGCGACCGGGCCGGCCACGCCATCCATATCACGCCGGGCAGCCAGTTGCACCGGCTGCTCGACACGCGCGCGCTGCGGGTAAACAGCCTGCATCACCAAGCCGTGGCCGAGGTCAACGCGCAATTGCGCGCGGGCGCCCGCGCCGAGGACGGCGTGATCGAAGCGATCGAGGTGCCGGGCCAACGCTTCTGTATCGGCGTGCAATGGCATCCCGAGTATAGTGTCAATCGAGCGGAACGCGGTTTGTTCGCCGGCCTGGTCGCGGCCGCCGCCGGCCAGCGCGGCGCGCGCCGCCCTTCCTTATCGAGAGACTGCTAATGGATATCTGCGTGGTGGGCGCCGGCGTGATCGGCCTGACGACGGCGCACGCGCTGAGCCGGCGCGGCCACCGGGTCACGCTGGTGGACGCCCACGGCGAGGCCGGGCGCGGCAGCAGCCTGGCCAATGGCGCCCAGCTCAGCTATTCCTACGTGGCGCCGCTGGCCGACCCTTCGGTCTGGGCCAATTTGCCGGCCTACCTGCTCGACCCGCGCTCGCCGCTCAGTTTCCGCCCACGGTGGGACCCAGCCCAATGGCGCTGGATCGCCCGTTTCCTGATGGCGTGCAACGGCCAAGCCTCGGCCCGCGCCACCGCCGAACTGCTGCGCCTGGCGTTTTTCAGCCGCGATTGCCTGGCCGGCTTGCAGCGCGAACTGCGGCTCGACTTCGACCTGCGCAGCGCCGGCAAACTGGTGATGCTGTCCTCGCCGGCGGCCCTGGCGGCGGCCCGACGCCAGGTGGCGCTGCAAAGCGGCATGGGCTGCGAGCAACAGCTGCTGTCGGCGGTCGAATGCATCGACATCGAACCGGCCCTGGCGGCCTCGCGCGCGCGCTGGCAGGGCGGGGTCTACACCGCCTCCGAACAAGTGGGCGACTGCGCCCGCTTTTGCGCGCAACTGGCCGCGCAGCTGGCGGCCCGGCCCGGCGCCGTCACGTTCGCCTACCACACCGACATCACCGGCGGCGTGCTCGAGGGCGGCCGCGTCAAGGCGCTGCGCTCCTCGCGCGGCGATGTGACGGCCGACGCCTTCGTGCTGGCCAACGGGGTCGGCGCCGCCCGCCTGGCCGGGCGGCTGGGCTTCGGCTTGCCGATTTATCCACTCAAGGGCTACAGCGTCACGCTCGACACCGGCATCGGCGACCCGGCCCGGGCGCCCTCGGTCAGCATCACCGACCTGGCTAAAAAAATCGTCTACGCCCGCATCGGCGCGCGCTTGCGCGTGGCGGGCCGGGTCGACATCGTCGGCCACGACCTGAGCCTGGACCGGCGCCGCTGGCGCGCCCTGGTCCAGGCGGCGCGCCAACTGTTCCCGGCCCTGTCGGCCGAGCAGGACGACGTGGCGCCCTGGGCCGGGCTGCGGCCGGCCACCCCCGGCGGCAAGCCCATCATCGGACGCGGGCCGCTGGCCAATGTCTACCTGAACGCCGGCCACGGCGCCCTGGGCTGGACCCTGGCCTGCGGCAGCGCCGAGTTGCTCGCATGCGCGATCGACGCGCGGCCCGGTCCCATCGACGGCGGCGCCTTCGCCTATGCGCCCTCGCGCGCATAGCGCGCATGACTGGCTTGACACCCGCCTCATTTACAGTACCATGCGGTACTATATAACCAATGTGAGGTGGCTATGAAAGAGACTCGACCGGTATTGATCGTCGGCGCAGGCCCGACCGGATTGACGGCCGCCATGGAGCTGGCGCGTTTCGGCGTGCCAGTAAGGCTGGTGGACCAATACGCCGCCCCCGCCGACACCTCGCGCGCGATCGCGGTGCAGTCGCGCACGGTGGAATTGATGCAGCAGCGCGGACTGGCCGAACCCATGCTCGCGCTGGGCAACAAAGGCTACGCCGCCACCCTGTACGAGGGCGCCACCCAGCTGGGCAAGGTCGATCTGCATCACATCGATAGCCGTTTCAATTTCGTGCTGCTGTTGTCCCAGGCCGAAACCGAGCGCATCCTGCGCGAACAGCTGGAACGGCTCGGCGTGCGCGTGGAGCGCGACACCCAATTGGTGGCCTGCGCCCAGTTGGAAGGGGCCGCGTCCGGCGTGCGGGCGACGCTGCGCAAGACCAACGGCGGCGTGGAGGAAGTCGAGGCCGCCTACCTGATCGACGCCGAGGGCGCGCACAGCACGGTGCGCCACGGCATGCATCTGGCGTTCGAGGGCAATTCGCTGCCGAACACCTATATGCTCGCCGATCTCTACCTCGATGGCGCGGTGCCGGAGGACGAACTGTCGATCTTCATCCCGGAATCGGGATTACTGGCTGCCTTCCCGATGGGAAACCGGCGCTTTCGCCTTATCGCGACCGAAAAACACGAACTCGCGCACGACGCGCCCGAGCCCGGCCTGGCCGAGATCCAGGCCGCCTGGGAACAAGGCGTGCCGATTCCGGTCCACTTGCGCGACCTGCAATGGAGCGCGCGTTTCCGCATCAACAGCCGCGCGCTCACACGACTGCGCCACGGGAACATCTTTTTCGCCGGCGACGCGGCCCACATTCATAGCCCGGCCGGCGGCCAGGGAATGAACACCGGGATACAAGACGCCATCAATCTCGGCTGGAAACTGGCGATGGTGCACCGGGGCTTGGCCAGCGACGCGCTGCTCGACACGTATGGCGAGGAACGCTTGCCCATCATCGCGCGGCTGCTCTCGACCACCGAGCGCGCCACCGACCTAGCCAACTCCGACAGCCACTTCGTCCACACGCTCTTGCGCCATTTGCTGCCCAGGGTGCTGAGCTTCGAGGCGGTGCGCCGCAAGGGAGCCGGCATCGTGAGCGAATTGGACGCGAACTATCGCCCGTCTTCCCTGAACGGCAAAACCGAGGGCGGCGGCGCGGTCCACGCCGGCGACCGTTTTCCCGATGTCGCGCTGGCGCGGGAAGGCGGCGCGCGCGCGCTCGACATCCTCGATCCATCCCGGCTGACGCTGGTGGCGCTCGGCGCGGCCGACCTGACGGCGCCACGGCGCCTGGCGCGCTATCGGGACTTCTGCGTCGAGCGGCCGGTGCCGGCGCCGAGCGCGGCCCTGGCGGCGGCGCTGGGCGCGGCGACGGTGGCGGTGGTGCGGCCCGACGGCTATCTGCTGTGCGCGGGCGAGCCGGCTTTCGTGGCGGCGCAGCTCGACGACTGGTTCGACCGCTGGAGCAGGGCGGCCTGATATGGAGCCGATCAAAACCGACACCGAGCGGCGCGCCCGCCCGAGACTGGTGGGCGAGCGCCTGGACGAATTGCTCGACATCGCCGCCGAAGTGTTCATCGCCGACGGTTTTCAAGCGGCCAGCACCAACGTGATCGCGCAGCGCGCGGGCGCGTCCAAGGCGTCCTTGTATTCGCGCTTCCCGACCAAGGAGGATTTGTTCCTGGCCGTGCTGGAGCGCAGGATGAACCACATCTTTCAAACGGTGACGGGAACCATTCCTGCGCAAGCGCCCTTGCGCCAGGCGCTACCCGCCTTCGCCACCCGCTTTTCGCAATCGATTTTCAACCAGGCCCAGATCGCGCTGGTGCGACTGGTCTGCATGGAGAGCGCGCGCTTTCCTCAACTCGGCCGGCGCTTCTTCGAACTGGGACCCGGGCGCGGGCTGGCCGCGCTGACCGATTACATGGCGGCGCAGATCGAACAAGGCGCGCTGCGGCCGCACGACCCGCGCCTCATGGCCCAGCAATTTCTCGGCATGATCGCGGGCTTTCCACTCCTGGTCGGGCTGCTCGGCATGGCCCCGGACCTGGAAACCGAGCAGACCCGCGCGCTTCGCATCGCCGCCGCCGTTCATGCGTTCATGGCCGCGCATGCGAGGGCGCCGGCATCGATGTCCACCGACGGCCCTTGAGTAAGTCCGCCGTCCCGGCGCCGCCGGCCCGGTTCAGTGGCGCCGCGTGTAGCTGTAGCGGTTTCCCAGCCATTTGACGGGAGCGCTTCCGGCGGCCGTGAAGTACTGCTCCTTCACCTCATGGTCGGCGTCTTGGCGCGCGATCACCTGCTCCATGCGCCACAGCTGCCCGATCGCGCCGTTGCCGCCGATGTGCGGCGTGGCGAAAGGCAGAAAGCTCATGAACACGCGCTGTTCCGGGTCCGCGTCGAGACTGTAGGCGGACATCAAACCGTCCGGCACGCGGCTGTCCATCGACATATATTGCCACCGCCCTTCAAGCCGATTGAAGGTCAAAAAATCGGCGCGGCTGAAGGACGCGCCGGCCGCCCCGTCCACCGGATGCAGCACCTCTTCGAGCATCGGCCCGATCATGCGGCGCTCGGCCACCAGCCCGGAGAGCACGACCGGCTTGGCGCCCGGCCCGTCCCAACTGGTGATGCTGACGTCCCAGAAGCCGGCGCGCCGGACCAGGGCCTGGGCTTCGGGACCGAAGGCGTTGAGTCGCTCCATCACCGATGCCGCATCGGCGCCCCGGGCCGGGGTGGCCGCCACACCGGAAGCCGCCACTAGCGCGGCCGCCAGGACCGGCAGAAAACGGCGGCCAGCCATGGCCGGCATCACAGCGGCGACTCGAACGAGCCGGGGCTGGCTTCGGTGGCGCGCCACTCGGCCCCGCGCTCCGGGCTCGCCTGGCGCAAGGCCGCCCGCACCCCATCTTGATCGAAGTCCTGACAGTAGACCGGCGTGCCGGGTTGCTGGCGCCAGGATTGGGCGATGGTGCCGGCATCGACCGCGTCAAAACCGAGCGCATCGAGCAGCCGCGTGACGATGGCTTTCTCGTCCGCCTCGTCGCCGGCGATGGCCAGCGCGATCCGCCCCGGCGCGCCGGCCGGGCGGCCGTTCTCGAACAGGCTTTGCGCGAAGATCGAGTTGAACGCCTTGACCACGCGGCGCCCTATCTGGCGCTGCACCCAGCCGCTTTCGGTGATGCCGGCTTCGATATCGGCGATGCGGCCGTCACGCTGGCGCGGATAGTAGTTACAGGTGTCGATGACGATCTGGCCGCGCGGGCCATGCTCGAACAGACCCGTGGCCAGGGCGGCCACGTTCTTGAGCGGGATGGTCAGCACCACCAGCTCGGCGCCGCGCACCACCTCGTCCGCCGACGCGGCGCGCGCGCCGGTTTCGGCCGCCAGCGCGGCCAGCGAAGCCGGGCCGCGCGAGTTGGCCACGCTCACCTCGTGGCCGAGGGCGCGCAAACGACGGGTGAGGGCGGCGCCGATCTGGCCGGCTCCAATAATTCCGATTTTCATATTGATTCCTTTCGACGGCGTCGACACGGGACGACCGATAAAAGACAGCATATTCGCCACCGGACATATAATAAATAGCCAATACCGGCTTACTCTCACAACCAGGAGTGGTGAATGGATCGACTCGCCAGCATGGCCACCTTCGTCAAGGCGGTCGATACGGGCTCGTTCGCGGCCGCCGCCGCGGCCTTGGCGATGTCGCCGCAAATGGTGGCCAAGCATATCGGCCACCTGGAAACGCGGCTCGGAACGCGGCTTTTGAACCGCACCACCCGGCGCCAAAGCTTGACCGAGATCGGCAAGACTTACTACGAGCGCTGCAAACTGGTGCTGGCGGAGGCCGAATGGGCCGACGCGGCGGGCGACAACGCCACCGGCACGCCGCGCGGGCGCCTGCGCGTGAACGCCCCGGTGTCGTTCGGCTCGCAAACGCTGATGCCGCTCGTGGCCCGCTATCTGCGCGCGCACGCCGAAGTCGAAATCGAATTGGTCCTCAACGACCGCTACGTGGACCCGGTCGAGGAAGGCTACGAGGCCGTGTTTCGTATCGGCCGCTTGAGCGATTCGTCGCTGACGGCGCGCGCGCTGCGTCCATTTCGTTTGATCGCCTGCGCCTCGCCCGCCTATCTGGCGCAACGCGGCACGCCCCTCGATCCGGCCGATCTGGAAACCCACCAATGCCTGGCCTATGCCGGCACGCGGGGCGCCTTGAACGACTGGCGCTTTATGCGCGATGGCCGCCAGATCGCGGTCCGCATCCAAAGTCGGCTGTGGGTGAACAATGCGGCCGCCCTGCTCTGCGCCGCCCTGGAAGGGTTCGGCGTCGCCTTCATCGCCGAGGATTTGGCGCGCTCGGCCATCGCCGGCGGGCAACTGGTGCGCATCCTGCCGGCGTTCGATACGCCGTCGCGGCCGATGCACTTGCTGTTCCATGCCGACCGGCGACCGACCACCAAGGTGCGCAGCTTTGTCGATCTGGTCACGCGGGAGCTCGGAGCCGAGCATGCGCCGCCTTCGCCGTGATGGCGCGCGCCGAAATGAAAAATGGCGCCGAGGCGCCATTTTTCTGTCAACACAGATGCGGCTTACTCGCCCAGATAGGCGGCCTTCACGCGCGGGTCGTCCAGCATGTCGGCCGCGTTGCCGGTCATGGTGATCAAGCCCGAATCTATCACATAACCACGGTGCGCCGCCTGCAAGGCCAGCTTCGCGTTTTGCTCCACCAGCAAAATCGTGATGCCCTCCTTCGACACATTGCGGATCACCTCGAAAATCTTCTCCACCATGATCGGCGACAGCCCCATCGACGGTTCGTCCAGCAGCAGCAGCTTCGGATGGCTCATCAGCGCGCGCGCCATCGCCAGCATCTGCTGCTCACCGCCAGACAAGGTGCCGGCCATCTGCGCCGCCCGTTCCTTCAAGCGCGGGAACACCGTGAACCATTTGTCGATGTCGGCCGCAATGCCGGCCTTGTCGTCGCGCGTGTAAGCGCCCATCATCAGGTTTTCCTGGATCGACATGCGGGTGAACACGCCCCGCCCTTCCGGCACCATGGCCAGCTTTTGTTCGACCAGGTGGAACGACTTCGAGCCCTTGAGCGACTGCCCCATGTAACTCACCGTGCCCTCCACCTTGCAGCTCGGCAGCGTGCCGGTGATGGCCTTCAAGGTGGTGGTCTTGCCGGCCCCGTTGGCCCCGATCAGCGCGATCAACTCGCCCTGATTGACTTCCAGGTCGATCCCCTTGACCGCCTTGATGCCGCCGTACGCCACCCGCAGTCCCGCCACCTTCAATACGTTCGCGCTCATGTTCATGCGTGCGATCCTCCCAGATAGGCGTCGATCACCGCCTGATTTTTCTGTATCTCCGACGGCAAACCCTCGGCGATCCGCTTGCCGTACTCCAGCACCGTGATCCGGTCGCATAGCCCCATCATCAGCTTGACGTCATGCTCGATCAGCAGCACCGTCTTACCCTCGGCCTTGATCTTCACCAGCAGCTCGCGCAGCGCCAGTTTCTCGGTCGCGTTCATGCCCGCCGCCGGCTCGTCCAACGCCAGCAATTGCGGCTCGGTGGCAAGCGCGCGCGCGATCTCCAGCCGGCGCTGGTCGCCGTACGACAAAAAGCGCGCGGTGCGCCCGGCGAAACGGCCGATGCCCACGAAGTCCAGCAGCTCCTGCGCCCGGCGCCGGATCGACGCCTCTTCCTCGCGCGCCGCCTTGTGCCGGAACACCGCGCCGAACACGCCCTGGTGCGAACGCACGTGGCGCCCCACCATCACGTTTTCCAGCGCCGTCATCTCGCCGAACAGGCGGATGTTTTGAAACGTGCGCGCGATCCCCGCCTTCGCCACTTCGTGCGGCGCCGACGGCGAATACGGTTTCCCGGCCAGCTCGAAGGTGCCGGTGTCGGGCTGGTACAAGCCGGTGATCACATTGAAAAACGTGGTCTTGCCGGCCCCGTTCGGGCCGATCAAGCCATAGATCTGGCCTTGCATGATCTTGATGCCGACATCGGTCAGCGCCTGCAAGCCGCCGAAGCGCTTGTTCACGCCGGCGATGTTAAGAATAGTCTGTTCGCTCATGGTTCCTCCTTCAAGCCGCGATCACGCCGGACGATTGTTCTTTGGTGTCCGAATCCGCGTCGGGCCGGTCTTCGTGTTTGGGCGCCGGCCACAGGCCGGCCGGGCGATTGAGCATGATCA
>JAYVUV010000084.1:0-7464 GCA_043787615.1 Janthinobacterium sp. | reverse complement strand
TTTTTTTGATAAGGCGCCCAGTTCGATGTCATCGACCGATTTTCCTCCCGGATTGCTTGTCTGCATGAATTCGCAAAGCGCTTGGGCAACCGAGGAGGGTATCGCTCGCGTGAGTCTTAAGTCTGCTCGAATCATGCGAAGTCTTCTGACCGGTTGGCACGAGGAAGAGGTTTAGCTGTTGAGTTTAATTGTTGCCGTTGTCGGGGGAGGCGTCATAGGGTGTTCTGTGGCATTAGCTCTTGCTGACGCTGGCGCAAATGTCGTTGTAATCGAGGCTGAGGGCGACTTACTTTCGCGCAGTTCTTCAGCAGGATTCGGCAGTCTTACGCCGTATTCCGATCCGTTTTTTCGTGGGACTGCCCGAGATTTTGCCGCTAGATCGGTTGACCTATACCGGCGGCGGTGGATTCCGGAGATCCGTTCGCGATCTAATGTCGCCGTGGATATTGGCGACAAGGGTTTGCTCGATTTGCTCGTGGACGACGCGGCCGTCAACAGTTCGGAGGAACTGCAGCGCGAACTTATCGACGCAGGCTATGAGGCCAAACTGCTTGATCGCGAGGAAGTGCTTGCGCTCGAACCAAACCTCATAGGTGCCTACGTGGGCGCACTTTGGCTTGATGAGCCATGGCTTGACCGCGAGCAGTATTTCAGCGGGCTACGGGTGGCCCTCGATACTGCGAAAATAAGATAGGTCACTATACAACTAGATAGGTAGCTATGCAAATGGATTTTTATGTCTGATTGGGATGTGAACTTAAAACCGCTCAACTTGTTGAACCGGGCCGCCCGGCTGGTCTCGCGCATCGGCGAGAGCCGGCTGCGCGCCCTTTCGCTGGGCGTGGGCCAGGTGCCGGTGCTGGCCGCGCTCAAGGATGGCGCCGCCCTGTCGCAAAAAGCCTTGACCGACATCGCCGTGATCGAGCAGCCATCGATGGCGCAGTTGCTGGCCAGGATGGAGCGCGACGGGCTGGTCGGGCGCCAATCCGACCCCAAGGATGGACGCGTCAGTCTGTTTTCCTTGACCCCGCTGGCGCTCGGCCGCCTGCCCGAGGCGCGCGCGATCCTGGCGCAGGCCAACGCGGCGGCGCTGGAAGGGCTGAGCGACGAGGAACGGATGGTATTGATCGCCCTGCTTCAGCGGGTGGTGGACAATGTGGAGGCCTTGCGCGTGGCGCCGCCCTGAAACACTACAACATCCAGTCGATCGGCAGCACCGTCATCACGTCCAGACCGATGCGTTGCCAATAGCTGGTGCCGGGCTCGCTGTCATGGCGCACCGCGGCCGCGCCGTTGTGCTCGACCCAATACAGCGAGCCGTCCGGGTTCAAGCCCACCTCGTAGGCGTGGGCCGGCAGGCGCTGGTCCAGCGCGGCGGTCAATTGGCCGGCCAGCGCCACGCTGTCGATCATCAAGCCCATTTCCGTGTTCAGGTTGAACGAGCGTTGATCGAAATTGAAGGAGCCGACGAACACGCGCGCGCCATCCACCGAAAACGTCTTGGCGTGCAGGCTGGAGGACGAACTGCCGCCCGAGCCGTGGGCTTCGCGTTGGCCCGCGTCGACCCAGGCGCGGCGCATTTCGAACAAGCGCACCCCCGACGCCAGCAGCGACTTGCGCCACTTGGCATAGCCGGCGTGCACCGGCGTGACGTCGGTGGCCTCGAAGGAATTGGTCAAAATCCGCACCCGTACGCCGCGCCGCGCCATCGCCTCGAAAGCGGCGGCGCCCGCCTCGCCCGGCACGAAATACGGCGACACCAAGTCCAGCGCGGCGGCCGGCTGGCCCACCATCTCCACCAGTTGCGGCAATACCTTGCTGTCTTGCGCGGCTTGGCCCAGCACCTTGTCGGGATCGTCGCTCACCAAATGGGTGTCGGCCCACTCCAGCGGCAGACGCCGTTCCACCAGTTGCGCGACGAACGGCGACACCCGCATCGCCTCCAGATAGGCCAGCCCGGCCGGGCCGCGCCCGATGCGCGCCACCTCCTCGTCGAAGCGGGCCGCCGCGTCCGGGCCGGCGGCCGGCACCAGCGAGCGCAAAGGATAGGCCGAGCCGCTGTTCCAGTAGCGGTCGAAATCGTGCGAGACCGCGCCCACCGCCGGGCCGATGGCGACCACGTCCAGGTCGGAAAACAGCACGTCGCCAGCGGCGCCGAAGTATTCGTCGCCGATATTGCGTCCGCCGACGATGGTGGCTTGGTTATCGATGGTGAAGGACTTGTTGTGCATGCGCCGGTTCAAGCGAAAAAAATCGCTCAGATAGCCCAGCGCGCGCGGCGAGCGCAGCGGAAAGGGATTGAACAAGCGCACCTCGACATTGGGGATGGCATCGAAGCGCGCCAGGATCGGGTCCAGGCCGCCGGTATTGTTATCGTCGAGCAGCAGGCGCACGCGCACGCCGCGCCCGGCCGCCGCGCGCAAGGCGTCCAGCAGCAGCATGCCGGTGATGTCCTTGTGCCAGATGTAATACTGGACATCGAGGCTGCGCATGGCGGCGTTGGCCAGCAGCATGCGCGCCGCGAAGGCGTCGGCGCCGCCCGGCAGCGCGTACACGCCGGACAAGCCCGGATGGGCCGCCGTCAACGGCCCGACCGCCAGGCCCAGCTTGGTGTTCTCGGTATCGGCGATCAGCTTCGACACGCTGCGCCCGGCCAGCGGCGGCAAACCGGCGCAGCCGGATAAGCTCAGCCACAGCCCGGCCGCGCAGATCAGCCCGGCGACGCCGGCCCGAAGCTTACGCATGACGAGGCCGGCGCGCGTACCCGGCGCTCGCTTCCGGCACAGATGCGGACCCGGGCGTGCGCGCGCAGCGGCAAACGGCGCGGGCCGCTAGCGCGAGCGATCCCGCGCGCGCGGCGTCAGGCCGGCCGGCGCGCGGTGCGCCGCTTCCTGCGTGTTCCAATGTGACCATATCTGTTTCGCCGATGCCGTTGATGGGTGCGCGCTGACGGCCGATGCCGCCACTTGTTGCCACGCATCTATTATAAGTGCAATACGTTCAACATCCAGCTTAATGACGCCAGGCGGCAGCGATGCTGTCGCACAAATCGATCGGTCGGCGCGCCCGGACCATAAGCGAACCGGACGGTCCACGCGTGGCGGCACCATCTTTCCAGTTACCAACTAATACGGTGAAGTCAAACTACAAACGCGTTCGCCATGGCGCCTCCCGCGCCGGGTAGGCATGGCCTTCCCGGCATGCCGGGCGCCGCAAGCAACAAGGCGCCATGGCACCCTTTTGTACTTCAATCGGGCCTCACGCGTAATGAACCTTGGCCTGTATCAAACATTCGTGCTGTACTGGATGGTTTTCGCTTGAAAAGCCCCGACCGCCCCCGGAGTCGCTGCCCGCCCCACTCTTATACGCATATACAGGGCCAACAGGCGCCGCTTAGACTGTTATTTTATGTTTACTAGAAAATACGCATTGACATACTGCAACATCACCTACTCACACTCCGGCGCCAGGCCGCTGGCCCGGGTGCAAGCTAGTCAAATTGAAAATAAAATTCCATACAGCATTTCTATTTCCTGTAGCCCACTGTAATATTCCTACATTTCCCAGGAAACAAATGTTTGCCGGCCGAAGTTTACGGTGTACAGTTGCACGAATTTCGCTGATTTCATGTCGTAAAAATACCTTTAATCAAATTTATAGACTGGCGGGCAATCTCCTTGAGGTGGACCACGTCGGCATATTTGGATCATTCGAGCGGCGATGCGGTTTCGCCGAAGACGTGCAGGGCGTCTTCACAAGCCTGTTGGCAAGGCGGTCTCCAATGAATTTACATACAAATTGCGCACACCAAAGGGATACCCCATGTCGTATTCGACACACACCAAGCTATCTTGCTTCAGGTTAGCGACGTCCATCACCATGCTGGCGGCATTGGCCGCTTGCGGCGGTGGCACGACCCCGGCCGCCGGCGGCAGCGCCACCAGCGCCGTGCTGGCCGGCGCGGCGGCCGAAGTCTTGCTGAAACCGATCTCGGCCAAAGCCAGCGGTCAAGAAGGCGACCTCGGCCCTGAAAAAGCCATCGACGGCGATTCCGCCACGCGCTGGAGCAGCGCGTTCAACGACCAACAATCGTTGACGCTCAATTTCGGCAAAGTGGTCGCCATCGCCCACGTCAAAATCCAGTGGGAAGCGGCCTACGGCAAATCCTACGACCTGCAAACCTCGTCGGACGGCGTGAGCTGGACCACCATCAAATCGGTGGTCAACAGCAACGGCGGCAATGAAGACATCACCGGCTTGAGCGGCGTGGGCCAATACCTGCGCTTGAACGGCGTCAAGCGTTCCTCCGCGTATGGCTATTCGATTTTTGAAATCCAAGTCTTCGCGCCCGCCCAAGCTTTGGCCGCCAACTTGCTGACCCCGGCCGGCGCGGTCGCCACCGGTTCCCAGGCGAACGACCTTGGCCCTGAAAAAGCCATCGATAAAAACACCGCCACCCGCTGGAGTAGCGCCTTCGACGACAAGCAGTCGATCACGCTCGATTACGGCGTGGGCGCCACCTACAGCCGGGTCCAGATCAACTGGGAAGCGGCTTACGGCAAAGATTACACGATCGAAACCTCGGACAACGGCACCCAATGGGCCGTGATCAAGACCGTGATCGACGGCAAGGGCGGCCTGGAAGACTGGAGCGGTCTGGACGGTCATGGCCGCTTCCTGCGCATTAACGGCAGCAAGCGCGGCACCGTCTACGGCTACTCGATCTTCGAGATCACCGCCTACGGCAGCCAGGACGGCAGCACCCCGCCGACCACGCCACCGACCACCCCGCCCACCACCCCGACCGATCCAACCCCGCCGACCACGCCACCGGGCACCGGCGATCCGACCCCGACCCCGCCGCCTGCCAGCGGCGCCTACACCCCGCTGGCCTGGGCCGGTCCGCAGCCGACCACCCAGTACACCCTGGCCGACGGCACCCTGGTGACCCGGGTTGGCGGCCGCACGCGCGACCGTCACGCGCGCGAGATCCCGGACGGTCCCGGCCTGGGCGATCCCTACCTGACCTTCGCCGCCCACTATTTCGAGCGTCGCACCCAGGACATCACGATCTACGAAAACGTTTCGCCGAAAAATCCGGAAAACCGTATCGTGACCATCGTGGTCCGTCCTCAATGGTGGTTATATGGCACCAACTTCCGCCATGGTTACATCGGTCGCCGCGATGATGACCGTTTCGGCCCGGCATCGGTGGCCCTGTACGCCGACAATGGCGGCATGAAACTGCTGCCGGCCGGTTCGGCGCCGTCGAACGTGGAAGTCAAAACCCCGATCGCTAACTACGACGCCCTGCCTGGCGACCCGAACAACAACTACGACACCAATCTGGCGGTGCCGCCCAAGGATGGCGAATTCGTGCTGGTCAAGCAAATCACCGTCGCCCCTGCGCTGCACCGCGACTTGAAAGCGGGCGATCTGGTCGAGTTCGAACTCGGCATTTTCCTGGCCGGCAAGCAAGGCGACGATCTGGGCCGCTTTAACTACTATTCGGATGTCATGGTCTACCAGGTCGGCAAGACCGGCGCCCAACCGTGGTATCGCGCCGAGTGCTGCAACACCGCCCTCATCCCGTGGGATACCCGCGTGATGCCGCCGGAAGCGCTGGCCGGTGGCGCCATGATGACCCTGCAGGAAGACACCTCCGGTCAACCGGAAGGCTTGTTGCTGCAAGCGGGCACCAATATCGCCGGCATCAATATGCAATCCTTCGTCGAAGGCCGTCGCCTGTTTCATACCAACTTCTTGAACGGCGCCCACACCGAAGCGGGCAACCCGACCCTGTTTTCGACCCAGGCCAACAAGTCCGGGCCGAAATTCCAGCAACCGGCCTGTATCGCTTGCCACTTCAATAACGGCAAAAGCTCGCCCGAATTCGGCAAGGCCCTCGATACCATGGTGGTGTTGACCGGCGACAGCGACGCGAACGGCAAACTGATCGTCGACGGCCGTTTCGGCGGCCATCTGGCGCAAGGTTTGCTGGTCGCCGACGGCAAAACCTACGACGGCCGTCAAGGCGTGCTGAAAATCGCCTCGTTCCAGGAAACCACCGGCCAGTTCGGCGACAAGTCCAGCTACACCTTGCAAAAGCCGCAATACGCGCTGACCGACGTGGCCGGCAAAACCTTGCCGCTGCCGACCCGCATGTCGGTCCGTGCCGCGCCGCATCTGGCCGGCATGGGCTTGCTCGAAGCGGTCTCGGAAAACACCCTGGAAGCCTTGGCCAAAGCCAGCGCCAACGATCCGGACGGCGCCGTCGGCCGGCTGCAAATCGTCTCCGACTTGATCGATCCCGCCATCAAACGGGTCGGCCGCTTCGGCTGGCGCGGCACCAGCGCCTCGGTGCTGCAACAAACCGCCTCCGCCCTCAACAACGACATGGGAGTCACCACCACCGCTGTGCCGAAACATGGTTGCGGCTTGGCCACCGACGGCGCCGATTGCCGCAACGCCGACGCCAAAGGTCCCGAGTTGAACGACAAGGACCTGGAACTGATGGTGCGCTACACCAGCTTGCTGGCCGTGCCGGCGCAACGCCACTTCAAAGGCGAGCAACCGACCGGGATTCAAAACGAGATCATTTTGAATCAAAGCGCGGCCGCCACCGCCGCCCAGATCGCGACCGAAGTGACCATGCAAGCCCGGGTCGCGCGCGGTGGCGAACTGTTCACCCAAGCCCGCTGCACGGCTTGCCACACAGCCTCGATGAAAACCGGCAACGCCCACCGCTTCGCCGAACTGCGCGGTCAAACCATCCGTCCGTACAGCGACCTGTTGTTGCATGACATGGGTCCTGCCCTGGCCGACAACTACCCGCAAGGCAACGCGTCGCAGCAAGAATGGCGCACCGCTCCGCTGTGGGGCATCGGTTTGCTGGAGAGCATGAACAAAAACGTGCGCTACCTGCATGACGGCCGGGCGCGCACCCTCCAGGAAGCCGTGTTGTGGCACGACGGCCAAGGTCAAGCCAGCCGCGAGCGTTTCAAGGCACTGAGCGCGGACGACCGTCAGAAAATGATCGACTTCTTGAAATCGCTGTAATGTGTTGACCGGCCGCGCGTCCCCTCGCGCGGCCGGGCGCCGTCGGGCCGTCCACCGCATCGCGGCGGGCGGCCCGCGCGGCTTTCCCGCCCTTCCCGCTTCCCTGCCCTTCCCGCTTCCCCGCCTTTTTCGCTTCCCTACCTTTTCCGCTTCCGCGCCCATGATGCGCGCGCGCCGGCCATCCGGCCATGCCAACCCATGCTAAAATGACACCATGGACCAGTCTTGATCTGGTCGCGGCATGATACCGATGCAGATTGAATTTACCGGAGTCGGTAGTTACGATACGACCCGTCAAGCGGTACGCTTTCCCGTCACGGTGGACGGCCGCCGCATGCAGTTTTTCATCGCCAGGCGTGTGTTGGAGCAGCAGTTCGGCGCCATCGGGCCGGCCGATCTGGCCCA
>JAYVUV010000083.1:0-28826 GCA_043787615.1 Janthinobacterium sp. | reverse complement strand
TCCAGGCGCACCAGCCGCGCGCCGGCCAGGGGCGTGATGATCAGGCGCTGCGCCGCGTCCGGCGCCGCGCAGGCGCGCCCGCCGCAGGCCGGTTCCATGCGCAGGCGCGCGCCCTCGACGCGGCCGGCGCGGCCGATCAACATCAACTCGAGCGGCTCGGCGCCGTCGGCCGCACGCGCCAGCGTCAGGCTCAAAACCAGCGGCGCCGATGAGGACGGGCCGGCCGCCATGCGGCGCCACGGCGCCCAGCCTTGCGGCAGATCGGCGAACAGGCGCGCCGCCGCCGCCGGCATTTGACCGGTCGCCGCCAGCGGCGCCGCGTCCTGGCTGAGCTGCCAGCCAGGGTCGGCGCCCGCCCTGGCGCGCCAGGCCAGCAAGCGCAACTCGCCGTTGAAGGTGTCGATCTGCTGGCGCACGTAGGCGCCGTCGGCCTGGTGGTAGAGGCGCTTGAGCAGGCGCGCGCCGGATGCGTCGAGACTGGCCCCGCGCCAGTCGTCCAGATCGGCGGCGCGCGCGGCGGCCGGCATGGCCCGCCATTGCGGCAAATCGGGCGGCGCCACTTCGATGGCGCCGCCCGCCGCCAAGCGCAGCAAGCCGCGCGCGCGCAGTTCGGCGAACATGGTCTGGTCTTCCAGCGCCGCGCGCGCTTGCGCTGGCACCCGGTAGGCGCCGGCGGCGAGGTAGGCGGCGACCGCCTTGCCGCGCGCCGGGAAGGCCAGCACCAGGGCCGGCGCCGCCGCGCCCGATTCCGGCGCCGCCTGGTAGCGCTGCACCAGTAATTCTCCGGCGCGCGGACATTGGGCGCTGGCGCGGCGTTCGATGCGCAGCGCCGCGCCGGCGCCCCATAGCAGCCAGCCCTGCTGACGCAAGCCGACTTGGCCGACGGGACCCCGTTCGATCTGACCCAGGCTGGCGTCGCCGATCCAGCGCGCGTCGCCCTGCGCGCTGCGCCAGTTGAGCCGCAAGGGTTCGCTGGCCGGGTCGGCGAAGTCGGGCCGCGCCTCGCCGTCGATTTGCACTTCGGGCATGACGTCGCCCGGCTGCCGGTCCCGGTCCCGGTCCCGGTCCCGGTCCCGGTCGTCGACCAGCAGCACATTGCGCAGCGTAAGCGGGGCGCCGCCGTTTTGGCCGCGTTCGACCCAGCGCCGCACGTCGTCGAAACGGTAGCCCAGCCGCAGGGGCGACAGACGGGTCGCGAACGGGTCCAGCAATTGGCTGCACAAATCGATGCGCACCGGCCGCGTCGGCGCCAGGCCGCTGGCCACCAACAGCGCGCCGCCGGGCAGGATTTCAAGTCCGATGCCCGCTTGCGCCGGCACGGTGAATTCGACGCCGGGCAGCACGCTTTGAAAGGCGTAGACCGTGCGCGCGGCGCCGGCCGCCGGCCCGGCGCTGTCGACGACGCCGGCCAAGTGGCGCGCGTGCGCGGCCAGGATGGCGGCGCCCGCCGCCGCGGCCAGCGCGCCCGCCACCGCCAGCCGCCGCAGCGGCCTGCCTGAGGCGCTTGGCTGCGGGCGCAACGCCGCATCGGAAGCACGCGCCGCGCCAAGACCGGACGCTGGATCGTTTTCGGTAGCGGCTCCGGTATCGGCCCGGGTATCGGTCCCGGTATCGGCTTCGCCATCGGCCGCATGGCGCGACGCGGCGGCGGTCGCGGAAGCCGGGGCGCGCGCCGTCGTTTCGCGCGGACGGGCGCCGGCCCGCAAATTGGCGGCGCGCCGACGCGCGCGCAAGCGCCGCGCGATGGCTTGCAAGATGAAATGTACGGTATGTGGCATCGGTTCCTCGCGACGGATGGCGGGCGCACGCGGCCCACGCAGTCCTAGCGGAGGGGAACGCAAACGGCCCGGCCGCGGCGCCGCCTCGAACCGCGATTCATGCAGCCGGCACCGCGAAACGCGCCGCTCGTCGCACAGCCGTGGCGACACGCCGCGCGCGCCGCTACAGTCACACCATTCCAGCGTCACCCACCCCGAAAGGAAGCGTCATGAAAATCCTGAAAAACATGGAGATCATTTTCACCGTGACAGCCAGTCTGGCCTGCGCGGTCAGCTATGTCAGCTTTCTCGAGACGGCGCCGGTCAGCGCCGTCGGCGCGGCGATGCCGGTGGTGGTGGTGACGGCGAAACGCCTCACGCCACAGGAAAAGGCGCTGGCGTCGGCGCAGGCGCGGGTCGCACGCGACGCGGCGCCGGGCGAGCGCGACCGCACGCTGTGACGCGCCGGCGCATCTTTGTGTCAATTGTAAAAAGTTGAATCAATTCGGTCCGTAGGCGATCCGCATTGTTATATTCCATTTCACGAGATATGACATGGAGACACCAATGAATCGCACTCTGACCTACTACGCGGCGGCGCTGATCGCGGTGAGCACGGCGGCCTTTTTGCCAACCCAGGCGATGGCGCAAGTCGACGTCAATATCGTTATCGGCACCGCCCCGCCGCCGCCCCGCTATGAACCGGTGCCGACCATGCGGCGCGGTTATGTGTGGGCGCCGGGCTTTTGGAATTGGGACGGCCGGGTCCACGTGTGGAACGAGGGCCATTGGGAGAACGAGCGCCCGGGCCGCCAATTTCAGCGCGCCGAATGGGTACGCGACAATCAGGGCTGGCGCCTGAACCGGGGCGGTTGGATCGAGGTGCTCGACAACCGTGGCGGGCCGCAATATGTGCGCGAGGCGCCGCCGCCGCCGCGCTACGAACCGGTGCCGCATCCGCGCCACGGCTATGTCTGGGCGCCCGGCCATTGGGAATGGCGCGGCCATCGGCACGATTGGGTGGGCGGCATGTGGATCGCCGAACGGCCCGGCTATGTGTACCGGGCGCCGGCCTGGCGGCAACGCGACGGCGGCTGGTATATGGAGCAAAACGGTTGGGCGCGCGGCGACAGCGATCATGACGGCATACCGAACCGTTACGACAACGACCGCGACAACGATGGCGTGCCGAACCGACACGACCGCGACCGCGATGGCGACGGGGTGCCGAACCGCTACGACGCGCACCCCGATAATCCGCACCGCAATTAAGCGTTAAAGCGCGCGCAGCGGCGCCCGCCCGGGCCGGACGGGCGGCGTTTCACCCGTCCCGCACAAAAAATTGTGTTGCTGAGTAGACATAAATGTAATTGCTGCGTAGACTGTATATAATGCGTCGCCGCAAGGTCGAACAGGGCACGGCCCAGGCCGGCGGCACGCAGAGGAACCGGCTGGTTGGCGCAGGCCAGGCGCACCGGCCATTTCGGCATTGTTGGCGCCACGTATCGGTTCAACAAACACAGCACTCACACTCTTATGTCGCAACAGAACGAGCAATACGCCTATTTCTTTGTCACCAGCACATTCGAGCCGGAGGACATCACCCGCCGGGTCGGCGTGCCGCCCACCAGCGCCTGGAGCCAGGGCGACCTGCATCCGAAAACCGGGCGCGAGCGCAAGCTGAGCCGGTGGTGCCTGCAATCGCGCCTGTCGCATCACACTTTCCTCGAAGCCCATATCGCCGATGTGCTGGCCCAGCTCGACAAGAACGCCGACGCCTTCGCCGCCGTCTCGAAAGAGTTTGGCGGCAGCATGCAACTGGTCGGCTATTTCCACGAGCGCTATCCGGGCTTGTTTTTCGAGCCCAGCCTGGTGGCAGGGCTGGCGAAATACAATCTGAGCGTCGATTTCGACTTTTACCATCTGTGGTCCGACGGCCGCGACGACAACTAAGCGCCGCCCCGCCTTGCGCGGGACGGCCGGTGCGACTCAAGCGTTATGGATCTGGTTCAGCTTGCGCGCGATGATGTCGTGATTGAGCCACAACACCGGCGCGTGGGGCGCGCTCATCTCGCGGAACATGACCGGTCCCGTGCCTTCCAGCACCAGCGAACTCAAGTGGTCGGTGATCAAGGCCTTGCGATCCTTGTGCAGCTTGGTGATCTCGTCCGAGGTACCCACCATCACATCGGCCAGCTCGGCCGTGTTATCCATCGGCCAGGCGGCGAAGTCGCGGAAGCGCGCGCTGATCGGCTCGGCGTTATAGGCGGCGATCTTGTCGAGAATATCGCTGAGCGCCACGCCGTCGGCCAGCAAGTCCTGGCAAGCGGCCCACTGCTGCTCGGCCCAGGCCGCGCCACCTTCTTTTTTCAAGGCCAACAACAAGGGGAACAGGGGCAACTCGACGCCGGCGAAGATGTCGGAGGAATTGGTGCGGATCTCCGGGCAATTGAACACCGTGGCCTTGATTCCCCGGTTCCAGGCGGCGCGCGCCACGTTTTCCAGGCCCATCTTGGCGTGACCCTGGGTGTAATTGGTGTAGGTTTGCCATTGATAGCGACCGTCGATCAACACCTCGGTGCCGTGATACCCGTAGGCGCTGTAACGCACCTGGCCGCCAGTGCGCTCCAGGCGCGCGCGGATCGCGGCGCTGCCGTCGATCAAGTGCTGGAAGGTGTTGGCCGTGACTTCATCGAAATTCATCAGGATCAATTTGCCCAGGTCGCTGTCGAGCAAGGCGCGCGAGGACAGGAAGCGCTCGCCGCGCCCCTTGTAGATGCGGTTGGCGATGGCCAGGAACACCTTGACCTTGGGAATCCCGCCGGCCATGGTGTGGGCGAACAAGGCGTTGCTGCCGTCCGGAATCAGGCTGTCGAGCTGAGCCATGGCCTCGGCCACCGACGCCGCGAAGCGGGCCACCCCGGCCGCGCGGCAACGGGCGATCTGCTCCCAGTCCAGCTTGTCTTCCTGCCAGCTCTTCAAGGTCATGTCGGCCAGCAGCGCGGTGGGGTTCGGCTCGCCCGGCGGCGCGTCCAGATCGAAACCGGCCATCAGCGGCAGGTTGATGATGCGTCCGCCCAGTTTGGCTTCGGCTTCGGCCAACTCTTCCGCGTCCAGCGCGCGCAGCGCGTTGTGCTCGTCGCGCCGGCCAACCGTGATGCCGACGATGGTCATGCCGGCCTTGCGGGCCTCGTCGATCAAACCGTTGGCGTAGCCGCGGCCGAAGAGTTCGCCAAACAAGACGAAAGTATCGCCCTTGCGGAAAATAGTGTCTTCGGGGATATCCCTCAGCGACGTCATCTCGGTCATAACAAGCTCCAACTCAATAAGTAATTACACGCGGGTCGTTGCCCGCAACATTGGCCAGCGCCTGGCGGCGGGTCCGACGCTGCGCACTATACGCTAGCGGGAGCCGAACAGACAGGGCCGCCGATTTTACCCCAGGGCTAAAAGGATGCCTAGTAAATCACGTCCGGCGCCGCCAGTGGCGCTCTACGACCCGCCCGCGCGCCGGCGATAGCGTATGCTGCGCGTCTCGCCCCTATCGACCGGACACCGCATGATCCAAGACGAGCACCTGATGGCCGCCGCTTCGCACGCCGACATGGTGGCCAGCCGCCGCCTGGCCAAGCGCGACGGCGCCACGTTGGCCGACGCGGTGCGCCGCACCTTGACCGCGGCCGCCGGCGCGGCCGGCCTGGCCGCGCTGCTGGACGAGCGCGAGCGAATTCGACGCGCCGAGGTGGCCGCGCGAGACGAGCGCCAACGCGCGCAAGCCCGGCGCTTGGCGGCTAAACGCGCCAAGAACGCGGCCCCGCCCGGCGCCTGGACCGGCTGGTTCGACGGCTCGGCCCACCCCAACCCGGGCCGGCTGGGCATCGGCGCCCTGCTGACCGGGCCGGCCGGCGAGCGCATCGAGGTGAGCCGGCGCGCCGGCCACGGCAACAGCGGCCAGGCCGAGTATCTGGCCCTGATCGCCCTGCTCGAAGCGGCCCTGCCGCTGGGTTTGGCGCAATTGGTGGTGTATGGCGACAGCCGGGTGGTGATCGATGACGTGAACCGGCGTCACGAAGGGCGCGGCGCCAGCGGGCTGGAGCCGCATCTGGCCCGGGTGGTCCAGCTGATCGCGCAGTTGGGCGAGCTCAGTCTGGTCTGGATTCCGCGCCACAAAAACGGCGCCGCGGATCGTTTGTCGCAAGCGGCCATCTTGTCGGACGCGGCGGACCAAGGCGAGCACGCTCGCCTTGTATAGGGCAGGCCTCGGCGGTTCCCACGCCGGGCTTCGCCTGGTCGGCGGCCGCGATCGCCTGGTCGCGGCGACATCGCAGGCGGGGCCGCCACGGCCGCGCCGGGCACGCCGCCTCCGCACCCCGCCCGTCCTTGCGCGCGCCTCCAAGCGCCATTAATTGATGAAGTCGCCTCCGGCCGTGGCCACCGACAACTGGGCCGACGAGCGCGGCGCCGCCGCGAAACGGAAGGAAATCCCGATTCCGAACAAAACCGAGTGCGGCGAGGCCAGCTCCAGCGTGTTCGAGCCGTCCAGCCCGTTGCGATGGTCGCCCTGGAACGCGATGCCGTCGAACGCCGCGAACTTGGCGACGCCATCGTACAGATGCACGTTGGTGATGCTGCCGCCCTCGCTTTTGAACAGCACGAACACGCGCTGCAGGCGGGTGCGCACGCCGTCCGCGATGACCGGCGAGGCCAGCGGCACGTGAAACCACGATGCCTGGCCCGGCTTCATGACGACATCGGTACCCCAACCGAAGCGCGTCGCGCTGACCAGGTTGTCCGCCGTCTCTATTGTCAAGGCATTGCCATGGGTCCAGAAAGCTTGCATAGCCATGATGCGCTCCTCAATAAGTTGATGGTGATAATCGCCGGCGCGCGGCGCCGGCGCGGTCGATGCGTCACGATGCGCCGATTCCCCCGCCGCGACACGGCACACCCGAGCGGCTTTTGATGAAGCTCAAACAGCGGCCGAGCGCTCCTCCGCGACGCGCCGCCGAGCACGGTGCCGGCGGACGGCTCCGGGCGGACGGCTCCGGGCGGGCGGCCCCGGGCGGGCGGCCCCGGGCGGGCAGCCCCAGGCGGGCAGCCCCCGGCGGGCAGCCCCAGGCAGGCAGCCCGGCGCGAGAAATAATGCGCGACATGGCGGCGCGGCCATTTCGCGCCGCTGTTTTCATGTCACAATTACCAAGAGAACAATGACACCGATCAGGACACAGTATGACCACTCCGCTCCACAACTGGCATGCGCGCCTGCGCACCCTGGCCGGCGAGGCCATGGGCGAGGACGGCGCGCACGACGGCAATCATCTGGACCGGGTCTGGCGCAACGCCACCCTGCTGCTGGACGACCATCCCGAGGCAGACGCCCTGGTGGTGCTGGCGGCCTGCTATCTGCACGACCTGGTCAATTTGCCCAAGAACCATCCCGAGCGCCATCTGGCTTCGCGCCAGGCGGCGCAATTGGCCTGCCAGCGCCTGACCGCGCTCGATTTCCCGATGGGCAAGCTGGCGGCGGTGGCGCACGCCATCGAAACACACAGCTTTTCGGCCGCCCTGGCGCCGCAATCGATCGAGGCCAGGATCGTGCAAGACGCCGACCGTTTGGACGCGCTGGGCGCGGTCGGCCTGGCGCGCCTGTTTTACACGGCCGGGCGCATGGGTTGCGCCCTGGCCCACGCCGACGATCCGCTGGCCTTGCGGCGCGAGCTGGACGACCGCGCCTACGCGCTCGACCATATCGCGGCCAAGCTGGCCACCCTGCCCGGGACCATGCAAACGACGGCCGGGCGCACCCAGGCCTGGCAGCGCCTGGGCTTGCTGACCGCGTTTCGCGACGACTTCGTCGGCCAGTGGTAAGCGCGCCCTCTTCCCGCGCCGGACGCGCGCCTTGAGCCCGGCGATGCCCAAGCGGCCCGCCGCCGGCAACCTCAACTTCGTGCTGGTGTGCGTGTTCATCGACATGCTGGGCATCGGCCTGGTGGTGCCGGTGCTGCCGATCCTGGTCGGCGAACTGGTGCCCGGGCGCGAGGCGCAGGCTTGGTGGTACGGCATCCTGGCGGCCGTGTTCGGTTTGCTGCAATTCATCTTCATGCCGATGCTGGGCGCCATCAGCGACCGGGTCGGGCGCCGCCCCGTGCTGCTCTATTCGATGGCCGGCATGTGCCTCAATTTCCTCACCACGGGCTGGGCGCCGAATCTGGCTTGCCTGTTCATCGGCCGCGTGCTGGGCGGCATGTCTTCGGCCAGCATGTCGGTCGCCTCGGCCTACGCCTCCGACATCTCGACCCACGACAACCGCGCCAAAAGCTTCGGCAAGGTGGGCGCCGCCTTCGGCCTGGGTTTCATCTGCGGCCCCATGCTGGGAGGACTACTGGGCGGGGTCGATCTGCACCTGCCGTTTTTCGTGGCCGGCGCTCTGTCGGCCGCCAACTTTTTGTACGGTTATTTCGTGGTGCCGGAATCGCTGGCGCCGGAACGCCGCGCGCCGTTCAAACTGGCCAGCATCAACCCCTTCGCGGCCCTGATCAAGCTGGCCGGGCGGCAAGAGATCCGTGGTTTACTGATCGCCTACACCTTCATGACCTTCGCCCAGATGATGCTGCAATCGACCTGGGTGCTCTATACCCATTTCCGCTTCGACTGGAGCCCCGGCCAGAACGGCGCCGCCTTGTTTTGCGTGGGCCTGGCCGCCGCCGTGGTGCAAGCCGGCTTGCTGGGCGCCTGGATCAAGCGCTTCGGCGAAGTCCGCCTGGCGCTGCTGGGCATGGCGTCGGGCGCCGTCACCTTCTTGCTGTACGGCCTGGCCACCCAGGGCTGGATGATGTATGTGTTTATTCTATGCAATCTGCTGGCCTTCGCGGCCGGCCCGGCCTTGCAAGGCATCGTGTCGCGCTCGGCCGGCCCCGCCGAACAGGGCGAGTTGATGGGATCGCTACAATCGATCGGCAGCCTGGGCATCGTCGTCATGCCGCTGGTGGGCAGCGCGATTTTGGGCCGGGTCAGCCATCTGGCGCCGGGCGACTGGCGCGTGGGCGCCAGTTTTTTCCTGTGCGCGGCGATGCAGGGCGTGGCGCTGGCGCTGGCCTGGCGTTATTTTCGCACCCATCCCGGCCCGGGTCGCGCGCCATGAGGCGCGCGCATGCGACAATACGGCGACGCGGGACCGGCCCGCGTGTTCCACCGCGCTCATAGGAGGGCCGCTTGATGGCATGCCCCGTCTTCCCCCGCCCGGCGCGCCCGACCCGCGCCTCGGCGTTCGCCTGGGCGCTTGCCCTGGCCGGCTTGCTCGGCCAGACGGGCGCCGCCCGCGCCGGTTGTTCGCGCGACATCCTGGTGCCGGTGGCGCCGATGGGCGCGGCGGTGGTCGCCGGCGGCGCCACGGTGAGCGGCATTTATCCGGACGCCCTGCGCAGCCTGGGCGAACAGAACGGTTGCCATTTCGTGTTCTCGGTGGTGCCGCGCGCGCGCCAGGCGGCGCTGTTCGAGAGCGGCAAGTCGGACCTGCTGATACCGGCCGTGCAAACCCCGCAGCGCGACCGCACCGGCCTATTCGTGCCACTGTTGAGCCTGCGCCCGGTGCTCATTTCCTTGCGCGGCCCGCGCGCCGCCATCGGCAGCGGGCAGGAATTGCTGGCCCGCCCCGAGGTGCGGGTGGCGCTGGTGCGCGGCTACGATTATGGCGAGGCCTATACCAAGCTGGCCGCCGAGTTGCTGAAACGGGGCCGCGTCACCATGGAGGTCGATGCGATGTCGGTGGCGCGCCTGTTGCAGGGCGGCTTCATCGACGCCACCATCATGAACGCCAGCATCATGTCCGGCACCGCCCAAGCCGACCAACGGGTCAAGGGCTTGCTCGACCGCCTGCGTCTGGAACCGCTGGCCGACTTGCCGTGGCGTCAAAGCGGCGCCTATATTTCCACCACCTCGGTGGCGCCGAACGACCAAGCCGCCTTGCTCGACGTGCTCGAACGCACCGCCAAGTCGGGCCAGTTGATCGCCGGATTTCAGCGCCATCACAAGCCCGAGATCTTGCTCACCAGCGTCAAGCCGCGCTAAGCCGCCGCGGCCGAATAAGTCCGCTTCGTTTGATCTCGCTTAATCTTTCCACGCACAGCGCCCTTCTTGCCGGTCCGGACGGGAACCGATCGCCCGTGCGCGCGCCTAAACTTTCGTGTCGCCGGCCGGCGCCGGATCGCGGATGCACATATCGCTGGCCGTTCGGCGCCGCACACAGCCCGACAAGCTTACGAGGTGGACAACATGGACATGGCATGCGATCGCAACGACGGCAAGCTGGCCTTATGGGGCGGCCTGGAATGCACCATCAACCGGGTGGCCGACCGGGTTTTCAGCCAAATGGCGCGCAACGGCCACGATCATCGTGAAGACGACTTGGAACGTTTCGCCGGGCTGGGCATCGCGGCCATCCGTTATCCGGTGCTGTGGGAACGCACCGCGCCGCGCGGCCCGGGCAGCGCCGACTGGTCCTGGAGCGACCGGCGTTTAGCCAGACTGAAAACGCTGGGGGTCATGCCGATCGTCGGCCTGGTGCATCACGGCAGCGGCCCGTTCCACACCAGCCTGGTGGACCCGGGCTTCGCGCCGCAACTGGCCGAGTTCGCCGGCGCGGTGGCGCGACGCTATCCGTGGGTGGAATACTATACACCCGTCAACGAGCCGCTGACCACGGCCCGTTTCAGCGGCTTGTACGGCCTATGGTTTCCGCATGCGCACGACGAGCGCAGCTTTGTGCAGGCGCTGCTCAACCAGTGCCGCGCCATCGTGCTGTCGATGGCCGCGATCCGGCGCGTCAACCCGGCCGCCAAGCTGATTCAGACCGACGACCTGGGCAAAAATTATGGCACGCCGGAAATGGCGCAACTAACCGGCTTTTACAACGAGCGGCGCTGGCTGGCCTGGGATCTCTTGTGCGGGCGGGTCGATCCGGACCATGCCTTGTGGGATTATCTGTGTCGCAGCGGGGTGGACCGCGCCGAACTGTTGTGGCTGCGCGACCATCCCTGCCCGCCCGACATTATCGGCCTCAATTACTACGTCACCGGCGAGCGTTGGCTCGACCACCGGGTGGAACGCTATCCGCGGCGCTATCTCGGCAACTATCCGGGCTGGCAGCACGCCGATATCGAAACGGCGCGCGCGCTGGCCACGCCCACGCCCGGCATCGCGCCCCTGCTGCACGAAGTGTGGCAACGTTACGGCTTGCCGATGGCGGTGACCGAAGCCCATATCGACTCCACCCGCGAGGACCAGTTGCGCTGGCTGCTCGAAATCTGGCGCGCCAGCGAACAGGTGCGCCGGCAAGGCATCGACCTGCGCGCGGTCACGGTGTGGTCCTTGCTGGGCTCCTACGACTGGAATAGCCTGGTGACCCGCGCCGAGGGGTATTACGAATCGGGACCGTTCGACGTGCGCTCGCCCTTGCCGCGCGAGACGGCGCTGGCGGACATGATGCGCGAATTGAGCGCCGGCCGCACCCCGTCGCATCCGGTGCTGGCCGGTACCGGCTGGTGGCGCCGGCCGGGCCGTTTCTTTTGCCCGCCGGTGGCGACCCGCACCGCCGTCGCGGCCATCCTGCCCAAGGTTCATGGCGACGGGCATGCGGCCCGGCCTGACATGGCCCGACCCGACGCGCCCCGGCTTGGCTCGACTTGGCGCGACGCGACGGAACCGGACCCGGCCCGGCCTGATGCGGCGCGGCCTGACGCGGCGCGACCTGACGCGGCTCGGCCTGACGCAGCTCGGCTTGGCTCGGCTTGGCGCGACGCGGCGGAACCGGACCCAGCCCGGCCTGACGCGGTACGGCCTGACGCGGCCCGGCCTGACGCGGCTCGGCCTGACGCGGCTCGGCTTGGCTCGGCTTGGCGCGACGCGGCGGAACCGGACCCAGCCCGGCCTGACGCGGCCCGGCCGGACGCGGCGCGACCCATTCTCATCGTCGGCGCCAACGGCACCCTGGGCCGCGCCTTCGCCCGCCTGTGTCAGCAGCGCAACCTGGCCTACCACCTGTTAAACCGGCAGCAACTCGACATCAGCCAGGCCAGCTCGGTGGCGGCCGCGATCGGGCGTTACCGGCCCTGGGCCATCGTCAACGCGGGCGGCTACGTGCGGGTCGACCGGGCCGAGTCCGACAGCGTGCGCTGCTTCCGCGACAACGCGCTCGGGCCGGCCATTCTGGCGCGCGCCTGCGCCGAGCACGCGATCGCGCTGCTGACCTTTTCAAGCGATCTGGTGTTCGATGGGCACCAGCAGCGCCCGTATGTCGAGCGCGATCCGGTGGCGCCGCTCAGTTGTTACGGCCGCAGCAAGGCCGAAGCCGAACGGCTGGTGCTCGAACACGATCCCCACGCCCTGGTGATACGCAGCAGCGCTTTTTTCGGCCCCTGGGACGGGCGCAACTTCCTGGCGCGGGCGCTGGCCGCCCTGGCGCGCGGCGCGCCTTTCGCCGCGGCGCGCGACATGTCGGTCTCGCCCACCTACGTGCCGGACCTGGTGCACGTGAGCCTGGACTTGCTGGTCGACCGCGAGCGCGGCCTGTGGCATTTGACCAATGGCGACATCGTCACCTGGGAGGGCTTGGCGCTCCAGGCGGCGCGCATGGCCGGGGTGGACCCCAGCCGGCTCGAATCGCGCACCCGCGAACAAATGGCGTTCGTGGCGCCGCGCCCCGCCTACAGCCCGCTGCAAAGCGAACGCGCCAAGCTGCTACCCTCGCTGAGCGACGCGATGGCGCGTTTCATCGCGTCGCGCCAGCAGGACGCGCCAAGCGCGCACCCGAACGAGCACCTGTTATGGCGCTCGATGCAATACAGCTGAGCGGCCGCCGCGCCGCCTCAATACAGGCTGGCGGTGGGGCGCACCACGATTTCGCTCACGTCGACATCGTCCGGCTGGGCGATGGCGAAAGCAATCGCGCGCGCGATGGCGTCGGGCGTGATGGCGACGCGGCGGAAGGCGCGCATGTGCTCGCGCGCATGCGGATCGGAAATACTCTCGGCCAGCTCGGACTCGGTCACGCCGGGCGAGACCAAGGTGACGCGCAGCGCGCCGCCCACTTCCTGGCGCAAGCCTTCCGAGATGGCCGCCACCGCGAACTTGGTGGCGCAATACACGGCGGCGGTCGGGCTGACGGTGTAGGCGCCGATCGAGGCCAGATTGACGATCTGGCCGGCGCCCTGCGCTTGCATGACGGGCAAGGCGGCCGCGATGCCGTGCAACACGCCACGGATATTGACGTCGATCATGCGGTTCCATTCGTCGAGCTTGCGCTCCTCCAGCTTCGACAGGGGCATCACGCCGGCATTATTGATCAGCACATCGACCCGGCCATGCGCTTGCGACGCGCCATCGACGAAGGCTTGCATGTCGGCGGCCTGCGTGACATCGAGCGCGCGGAAACTGGCCGAGCCGCCTTCGGCGCGTATCGCCGCCGTCAACGCGGCCAAGCGCTCGGTGCGGCGCGCGCCCAGCACCACATGCCTGCCCTGGCGCGCCAACAGCAAGGCGGTGGCCTCGCCGATGCCGCTGCTGGCGCCGGTGATCAGCACGACTTTGGGGGTGGTCGCGGAAGAGGTGGAAACGGCGGTCGTGGACGTCATGCGGTGGTGCTCCTGTCAAGTTGAACTACGATGAAGGGCAGTGTAGGCGCGGCCGTTTGAAAGCCGAAGACCAGATCGTCTCGCGGCCTTGCCCGATCGTCCGAATCGGCATGGATAGTGGCGCAGGCATGGTCCGTGGCCCGCGACTTGACAGCCTGCCGCCAAGCTGCAACCATGTCGCCATGCAATTTCTTCCCACTCAACCCCGATCCCATCCACCGACGCCGACGGCCGCGCCGACAGCGATGTCGTGATGATCATCAACGCCGCCCAGATCGCGGTGGCGTGAGGGCACAAGCCTTCGGGCCGCCGCCATCGGAGCGGCCCGAAAGGAAATACGATGTCCACCCAGCCCGCCTCCCCCAAAGTGATCCTGACCGGTGACCGGCCCACCGGCCCCTTGCATCTGGGCCATTTCGTCGGCAGCTTGCGCAACCGCGTCGCCCACCAGCACGATTACCGCCAATTCATCATGTTGGCCGATGCCCAGGCCTTGACCGACAACATGGACGACACCGGCAAGGTGCACCGCAACGTGGTCGAGGTGGCGCTTGACTACTTGGCCGTCGGCATCGACCCCACCCTGTCGACTATCCTGATCCAATCGCAAATCCCCGAATTGGCCGAACTGACGTTTTACTATCTGAACCTGGTGACGGTGGCCCGCCTGGAGCGCAACCCCACCGTCAAGGAAGAGATCCGCCTACGCGGCTTCGAGCGCGACATTCCGGCCGGCTTTCTCACCTACCCGGCCAGCCAGGCGGCCGACATCTCGGCCTTTAAAGCCCACATCGTGCCGGTCGGCGAAGATCAGATCCCGATGATCGAGCAAACCAACGAGATCGTGCGCCGTTTCAACCGCCTGGCCGGGCAAGAGATTTTGGTCGAGGCCAAGGCCCTGGTGCCGGCCATCGGCCGCTTGCCCGGCATCGACGGCAAGGCCAAGATGAGCAAGTCGCTGGGCAACACCATCAATCTGGGCGCCAGCGCCGACCAGATCCGGGCCGCCGTCAAGATGGTGTATACCGACCCCCTGCATTTGCGCGTGCAAGACCCCGGCCATCTGGAGGGCAACGTGGCCTTCCTGTATCTGGACGCGTTCGACCTGGACCAGGCCGGCCTGGCCGAGATGAAAGCCCATTATGTGCGCGGCGGCCTGGGCGACAGCGTGGTCAAGCAGCGACTGGAAGCCTGCCTGCAAGAACTGCTGGCGCCGATCCGGGCCAGGCGCGAAGAGTTGGCCAAGGACCGCGGCCACATCCTGCAACTGCTCAAGGAAGGCACGGCCAGGGCGCGCGAAGTGGCGGCCCGCACCACCGACGAAGTCAAGGCGGCGCTGGGATTGCGTTACTTTTAAGCGGGCGAAGCGGCCGCCGGAAAGCGCGACGCGGCGGCCGAGTCGGTTAAAATAGCGGATTATTCCGGCCGCCCGGACCGGGCCGCCAGCGCGCGGCGGCACGACCCCGACCGCCCCACCTCATTGAGAAATCCGCATGAACACTTTTATCCCAGGTAAAGACGCCGCCCTCGAATCGACCATCGACACCATGCAAAAAAAGCTGGCGGCGCGCGGTTTTCAGCTCAACGAGTCATCCTTGCTGCATGAAGTCGATGGCATTTGGTCGACCCATATGAAGGACAACGACTGTCCCATGCTGTTTTCGAACGGCAAGGGCGCGACCGAGCTGGCCGCCCGCGCCAGCGCGTACGGCGAGTTTTTCGAGCGCCTCGGCACGCATTATTTCTGGACCCATTTTTACCTGGGCGCCACCCGCGCCAACCGTCCCTTCGTGCACTATCCCCAGGAGCGCTGGTTCGCCCCCACCGAGGACGGCGCTTGGCCGGCCGGGCTGCTCAACGCCGAGCTGCACGCCTTCTACAACCCGGACGGCGAGATCGACGGCGCGGTGCTGGTCGACCTCAATTCCGGCAACGTCGAACGCGGCATCTGCGCGCTGCCCTACACCCGCCTGCGCGATGCCAGCGTGGCGTATATCCCGGTCAATATCATCGGCAATCTGTATGTGAGCAACGGCATGGCCGCCGGCAACACCATGATGGAGGCGCGCAGCCAAGCCTTGTCCGAAATTTTCGAGCGCCACATCAAATACCGCATCATCAGCGAAGGTCTGTGTCTGCCGGAAGTGCCGGACGAAGTGGTGGCGCGCTTCCCCAACATCGCCGCCGGCATCGCCGGCTTGCGCAAGGCCGGCTTCGGCATTCTGGTCAAGGACGCCTCGCTGGGCGGCAAATATCCGGTCATGAACGTGACCTTGGTGCACCCGAAGGATCAGGGCGTGTTTTCCAGCTACGGCGCCCACCCGCGTTTCGAGATCGCGCTGGAACGGGCCATGACGGAATTGCTGCAAGGACGCGCCCTCGATTCGCTGGAAGGGTTCCCGGAGCCGGGTTTCGACATGAGCGAAATTAACGCCGTGGCCAACCTGGAAATCCACTTCGTCGATTCGAGCGGCGTGATTAGCTGGAACTTCATGGGCGATACCCCGGACTTTCCCTTTGTCGACTGGAACTTCAGCAACACCACGGAAGAGGATTACAACTGGCTGGTCGATTGCGTGCACGGCGAAGGCAAGGATATGTATGTGGCCGACTTCAGCGAGCAAGGCGCCTACAGCTGCCGCATCCTGGTGCCGGGCATGTCGGAAATTTATCCGGTCGAAGACTTGGAGTGGGAAAACAATAGCATCGGCAACGCGATCCGCCCGGCCCTGGTGAAGTTGTCCGAATTGAGCGAAGACGAATGCGCCGATTTGCTGTCCGATTTGCAAACCATGAACTTGAACGACGAGCGGCCGCTGTGGGAAATCCTGGGCCTGGCCATTCCGCTCGGCACGCCGTGGAAACAGTTGCGCATCGGCGAGTTGAAAACCCTGCTGGCGCTGGCGGTCGGCGACCGCGAGGCGATCCTGGAAGGCTGCGACTGGATTCACCACTTCAAGGATTTGAATCCGGCGCGCCGCCTGGTGTACCGCTGCATCGAGAGCATGCTCAACGTGGACGATGTCGACAACTACCGGCGTTCGATGGTGCTGTTGTACGGCGCCGAATCGGTGCGCCAAGCCGAGGCGCTGCTCGCGCGCAGCGAGCGCTTCTTCGATCTGGCGCCGCTGGGCGCGGACATGGAGGGCAGCGCCATGCATCAAACCTTGCTGGCCGCGTACGACAAATTGTTCGCGGCGGACCGTCCAGGCTGAACCACGCCGGCCGTCTCGCGCCATATCGCAGCGACCGGCGATCCGAGGCTGACACCCGCAGCGAGCGGACGGCAGCCTCGGCCGCCAGAACAGAACCTCAGCCCGCGCCGGCGAGTGCGGACGGGCGGGTTTACAGCGCCTCGCTGTCAATAGCGCCGGCCGTCATTTTCCCCACCATTTTTATCGCGACCGACTGAGGCAATAAACCCAGTACGAAGGCGGACACCTTGTTTTGCAGGCCTGGGATAATATAAGACCGCTTTCCCAGGCCGTTCAGGCCCGCTTTCGCCACATCGTCCGCCGACATCATGCTCACCCCCTTCATTTTCGAATAATCGATATTGGCCGTTGTGCGCAAGCCTACGGTATCGGTCATGCCAGGGGCCAGCACGGACACATCGATCCCGCTTTGCGCGAGCTCGAACGCCAGGGCCTTGCCGAGCGAGGCCAGATACGCTTTGGTGGCGGCATACGTCGCTTGAAAAGGCGTCGGAGCGGCACCGGCCAGGGAAGAGACAAATATCATACCGCCCCGGCCCCGCCGCTGCATCCGGTTGCCAATACGATGGGCGATTTGAGCTGGCATCAATGTATTGAACTTGATTAAACGCGATTCCTGCTCATACGAATTTTTCAAAAACGCCCCGGCCGTTATCGCGGCGGCGTTCAATACCAATAAGCCTATATCGAGCGCGGCGGTGGCTTGATCGAGCTTGTCGGCGGCGTCGTCCAGCGCAAGGTCGAGCGAGATGCATTGCACCTCGATGTGAAATTGCCGCTTCAAACTCGTCGACACAGCCTCCAGTCGATCCAGGTCGCGTGCGACCAGCACGAGATTGATCCCGCGCGCCGCGATTTCCTTGGCGAAGGCTTCCCCTATCCCTGCCGAAGCGCCGACGACGATAGCGTAGCCGCCGTATGTATCCTTAAAACTTGCGTGCATGGTTGCGATGTCCTTTGAATTGTTGAGTGCGTGTAGACGAGTTTCATCTCGTCTCAAGGCTGTGCGGCTTGTCGATGTTGGCGCAACAGTTTTCAAGTAAGCCTCCACATGATTTGATGTTTCCCATGGTAGCGATACGGGATCGGACTGTATACAATGCAGAGTCCGTCTTTTGCCTCCAGGAGTCCAGCCATGATCGATCCGCTCGCCGAAGTGGTGAGACTGCTTCAGCCCAGCACGCCGCGCTCGAAAATCGTGAGCGCGGCCGGTTCGTGGCGGGTCAGCCGCAGCCAGACCGGGAACCCCTTCTTTTGCGTGATCGTTGACGGCGCCTGCCTGCTGAGCGTCGCCGGACACGAGCCGATCACACTGAAGCGTGGCGACTTCGTCCTGGTGCCCTCTTCGTATCAGTGCGCGATGTCGAGCCTCACACCGCCGCCGCCGGACGTGGTGGATGCGTCGCCCGTGGCGACAGCGGGCGCCGAGTTTAGACTGGGCAAGCAAAACGCGCCGCATGAGGTCCGGTTCGTGGTGGGCCACTGCGTTTTCGGCGCGCCCAACGTCGCATTATTGGTGGCCTTGCTTCCGAGCGTGATCCATGTTCGGCGCGAGAGAAGACTGATCACCCTGGTGCGATTGGTGGCCGACGAATCGCGCGAGCTGCGGCCCGGGCGTGAAGTGATTTTGGACCGGCTGCTGGAAGTGCTGTTTATCGAAGCCCTGCGCTCCAACGCCAGCCCCCATGCGCCGCCAGGGCTGTTGAGGGGACTGGCCGATGACCGCCTGGCGGCTGCCATCCGGCACATGCACGACAATCCCGGGCGCTCCTGGACGGTCGCGCAACTGGCCAGCGAGGCCGCGCTCTCGCGCTCGACGTTCTTCGACCGCTTCAGCGGCGCGATGGGCGTCACGCCGATGGAGTATCTGCTGGCCTGGCGCATGGCTTTGGCAAAAAACCTGCTTCGCAATCGGCGAGCCAGTGTGGCGGAGGTGGCAAATCAAGTCGGGTATCGCTCTGCGAGCACGTTCAGCGTCGCCTTCATCCGCTTCGTCGGGGTGCCTCCGGCACGCTACGCACGCGACCAGGCGCCGCCCTCAAACGCGACGCCCGACGGTCCGTCGCTGGACGACACCATGGGCATGCTGCTGACCGGGATCGTGTCCCGCTAGACGCCTGAACCGGCCGGGACGATCGATCAAGGGACAAACGCTGCCGCCGTGCTGGTCGGCGGAAATCAGCCCAGCAAGCCGTTTTCGGTCAACACGTCTTGAATCAATTCCAGCCGCAGCACGGGATTTTCCTGCTCCAGCAAACGCTGCTTCCGGTTCAGGTCGAGCGAGAGCAGTTCGCACCAGCGGTTGGCCACCCAGCCGCATTCGTCGAGCCGGAACGGCGCCATGATCGGCATTTGATCGGGCGCCACCTGGCGCTGCTGTAATTCGCGGATCAAGGCGCCCAGACCGTTGGCCACATTCTGCTGTTCCGGTGGAATCTCGATTTCCTTGTCCGGTTCGAGCGCCGCCACCTCGGCCATCCACAGGCCATTCTTGCGCCGTTCGCGCGCCAGAATCTTGAAGCGGTGCATGCCCGCGCAGCGGATGCGCAGCAGTCCGGGCCGGGGCCCCGACCAGTCCAGAATGCGCGCCATGGTGCCCACCGCGGACAGCGACTCGGCCTGCTCGGGCTTGCGCACCTCGCTGCCATGCTGGAGAGCCACCACGCCGAATTGCTGCTCGTTGGCGATACATTGCTTGATCATATCCAGATAGCGCACTTCGAACACCTGCAAAGGCAGGTGGCCGTCCGGGTACAACACGGTATTGAGGGGGAATAAGGGGATCGACGCCATGCCTTTATGATGGCATGAATGCGTCGTTTTTGCTACGCCGGGCTCAACGGTAAAAGCGGCGCTTGGCGGCGCGTCCCTCGGCCGGCTTGACCGGCGGCGCTTTTTTGAGCACCACGCCGTTCGGCCCGGTCAGCGGGACCCGGTGCTCGGCCTCGAAGCCGGCTTCCTCCGAACGGCGCAGACTTTGCTTGGTCAGCGCCTCGATGGCGGCCAGCAAATCGACTTCGTCGGCCCCGACCAGGGACAGCGCCTCGCCACTGGCGCCGGCGCGGCCGGTGCGGCCGATGCGGTGGATATAGTCCTCGGCCACGCTGGGCAAATCGAAATTGACCACGCGCGGCAAATCGTCGATATCGAGCCCGCGCGCGGCCACGTCGGTGGCCACCAGCACCTGCACTTCGCCGGCCTTGAAACGGGCCAGCGCGCGCAGGCGGTTGGGCTGGGTCTTGTCGCCATGGATGGAGTCGGCGCGAATGCCCCGCTCGAGCAAGGCGCCGGCCAATTGCTCGACCCCCTTGCGCGTCTTGGCGAACACCAGCACCTGGCCCCAGCGCTGTTTCTTGAGCAGGTGGCAAAACAGCTCGGTCTTGCGCTTCTTATCGACCGTGATCACCGCTTGCTTGACGCCTTTCACGGTACTGTTGCGGGGGCTAACTTGCACGCTGACCGGGTCCCTGAGCAATTGCGCGGCCAGCGCGCGGATCGGGTCCGAGAACGTGGCCGAAAACAGCAGCACTTGCCGCCCTCCCGGCAAGGCGGCCAGCACCGTTTCGAGCTCGCGCGCGAAACCCAGGTCGAGCATGCGGTCGGCCTCGTCCAGCACCAGGGTTTCGAGCTGGTCGAATACCAGCGCCTCTTGGCCGTACAGGTCGAGCAGGCGGCCCGGCGTGGCCACCAGCACATCGAGACCCTTGCGTAATTTGCTCGCTTGCGGCCCGATTGGCACCCCGCCATACGCCACATGGCAGCGTAGCGGCAACTTGGCGCCGTAGGCGCGGAAACTGTCGTGTATTTGCTCGGCCAATTCGCGGGTCGGCACCAGCACCAGCACCCGCATTGAGCGCGGCGCCGCCTGGCCGCGCATGGTCAGGCGCTGTAACAAAGGCAGGGCGAAGGCGGCGGTTTTGCCGGTGCCGGTCTGAGCCGCGGCCATCAGGTCGCGCCCGGCCAGCACGGCCGGGATGGCCTGGGATTGCACCGGGGTCGGCTTGTCGTAGCCGAGGTCGGCCAGCGTGAGCAACAGGGAATCGATGAGGCCGAGCGAAGAAAACGTCATGAATGAATCAACCTTGTAGAGCGAGGGGGAAGCGCGCCGTTCGGGCGGGCCGCAGGCGCGATTATAGGCCAGGGAAGGCGCCGCGACCGAGGTTTCGTATTTCCTAAAGGCTATATTAATGACAATTTTTGACCTGCGGCGCGGCGCGCCACGTGCGCGGCCGGGCGGCAAAGTTGGCTATTTTACCAATTTTGGTCAGTTTTATTGCGCTGGCGTAAGGTATACGCCCGCCTCTGGCCGCGAGCAGGGCATTTTTGATTGGCATGTTAATTGCACATGTAGCAATGACAATGAATGTACCCATCGCCATGACGCATTCACCGTCACACGAAGCAATTCCATAAAGAAACATAGCGAGCCCGCCGGCCAGCGGGCATGGATCGAGGAGTGCATCATGCAGGACCACACGATGACACGGCGGCGTTTTTTGAACGCCGGTGCCCAGACCGGGCTGATCGGCACCCTCTCGGCCCTGGGTCTGCTCGGCGCGGCGGCCCCCTTGCACGCTGGTCCGAGCGACTACAAAGCCTTGGTCTGCCTGTATATGTTTGGCGGCAACGACGGCAACAACCTGATCGTGCCACTCGATCCCGAGCGCTACGACAAATATACCGCCATTCGCGGCGGCAGCGGCCTGGCCCTGTCGACCGCCGCGCGCACCCTGCTGCCGCAACGCCGCGCCATGCTGCGCGCCACCACCGCCCCGGTCGATCAACCGTTCGCCTTCCACTACGGCGTGCCGGAGTTGGACGCCTTGTACGAACGCGGCCAGGTGGCGGCGATTTTGAACGTGGGCAGCCTGCGCCAGCCTCTGACCAAGGCCCAATATCTGGCCGGCACCGCCATTCCGGCGCAATTGTTTTCCCATCCCGACCCATCCCCGCACCGCCTGGCCGACGCGGCATCGGCCGCCATCGACGACGGGGCCGGACAAGCGCCCGTGAGCGTGGAATATGGGATCGCGACCCGCCTTGCGCCGGGGTGTCGGCAGGCCGCGCCGACGCCGGGCGACATGACGCCGCAGCAGCAACTGCTCAACGGCATGGACCTGGTGACCGACCTGCACATGCCGGCCTGCGGCGCGCCCCTGTCGACCTTGTTTCCTGGCTACTCGCTGGCGGCCCAGCTCAAAACGGTGGCCGCGCTGATACGCGCGCGCGCCACCCAGGGACCGGGCCGGCAAGTGTATTTTGTGTCGCTCAGCGGCTTCGACACCCACGGCGCCCAGGCTTACCAGCAATTCGACATGCTGCGCCAGGTATCGCAATCGCTGGGCGCATTCCAGCAGGCGCTGGCCGAGATCGGCGCCCAGGACTTGGTGACGACCTTCACCATGTCCGAATTCGGCCGCACCCTGCAACCGAACAGCGGCGGCACCGACCATGCCTGGGGCAATCATCATTTGGTGGTGGGCGCGGCCGTGCGCGGCGGCGTCTACGGGCAATTTCCCGACTTCACCCTGGGCGGCGCGGACGACGCGACCGGGCGCGGCGCCTGGATTCCGCAATTTTCCAATCAACAGTTCGGCGCGACGCTGGGCAAATGGTTCGGCGCCAAGGCCGACTTGCCGACCAAACATCTCTTCAAAACCGAGTTGAGCAATTTCGCCACCAAGGACCTCGGCTTCATGGGGTAAACCGGTTCAGCGCTGCTGGGTGGCGACCTTCACGCCCAGCGAAATAAAGATGGTGCCGATGATCTTGCTTTGCCAGCGGCTCAGCCACGACAAGCGCTTCACCAAGCGTCCCAGAGGCCGGATCGACAGCGCCACCAGGCAAGTGTAGGCGATGCTGAGCGCCACGAAAATCGCTCCCAGCGTAGTAAATTGCAAGAACGACGAGCCGCGTTCGGGATGCACGAATTGCGGCAAAAACGCCAGGAAAAACAAGGCTGTCTTGGGATTGAGGACTTCGACCGGAATCGCCTGGAAAAACGCCTTGGCCGGCGACACGGCCGGCGCGGCGCACGCTTGCGCCGGCCCCGACGCGGACGGTTTTTCAAGAATGGCGCGCAGGCCCAGGTAAATCAAATAGGCCGCGCCCACCATCTTGACCACGTTAAACGCCAACGCCGACGTCATCAGCAGCGCCGACAAGCCCACCGACGCGCACAAGGTGTGCACCAAATCGCCGGCGGCGATGCCCAGGCCGGTCATGATGCCGCTTTTGCGGCCGCCTTGCACGGTGCGGGTCATGACCAGCAGGACGGCCGGACCGGGGATCAGCATCAGACCCAGCACAACAGTGACAAAGGTAACTAGGGTGGAAGTTTCAAACATGGGAGTCCCGGTGTCATGGCTAGACCAGCGCTTCGGCAAAATGGAAGCGTGCGGCGCTGACGATTGTAGCATCGCCATGCTTACCTTGCCGTGGCGGCCAGGCCCGGTGCCGGCCTCGTCCCGGCCACCCCGCCCATCAGGCCGGCACCGCGTCAGGGAGCGGAGGACGCCGCCCAGCGGCGCACCGCCAGCTGCCCGGCCACGGCGGCCCCGGCCGTCAAGGCGGCGCCCCAGGCCATGTCGATCAAGGACAAGGGCAAAGACCAGCCGCGCAAAGTGGCCAGATTGCTGAGGTCGTACGTGGCGTAGGCCAGCAGGCCGAACAAGGCGCCACGCGCCGCGCTGGTCCGCCAACGCCCCGCTTGCAGGCCGGGCAACACGCCGAACACCACCACCCCGACGCCGTACAGCAGATAAAACGCGATGGCGGGCGCCGGCTTGGCCTGTTCAAGCAGCAAGTCGCCAACGAAATGGCGATACACCGGCGTCACCGTCAGGTACAACCACACCATATCGGCCGCCAGCATGAACAAGGCCGAGGCCAGGTAAGCGATCAAAAATCGTTTCATTTCACAAGCTCCGTTATCAAGGCCAGGGACCGGAACCGGAACCGGAACAATTCCCAGCGCTGGCGCATTAGCCATGCGGGCGATGTGCCCGCTCATTTTTCTCTCGGCATGATGCCATGCTAACAAATTCGGAGCCAACCACCCGCCGCTTCGGCGTGCGGCGGCGTAGGCGATGTCCCACCCGGCAGCGGCTAATGTTCCGATACCGTGTTTAATACCCGACAAGTAAGCTTTATATAGCGATTTGGCAAGCAAATCCCTACATTCAACTACAAAGGAAATCATTATGCGTAAATTCATCCTCGCCACCGCCATCCTTGCGACCTCGACCAGCTTCGCTTTCGCCCAAACCACCAACGCGGGCAATGCCGGCGCGACCAATACCGGAGGCACGACCGCGACCACGCCGCAAACCGGCATGAGCAGCGCTGTCGGCGCGAACAGCCAAAGCGGCGAACAAAAATCGGTGGCGCCATCTAAATCGAAGTCGAAATCGAACCATGCGGGCGCCAGTCGTCAATCGTCGGAAATGACCGGCTCGCAGGATGCGCAAAACGCGCGCAATTCACAATCCGGCCAAATGAACAGCGGCGCCTCCGACACCACCAATAATGGCTTATCGACCGACACCGCGCGCAACCGGACCGGCACTTCGCCCGCCACCGGCACGCCCGGCAACACCGGAACGCCTGGCCAGAACGGCAATACCAATTCGGGCAACACGACGCATTAAAACCCTAGCGGCGAAAGCAAAATCGCGGCGGCTGGTTCAAGCGGCCGTGGCGGCCGGCGACAAACAGTTTTCGGCCGCCTAGTCGCGCCTGCCGCTCAAAGCAACATCCACTGACGTAGGAGTTAATTCACATGACAATTCGCAGCCTGCTCTCTTCCGCTCTGATCGGTGCCGTGGCGAGCGCGCGTTCCATGACGCCCATGGCCACCATCGCGGCGGCGCGCCTGGCCGGCCGCAGCACCCCGGGGCAACTGGTCCTGTTGGATCGGCCCGTGTTTAAATGCGGCGCGCTGGCCATCGGCGTGGCGGAACTGCTCGGCGATAAAATGAAGAGCGCGCCCGACCGCACCGTTTTCCTGGGATTGTTCGCGCGCGTGATGAGCGCGGGGATCGCCGGGGCGGCGCTGGCGCCGGAAGGACGCGAGAAAGCGGGCGCGGCGATCGCCGTCGCGACCGCCGTACCGCTGGCCTATATGACGCTGGCCGGCCGCAAGCAAGCCATGGCGCGTATCGGCCAAACCCGCAGCGGACTGATCGAGGACGCCTTGATCGTTGCCATGGGTGTCGCGGTGGTGGCGCTCGCCACCAGACCGGCATCCGAATAAGCGGCGCCGGCCCGCTTGCTGGCCGGCGTCAGCGCGCGCCCTTGTTCCCTTGTTTTCCGCTGCTAACACATGCTAGCGAAGCCGGGCCTGTTGTTCGGCCCACGCATGCCGCATTACTCAAGCGTCCAGGATCACCCCGCGCGCGCGCAGCGCCGCCCGCACACCGGCGCCGTAAGCCGGATCGGCGCGGTCGAAATGCCCCAGTTGGCGGGCGATGATCTCGCCACCGACCTGGCTCAAGGGACCGGCCAGATTATCGAACAGGTTTTGCTTCTCCCGCGCGGGCAATAAACGAAACAGGTCGCCGGCCTGGGTGAAATCATCCTCGTCGGCGCGGCCGTCATAACGCGCCGCGTCGCCGCGCAAAGCCAGCGCCGGTTCGCCATGGCCCAGGCCGGATGGAGCGCTGCCCGCAGCCTGCACGGTGGCGTAGTTTTGTGCGGCGGCGCCATTGTGCACGGCCATGCCGCCGTCGCGCTGATGATGGTGGACCGGGCAACGCGGCGCATTGACGGGCAAATGCTGGTGGTTGGTGCCGACCCGGTACAACTGGGCGTCGTGATACGCGAACAAGCGCGCTTGCAACATCTTATCCGGCGAATAACCCATGCCCGGCACCGCGTTCGACGGCGACAAGGCGGCTTGCTCGACTTCGGCGTGGTAATTGACCGGATTGCGGTTCAGCTCGAAAACGCCGACCGGCCTGAGCGGGAAATCCTTGTGCGGCCACACCTTGGTCAAGTCGAACGGATTCCACCCGGTGCGCGCGCTCCATGCCTCCAGCTCGGCGTCGGTGGCCACCTGAATCTTCACATCCCACTGCGGAAAACGACCGGCCGCGATGGCGCCGAACAGGTCGCGCTGGGCGTAATCCGGATCTTCGCCGGCCAGGCGCACGGCGTCGGCGGCGGGCAGGTTTTGAATGCCCTGGCGCGTCTTGAAATGCCATTTCACATATACCCGTTCGCCGGCGGCGTTGATCAGGCTATAGGTGTGGCTACCGAAACCGTCCATATGGCGGTAGCCGTCCGGGGTGCCGCGGTCGGAAAACAGCATCGTCACCTGGTGCAGGCTTTCCGGCGCCTTGCTCCAAAAGTCGAACATCATGGTGGCCGACTTCAAATTGGTATGCGGATCGCGTTTCTGGGTGTGTATGAAGTCGGGAAATTTGATGCCGTCCTTGATGAAGAACATCGGCGTATTGTTGCCGACCAAATCCCAGTTGCCTTCCTCGGTGTAAAACCGCAGCGCGAAGCCGCGCGGATCGCGCTCGGTGTCGGCGCTGCCTTTTTCGCCGCCCACGGTGGAAAAACGGGCGAAGGTCTCGGTTTGTTTGCCCACTTCGCTAAACAGTTTGGCCTTGGTGAAAGCGGTGATGTCGTGCGTGACGGTAAAGGTGCCGTAGGCGCCCGAGCCCTTGGCGTGGACCACGCGCTCCGGAATGCGCTCGCGGTTAAAGTGCTGCAATTTCTCGATAAGGTGGAAGTCTTGCAGCAACAATGGACCGCGCGCGCCGGCGCTGATCGAGTTTTGATTGTCGGCGACAGGGATGCCGGACGCCGTGGTAAGCGGCTGCTCTTGATCGGGCGGAATGGACTGTTGGCTCATGATGCTTCCTTAGGTGGTGAACTGAGGAAATAATTATATGAAACCAAGGCCTATTGGCAAAGACAATTAACTTTATTGGATTGATAGAGATTTCAAATCAGGGGACTAGCGCATACATCGCCACTCCAGGCCGCAGGGCAAGGCGCGCGGACCGAACACGAAATGGAGCACGCGCCGCCGGCTCTGGCCGCGCGACTTGGACGAGGCGTGCAGCAACAGCGGACGCATGATCACAGCGCCGCCGGGCGCGACCGCGCACGCCGTTTCACCAAAGGCGGCGCGGACCCGCGCGGCGCCGTCCGCGTCCAAGCGCCCATGCAAGTGCGAGCCCGGCACCACCCGCAGCGGACCGTCGTCAAGTGTGCAATCGTCGATATGCAGCCGCACCGCCACCAGCCGCGCCAGCACGGCGTCGGGCGGCTGCACGAACACGCCCCCCTCCTTTTCCGACCAGCCGCGCAAGGCCGGATGCGCGACCCTGCGCGCCACCGCGATACTGAGATCCTGGTGCGGCGCCACCAGCCAGTTTTGCCGCGCCGATTTTTCGAAATACGTGCATTGAACCGCCGCCGCGTCGGCCGGCAGCAAAGCGGCCAGCGCCGGATGGGCGCGCAACAGCCCGGCCAACTCGACGCACCAGGCGTGATCGAGCAATTGACGGCTGCCGGCGCCGCCGAACGCCACGCCCGCGAGCGCCGCGTCCAACCGGGTCAGCGCGCCGGGCGCCAACAAGGGCGCGGCGACCACGAAGCCGGCGGCCGCAAAGCCGTCTTTTATCGCGCCCAACGATTCCAGTTCTCGTCGCATCGCCGTTCGCATCCTATTTATTGGTATCACGCGAGATAGTAGACCATGCGGCGGCTGCCAGCCACATTCGGGTGCGCTACAATCATGCTCGCCTATTCGCCCCCGCACACCATGCCAAGCTACCCGTCCGCCATCGAAGCCGCCGCGGCGCCGGCCCGCGCCACACCGTCCAACTATCCGGCGCCGTTCGCCGCGCTGATGGACGGACGCGTCAAGCAGCCGCTGGGCGACATGTTCGGCATCGCCCATTTCGGCGTGAACCGCACCACGCTGCGTCCGGGAGCGGCGTCGGCCCTGCCCCATCGCCATAGCCGGCAAGACGAATTGGTGTATATCCTGGAAGGCGAAGCGGTCCTCATCACGGAACATGGCGAAACGATTTCACGGGCCGGCATGTGCGCCGGTTTCGCCGCCGGCGACGTATCGCACAAACTGGAAAACCATTCGGACGCCGATGTGGTGCTGCTGGAAATCGGCGACCGCACGGCCGGCGATCAAGTCAGCTATCCGGCCGACGATCTGCAAGCGGCGATGGGCGCCGACGGTACATGGCGATTCGAGCACAAGGACGGGCGGCCGTATGCGCCTTACCCCGGCGTTTGATAGCGTGCACCGCGCCACTTCGATCAAAGGACGATTGTGAACCAACCCGCCGCGCATTTAGGTGTCATACCCGTCGCAACCGCGTGGACCCAGGGCTGGTGGCTGACCAGGGATAAAGCGGCGCCGCTTGTTCGACCCTATGGCTGCGCGTTCAACCTTGGCCTGCCCGACAATCTGGAGCGCCATGTCGTTATCGATTTCAAGGCCGACGTCCTGCGCGAGCTGGCCAGCCGCTTGCATATGCCGGGCACCTGGCTCAAGGTATGCGCGCCGGCCGAACAAGTGGCGCCGCTCTTGCCGCCCCGCTGGCGGGTGCAGCCGGCCGAATATCTGATGGCGCAAACGCTGTATCAAACCACCATCGCCGTCCCTGACGGCTATCGGCCGACCGTCCGCACGGTGGGTCCGGTGACGGATGTGGAACTGCGCGGCGGCCATGACGAAATGGCCGCGAAGGGACGCGTCGCCCACACGGATGGTTTCGCCGTTTTCGATCACATCGAGACTTCGCCCCGGCATCAGCGCAAGGGGCTGGGCCGGGTGGTGATGGCGACCCTGAGCGACAGCGCTCTCGCCCACGGCGCGCGGACCGGCGTTTTATTGGCGACCGAGGAAGGGCGCGCGCTGTATCATGCCATCGGATGGACGGTCGTTTCCCCCGTCACCGCGGCTGTTATTGTGTGAATGGCGTTCCGCGTTTCCGTTAGCGCCGCGCGCACGCGACGGCGTATTTGTGATCACTCAACCCGAGGCACCAATCACACCATGAATACCCTGCTGATCATCGACATGCAAAATGCCTGGTTCGGTAATCCCGCCTCACCGCGTTTCGACACCGAGGGCGTGGTCTCTCGCATCAATCACGCCGCCAGCCGGATTCGGGAACAGGGCGGAAACGTGATTTTTGTTCAGCATGCCGACCAGGATGTCGGCATCGGCTCGACCGCATGGCAAA
>JAYVUV010000082.1:0-12868 GCA_043787615.1 Janthinobacterium sp. | reverse complement strand
CGACGAGCCCAAGTCCGACAGGCTGCTAGCCGCGCGCCGGGTCGGCGCGCGCTTCGCTCTTCACCGCTATATATATGTGCCGCATGCGCCGCGCTGCCGGGCGCGCGCGGCGCGGCGATCAATCGATCAATCGATCAATAACTGCCGATGAAATCCTTCTTGCCGATATCGATGCCGTTGTGGCGCAAGATGTCGTAGGCCGTGGTGGCGTGGAAGAAAAAGTGCGGCAGCGCATAGTTGAACAGATAGCTGTGGCCGCTGAAGTGCTTGGTTTTTTCGCCGCTGCCGGTGGTGATGGCGCGTTCCTCGCTGCCTTCGATCTGGCTTTGCGGCACGCTGGCCAGGAAAGCCAGGGTCTTTTCGATGCGCGCCTTCAATTCCGCGAAGCTTTGCTCGCTGTCTTCATAGGATGGCACCGGCTCGCCGCCCAGGCGCGCGGCCGCGCCCTTGGCGAAGTCGGCCGCGATCTGGATCTGGCGCACGAAAGGCAGCATGTCCGGGTACAGGCGGAACTGGAGCAGGGCGTTCGGGTCGATTTTTTTCTCGCCGACGTGGGTTTCCGCTTTGGTCAGAATGGCAAGCAAGCTGGTCAGGATTTGCTTGAACACGGGGATCGAAGCGGAGTACATGGAGATGGTCATGGTGGGTCCTTGTGGAAAAGTGAAGCGATGATAACAAGCTGGCGCGTTTTCTGCTCGCCGTTGTGTCGGGTATGAGTCAGCCGGCCGCTTATTTATGACGCTGCCGCTTTTTATGTGCATAATTCCTTATTGGAAAAGTTCAAGCGCACCGTTGCCCGCCGTGATGGACCCACATGAGCAATCGACAATTCGTCTTAATTATCTGGCAACCATATCGCGGCTTGCATGATTAGCACCCACTACGCTCGACTGCGCGACTGGTCGGCCCGCTCCGGGCTGTCGATTTACGGCGCGCTGCTGTTGGTGGTGTTGGGCGGCCTGGTGGTGCCGTCGGCCATCGGCAGCTATTTGCTGGTCGGCTTGCACGAGCAAAAATCGGCCCGCATCCTGCTCAACGAAGCCTTGCAGCGCAACGCCGACATCCTGGCGCTGGGCATGCAGGAATCGCTGTGGAATATGAACACCGATTCGGCCCGCTTGCTGGTCGAATCGGTCATGCGCGACAGCGCCGTGCTGCGGGTCGAGGTGGTCGGCCAGACCGACAACCAATTCATCGGCCGCGCGGCGCCCCAGCGCCCGATCGGCAATGTGTACCGGGCCGAGCGCGCGGTGCTGGTGCGCGGCGAGCGCATCGGCCATATCCTGGTCGAGATGGATGACGCGCGCAGCCAGCAGGATTTGCGCGGCAAACAAATTTCCTATGTGTTCGTGCTGGCAGCCCAGTTGTGCATTTCGCTGTTGCTGATCGTGTTGTTCCTCAAGCGCCGCCTGCTCACGCCGTTAAGCTTGCTGATGCGTTTTTCCGACCGCCTCTCGCGCGGCGACTTCGACACCCGGCTCGAACTGGGGCGCGACGACGAATTGGGCCGTCTGGCCGCCCAGCTGGAGCGGATGCGGCTGGCGATCCGCCAGTTGTTCGCCGATATAGGCGAGCGCGAGGAACGCTTCCGCACCATCGTGACCCAGGTGCCGGGCGCCGTGTTCCGCTTCCGTCCGGACGGCCCGATCGAGTTCGTCAGCGACGCCATCGAAGACATTTCCGGCCATCCGGCCGCGCTGTTCATGCGCAGCACCACCCACTCCTGGGCCAATTTGATTTGCCCGGAAGACCGCAGGCGCCAGCGCCGCGCGGTGGGGCAGGCCGTGCTCGAGGGCAAACCGTACGAGGTCGAATACCGCATCATCGACGCCGGCGGGGTCGAGCGCTGGGTCTCGGAAAACGGCCAGCCGCAGGCCGAGGCGGGCGGCCCGCCCTGGGTCGACGGCATCATCGCCGATATCAGCCAGCGCAAGCACAACGAGATGCGCATCGAAGGCTTGCTGGCCGAACAAAGCGCGATTCTCGACAACGTGATGTTCGGCGTCATGTTCGTGCGCCATCGCAAGGTGGTGTCGGCCAACCGGCGCGCCGAGGAGTTGTTCGGTTTCGCCCAGGGCATGATGGCGGGCATCTCCACCTCGGTGCTGTTTCCCAGCTGGTTCGACTTCGATTCGGCCGGCGAGCGCCAATATCCGATCCTGGCCGCCGGCCAGTATTTCAGCGAGGAGCGCCAATATTTGCGCAAGGACGGCAGCTTGTTCTGGGCCTTGGTCAGCGGCTGCGCGCTGGACCCCGAGCGGGCCAACGAAGGCAGCATCTGGGTCCATGCCGACGTCAGCGAGCGCAAGGAGGCCGAGGAAAAACTGCGCCTGTCGGCCACCGTGCTCGAACACATCGCCGACGGCGTGATGGTGATCGATGTGCAGGGCGTGATCATGGCCATCAATCCGGCCTACACCCAGATCACCGGCTACGGCGAGGAAGAGGCGGTCGGCAAGGATTCGACCCTGACCCGTTCCGGCCAGCACGACCAGCAGTTCTACCTCAATTTGTGGGCCGAGCTGGTGGGCGGCGGCTTTTGGCGCGGCGAGATTTGGAACTTGCGCAAGAACGGCGAAGTGTATCTGGAGTGGCTGACCCTGAGCGCGGTGCGCGACACGCACGGCGTGACCACCCATTACGTGGGCGTGTTCAGCGACATCACCCTGGTCAAGGAATCGCAGCAAAAGCTCGACCATCTGGCCCACCACGACCCGCTCACCTCGCTGCCCAACCGGCTGCTGTTCCACGACCGCTTGCAGCACGCGATCCGCCACGCCGCCCGCGACGGCGAGCAACTGGCGATCCTGTTCATCGACCTGGACCGCTTCAAGAACGTCAACGACACGCTGGGCCACCACATCGGCGACGAGTTGCTCAAGCAGGTGGCGCGCCAACTCTCGTCCAAGCTGCGCGAGGGCGACACTTTGGCCCGCCTGGGCGGCGACGAATTCATCGTGTTGCTGGAAAATGTGGACGGCCAGTACGGCGCCAGCCTGGTGGCCGAGAAATTGGTGTCCATGTTCGAGCAACCGTTCATGGTGGCCGACCACGAATTGTTCGTCACTTGCAGCGTCGGCATCAGCCTGTTCCCGAACGACGCGGCCGACCTCAACATGCTGATCCGCAACGCCGACGTGGCCATGTACCAAGCCAAGGCGCGCGGGCGCAACGGCTTCCAGTTCTACGCCCCGTCGATGACGGGCGAGGGGGTCGAGCGCTTGCGCCTGGAAACCTTCCTGCGCCGTTCGATCGAAAAGAACGAGATCTATCTGAATTACCAGCCGCAGGTGGAGATCGACAGCGGCCGCCTGATCGGGGTCGAGGCCCTGGTGCGCTGGGACCATCCGGAGCTGGGCCTGGTGGCGCCGGTGCGTTTCATTCCGCTGGCCGAGGATACCGGCTTCATCAACCAGCTGGGCAAATGGGTGCTGTTCGAGGCCTGCCGCCAAATGGTGCGCTGGCAAGAGGCCGGCCTGGTGGTGCCGAAGATCGCGGTCAACCTGTCGGTCAAGCAGTTCGAGCGCGGCAGCATCGTCAACATGGTGGCCGACATCTTGCGCGAAACCGGGCTGGAGCCGCAGCGCCTACAACTGGAAGTGACCGAGTCGGTGATCATGAACACGGGCGACGCGATGGGTTTCATCAACGACTTGCACTCGATCGGGGTCGGGTTGGCCATCGACGATTTCGGCACCGGCTATTCCTCGCTGGCTTACCTGAAAAAACTGCCGGTGCAAACCTTGAAGATCGACCGCTCCTTCATCAAGGATATTTCGACCGATCCCAACGACGAGGCCATCGCCATCGCCATCATCCAGCTCGGCAAGAGCATGAATTTGTCGGTCATCGCCGAAGGGGTGGAGACCGACCAGCAAGCCGCTTTCTTGCTGCGGCACGGCTGCAATCTGGCGCAGGGCTATTTCTATGGCCGCCCGGTGCTGGCCGACGAATTGATGCAGCGCTGGCGGCCGTAAGCGCGTATAAGCATATTCGCAATAGGTTGTTGTTCACTTAATTCTTTGCTCGTAAGATCGTGCTCCGGCCCAGACCAAGCAAGGAACGCACGATGCAGCACGCCACCCGACCGCACGCTCTTTCCCGCCTGTCTTTGCGCCCCAGCCTGCTCGCTTGTACCCTGCTGCTGGCGGCGACGTTGCCGGTAGCCAGGGCGCAGCAGGTGGCCCAACAGGTGGCCCCAGCGGAACCGCAAGCGGATTCGCAAGCGGAGCCGCAAGCGGAGCCTCGGCAAGCCGGCGCCATCGACCAGGTCACCGTGCTCGGTTCGCGCGCCCGCAACCGCAGCGTGTTCGACAGCGCGGTGCCGATCGACCGCTTCGGCCCGCGCGAAGTGGAGCACGCCCTGGCCAGCGGCGAACTGGGCGCGGCCTTGCAAAGCCTGGCGCCGTCGATCAATTTCCCGCGCATCGAATCGAGCGGCGCCGCCGACTCGGTGCGCGGGGTCCAGCTGCGCGGCTTGGCGCCGGACCAGGTGCTGGTGCTGGTCAACGGCAAGCGCCGCCACGCCAGCGCCGTGCTCGATACCGAAAGCAACTTCGCCGGCACCGTGCCGGTCGACATCAACGCGATCCCGCCCGGCGCCATCGACCACATCGAAATCCTGCGCGACGGCGCCGGCGCCCAGTACGGCAGCGACGCGGTGGCCGGAGTCATCAACATCGTGCTCAAAAACGCCCGCGACGGCGGATCGGCCTCGCTCGGCTACGGCGCCAACCACACCGACTTCGAGCCCACCGGCCAGCGCAAGACCGATGGCCAGACCACCACCGTCAGCGCCGACTACGGCCTGCCCGTGGGCGACGCCGGTTTTCTGCGTTTCGGCTTCGACAGCCGTAGCCGGGCGCCGACCCAGCGCGCCGGTTTCAGCGACGCCGGCTGGACCGCGTGGAACGCCACCCCGGCCGACCTGGCGCTGGACGGCAAGGTGCTGTTCAAATCGGGCGATTCGCGCCAGGATAACCATTACCTGTTCTACAACGCCTTGCTGCCGCTGGCGGCCGGCGTCGACGCTTACTCCTTCGCCACCGTCAACCGGCGCCAGTCGGCCGGCAGCGCCTACTTTCGCTATCCGGGCGATCCGTCCAACGTGCCGGCCTTGTACCCGGCCGGCTACCGTCCCGAAACCCGGGGCGAGATGACGGACTTCAGCGTCGTGGCCGGCGCCCGCTTCGCCGGCGGTGGTTGGGACTGGGACGTGAGCGCGCGCCAAGGCGGCAATCTGTTCCGCTACGACCTCGATCACTCGGCCAACGCCTCCTTGGGCGAGCAAAGCCCGGGCAGCTTCCACCTGGCCGGCTTCGACTTTCGCCAGAGCGCCTTGAACGCCGACCTCACGCGCAGCGTCGATCTGGGCCTGGGCGCGCCGCTCAACCTGGCGCTGGGCGCCGAGTTCATGCACGAGACGTACCGCAGTTCCCCGGGCGACCCGGCCTCCTACGCGGCCGGCCCGGTCGCCGGCGCGCCGCCCGGCGCCCAGGCCGGCCCCGGCTTGCGTCCGCAAGACGCCTTCGATGGCGGGCGCGCGATTCGTTCGCTGTACGCCGACCTGGAAAGCGAGCTCACCAGCCGGCTGCTGCTGGGCGCGGCCGCGCGCTATGCGGATTACAGCGATGTCGGCGGCGCCAGCACCGGCAAGCTGTCCGCGCGCTACAAGTTGAGCGACGGTTTCCTGCTGCGCGGCTCGCTGTCGAACAGCTTGCGCGCGCCGGCGCTGGCGCAGACCGGCTTCCGCTTTTCCACGCTCAACTTCAACAGCGACGGCAGCGCCTTGCAAACGGCCGCGCTGCTGCCGGCCGGCGACGCGCTGGCGCGCAGCTTCGGCGCCGCAGCGCTCCAGCCCGAGAAATCGCGCAACCTGTCGCTCGGCCTGGCGTGGCGGCCGGGGCGCCACACCAGCTTCAGCCTGGACGCCTACCGCATCGACATCCGCGACCGCATCACCCGCAGCAGCGATCTGCAGAGCGAACTCGCCACCGCCTACCTGGCGTCGATCGGGCGGGCCGACATCCAATCGGTGGCTTACCTGGCCAATCTGCTCGACACCCGCACCACCGGCCTGGACGCGGTGCTGAACCACGCCCTGCCGTTCGCCGGCGGCAAACTGGACCTGAACGCCGCGCTCAACCTGAACCAGACCCGGCTCGACCGGGTGCATGCCAGCCCGGCCGCGCTGGCCCGGATCGACCGGGACTTGCGCGTGCTGACCGAGGCGAGCCTGTTCCGCATTCGTCACGCCTCGCCGTCCAGCAAACTGGTGTTGAGCGCCGATTGGCAAGCCGCCCGCTGGAGCTTGCTGGCGCGCGCCACCCGCTTCGGCGCGCTCAAGGATTTTTCCTACGACCAGGACGCGCCGCTCGAGGACGGCGTGCACGCGCAGCGCTACGGCGCCGTGTGGGCGGTCGATCTGGAGGCGCGGTTCACCCTGAGCGCCCGCTTGACCCTGGCCGTCGGCGGCGACAATATCTTCGACCGCTATCCCGACCGTGTGCGCCAAACCAACGACGCCACCTACGGCGGCGCGCTGCCCTACAACTTCGTCAACCCGATCGGCGTGAACGGCGCGTATTTCTACGGCCGCCTGCGCTACACATTGTAAATAGAGGATTTTATGCAGCCCACCCGCCTTGCCGCCTTGTTCGCCGCCGTCTGCCTGAGTAGCTCGATGGCGGGGCCGCTGCGCGCCGCCGACGTCGGGCCCGCCGCCGTCCCCGCCGCCGCCACCAACAAGGCGCTGGTGCTGCTGACCGACTTCGGCACCTCGGACGGCGCCGTCTCCGCCATGCACGGCGTGGCCTTCGGGGTCGATCCCACCTTGACCGTGTCCGACCTGACGCACGACATTCCCGACTACGACATCTGGCTCGGCGCCTACCGCCTGTACCAGACCGCCAATTACTGGCCGCAGGGCAGCGTGTTCGTCGCCGTGGTCGATCCGGGCGTGGGCACCAGCCGCAAGTCGGTGGTGCTCAAGACCCGGCAGGGTCGCTATTTTGTCGGCCCGGATAACGGCTTGTTCACCCTGATCGCCGAGCGCGATGGCGTGGCCGAACTGTGCGAGATCGACGAGCGCGTCAACCGTCTGGCCGGCTCCGGCGAGTCCTACACCTTCCACGGACGCGACGTGTATGCCTACGTCGGGGCGCGGCTGGCCTCGGGCGCCATCGGCTTCGAGCAAGTCGGCCCCTTGTTGCCGAGCGAATCGGTGGTGAAAATCGCTTACCAAAAGGCGGTACGCCAGGATAAGGTGGTGCGCGGCATCGTTCCAGTGCTGGACGTCAAATATGGCAACGTCTGGACCAATATCCCGCAAGCCTTGTTCGAGCAATTGCACATCGGCGTACACGAGCCGGTGCGGGTACGCATCCTGCACAAGGGCAAGCTGGTCGATCAAGTGGTGGCGCCGTTCGAGCACACCTTCGGCGGCGTGGCGCGCGGCAAGCCGCTGGTTTATCTGAACAGTTTGCTGGACGTGGCGCTCGCCATCGGCCAAGGCAATTACGCCAAGCAGCACCACATCGAATCGGGCGTCGATTGGGAAGTCGAGATCAGCAAGGCGGGCAAATAAGGCGCCGCGCCGCGCGGCTTATTCCCGCGGCGCGGCGGCGCGCAGCAGGGCGCGCAAATTGACGTCGCGCTGCCATTGGCGGCGCTCCGCGCTGCTGCCGGCCAGCCGTGTCAGCTCTTCCGGGCCGTGCGCGTCCTGGGCCTGGATCAAGCGATGCGCCAAACCCGGGTCGGGCAGCATGGTGCCAAAAAAAGCCACCACCTCGTCGTGCTGGATCAGCAGGGTGGGGAAGTTCTCGATGTCGAGTTCGCCCACCACCTCGGCCTGGTCCTCGATGTCGATCCAGAGAAACAGCTTGTCCGGATGGCGCGCGGCCAGCTCCTCGAAGGTGTGGCGATAACCCGAGCAGGTGCCGCACCAGCCCGCGCACAGGCAAGCTACCACCCAGCGCCGGCCGGCCAGGGCCGCCGCCACGTCGGCGCGGTTGTCGTTGTTCAGGGTCAGACTGTGCATGATAGGGGGCCGGGGGTCGCCGCTGCGGCGCGATGCCGGTATTTTACAACGGCCCGCCCGAACGGGCCGGACTGTCATGCGGCGCTGGGCCGATGGCGCCGCCGCGGGGTAAAATACGGCCATGCCTACCATCCTTGCCATTGAAACCTCGTCGGAGCTGGCGTCCTGCGCCCTGTTGCGCGGCGCCACCGTCACTTGCCGCGATTCCTCGGGCGTGCGCACCCATTCCCAGTCCATCTTGCCGATGGTGCAAGCCCTGCTGGCCGAGGCCGGCATCGCCCTGGCCGACTGCGACGCCATCGCCTACGGCGCCGGCCCCGGCTCCTTCACCGGGGTGCGCACCGCTTGCGGCATCGCCCAGGGGCTGGCCTTCGGCGCCGGTTTGCCGGCGGTGCCGGTGATCACGCTCGAAGCGATGGCGCTGGCTTGCCATCAGCGAGACGGCGCCAACGACGTGCTCGCCATCCTCGACGCGCGCATGGGCGAGGTGTACTGGGCGCGTTACCGCTATGCCGACGGCGACGCGGCCGCCCGCGTGGTCGGCGCGCCGGCCTTGTCGGCCCCGGGTGCGGTGGTCTTCGACGACGCCGTCACCGCATGCGGCAATGGCTTGTCGGCTTATCCGGAGGCGTTCGCCGGCCGGGCGCGCGGCGCGCACGCCGAGCGCGAGGCGATCATGCCGCACGCGCGCCAGATCGCGCTGCTGGGACGGGCCGCCTTCGCGGCCGGCGCGGTGGTCGCGGCGGCCGAGGCCCAGCCGCTTTATTTACGCAACAAGATCGCCTTCACCAGCGCCGAGCGGTTCGACATGCAACAAGCGAAGGCCGCCTTGGAGGCCGGCCGATGAAGTCGATGTGGGACTTGGCGCGGCTCATTTACGAGCCGATGGCCGATGGCGATCTGGACGAAGTGGTGGATCTGGAGCAGTGCGTCTATCCGCATCCGTGGAGCCGCGCCAATTTCGCCGATTCGCTGGCCAGCGGGTACGAGGCCTGGGTGCTGCGCGACGAGCGCGGCGAATTGCTGGGTTATTTTTTGCTGATGCTGATCGTCGACGAGGCCCACCTGCTGAACGTGGCCGTCAGCGCCGAAATGCACGGCCGGGGCCTGGGCCGGTTTTTGCTCAATCAGGCGGTGGCGTGCGCGCGCGGCCTGGCGATGGAATCGGTGCTGCTGGAAGTGCGGCCATCGAACACGCGGGCGCTGGAGATTTATCGGCGTTATGGATTTTCCGAAATCGGGCGGCGCAAAGGGTATTACCCGGCCGACAATCAGCAACGCGAGGACGCAATTGTGATGCGCTTGGGAATATGAGTCTGCCAGCGGGCCGCAGCGCGGTGTTTCTGCAAGAGATGGGGGTCGGCCCGCTCTGGCGCGTGCGCCGGGGTTCGGCGCCGGCCGGGACGGAGCTGACGACGGAGGCGCCGACGCTATCGTTGTCGTCCGCCGCCTTGCCGACGGCCGCGCCGCCCGAGCGTCCCGGCGCGCCGGCGACGCAGACGGCATGGTCCGGCGGCGAGATGATGCCGCCCACGTCGCCGGCGCGTTCGAGCGAGGCGACGGCAGGCGCGCCATCGGCCCGCTTCGCCGCGCCCGCGCCGGCCGGATCGGCGGCGCATCTATCCGAGGCGCCGTCGGCCCCGTCCTCCGCGCCGATCCATGCTGCGCCATCGACGCGTGCCGGCGATGCGTCTTCGGTGGCGCCATCGGTGCGGTCGGCCGTGCCGATGCCGGCCGCACCGCCTCCCGGCGCGCCGACCTCGTTTGCCGCGCCGGCGGACGAGTCCACCGCCTGGTTCGACGACGCGCCCATGCCCGAACCGGTCGCTCCCGTGACCGACGCGGCCATCGCGGCCATGGACTGGGCCGAATTGCGCGCGGCGGCCGGCACATGCACCCGTTGCGCGCTCTCGCACAGCCGCAAGAGCGTGGTGTTCGGTCGCGGCGCGGAGCGGGCCGCGTGGCTGCTGTTGGGCGCCAGCCCCGGCCGGGGCGACGAGAAGGCGGGCCGTCCGGTCAGCGGCGAGGCCGGCAAACTGCTCGACAATATGATGCGGGCGATCGGCTTGGATGGCCAGGAAGCGTATGTCACCAATTTGATCAAATGCCGCGCGCCCGGCCCGGCCGGCGCCGAGCGCGCGCCGACGGCCGAGGAATTGACGGCTTGCCGGCCTTTCGTGGAACGCGAACTGGCGCTCACCGGGAGCAAGACGGTACTGGTGTTCGGTCAGCTGGCCTTGCGCGGCCTGCTGGGCGAGCTGGCGCAGGGAGCCGCCTCGCGCGGCAGCGTGCATCGCCTGGGCCGGGCGCGGGTGGTGGCCACCTACCATCCGGAAGACTTGTTGAGTCAAGGCGAACACAAGGCCAAGGCGTGGGCCGACCTGTGCCTGGCCAGGAAAGCCCATGCCGAGCCGGACTGACCGCACGCCGGCCAATTTCCAAGCCCGTTTCGAGCGTAAATGGGCGCATTTGACCCTGCCGCATGTGCGCGCCCTGGCTTGGTTGCTGGACGCGCCCGATTTGCTCGACCCCGCCTCGCCGCTTTGGGGCGGGCGCATCGCCGCGCTCGGGCCGGCCACCCCGGCGCTGGCCGACTGGCTCGCCGCCCTGCAAGACGATCCTGCCGCGCTCGACGCCGCGCTGGGCACCCGTTTTTACTCCCGCTTGGGCCTATACGCCGAAAAACTCATGGCCTTTTATTTCGCTCAGCACGGCGCGCTGGTGGCGCATGGCTTGCAGGTGCGCGCCAACCGCAACGACACGGTGGGCGAGTTCGATTTTTTGCTGCGTCGCGGCGGGCGCTTGCTGCACTGGGAATTCGCCACCAAATTTTATCTGCTGGAGCCGGGCTTGCCAGTGGAGGGGGGGAGCTTGCACCGCTTGATCGGCCCTAATTTGGCCGACACTCTGGGCGCCAAGATGGACAAGATACTGAATCGGCAATTGGCGTTGGCGCAGCATCCGGCCGCGCGTGATGTGCTGCCGGGCAGGGTCGATGACGCCCAAGCGCTGGTCAAAGGATGGTTGTTTTATCCCTCCGAGGCGGCCGACGCGGTGATCGATGGCATCGCGCCCGAGCATAACCGGGGTTTTTGGTGCGCGCTGGCGCAGCTTGCCGGCATCGACGGCGCGCGCTTCGGCGAACGCTTCGTGGTGATGCCGAAGCTGCAATGGCTGGCGCCGTTGAAAGTGGCGCCCGGCGCTCCGGCGCTGAGCCGTGCGGAGCTGGTGGCCTTGCTGGCCGTGCAATTCGGCGCCGCGCCGGGTCCGGTGCTGGTGGCGCGGGTGGAAGAGTGGAATGGTTGGTCGATCGAGCTGGAGCGCGGTTTCATCGTGCCCGACGACTGGTCGGAGCAGGCCGCCGAGCGGCGCCGGGATGGTCGTTTGCCGTCCTGAACCGATGCGCTGGCGGCTCCGCAACAGTCCTCACTTGGTCGGCAAAGCGCGCCAACCCTCCCAGTCGTGCACGCTGACCCCGCCAAAAGCAAGCCGGGTGCCCAGGATCGAGCGGATTTACTTTCGCATGCGAAAGTGGACCAGGTAATTTTTGTGCCTGGTCACTTATCCGCAGCCGGGAGTGCTTTATCTTCGCCTTTGGTTAGCTCACGTAAGCGACGGCGAAGACGAAAGTTATCTGCCGCTGCCGCAATAAAAGAAATAGTAACTATCGTAGAAAGCGCATCGTTTCCGAGATAATGCCAGAATGCCCAAGAAAGGCCTGAACATACGACACCGGTGACAAGTAGCAATAGTGAGTCTTTCATCATATATACCTATGATACTTATAATATTTTCGATCTGGTACTGATGCATCATAGATAGCTGGCATTCGATGCATAAGTATCGGAAGCCACTGTTGATTGAATCGCAGTTGGGAAACTTCAGAAAGAACATCGGCTAACGAAGTTCCACCGCTCATACTACGAGCTGCCGCAACTGCCAGGCTACCGACTACTGCCCCTACAAGTAGCAAGCCCCCATAGTTCCTAGCGTCGCCAGTACGTCTAGTTTAGTACCGGCGCCTATCATCTCCCTTACAGTTACTTTTGTTCCGTATTTTTCAATGTAAACAAGAATAGTAGATATTGTTGTTAGAGTAAGTTGCTGCGTTCCAAAAGGCTAGAGGGTGCAATAAGCCCAAGAGCCTCCATATTTTCTTTAAAGTAATCGTAAAAATCAGCCATCTCTCAACCTCATTCGTGATAGTTATAGTAAAGCTATCATTTTAGTCGAAAAAAAATCAACTAACTGTAGGTTTATCAACGTTGCTCAGTAGCCAAACGGAATAACGAAGCGTTTCTGACCGGTCTTGCTGGCCGCGCAATTAGGCGCCGCGCCGGGTCCGGTGCTGGTAGCGCGGGTGGAAGAGTGGAATGGTTGGTTGATCGAGCTGGAGCGCGGTTTCATCGTGCCCGACGACTGGTCGGAGCAGGCCGCCGAGCGGCGCCGGGATGGCCGTTTGCCGTCCTGAACCGATGCGCTGGCGGCTCCGCAACTGTCCTCACTTGGGCGGCAAAGCGCGCCAACCCTCCCAGTCGTGCACGCTGACCCCGCCAAAGGCAAGCCGCGGGCCTAGGATCGAGCCGATCCGCTCGATGTCCGCCCGCACCACGGTTTGCGAATTTTTCCCCGGCGTATCGGCATACGAAACGGTGTTGCCCACGCCGGCATGGGTCTCGACGGCGGCCGACACGCGTGGCCTTATGTTGAACGGCAATTCGCTGGCCATCGTCGCCTGGGTGGCGACCCGCGACGCCGCGTTGTCGGGATCGGTGTTGTAGCTCATGATGATGTAATCGTGCACGATCTTCATCATCTGGCGCCCCACGC
>JAYVUV010000081.1:0-7049 GCA_043787615.1 Janthinobacterium sp. | reverse complement strand
AGGGCGTCGGACATGGGTAGGCCGGCTTCCAGCAGCAGGCCCAGAGTCTCGGCGAAATCCCGGCTGTTGCGCCGTATGTGGGCAGGACCGAACACGGGCAGGGCCAACAGCGCGCGCTCGGCCCAGGTCCGGCCCGGCCAGCGCGCGCCGGATAGAAACCAGCGCGAACCGCGCGGCGCCAGAACGCCGACCAAGCCGAGCGCCAGCAAGGGGCCAAGCACGCCGGCCAGATAGCTTGCGGTGCCTAGCCTAGCCTGCGGCGACATGATGAAGAACGCCGCGATCATGATCGCCAGCGCTATCGGAGCCTTAATGCTCCATATTGCGCCCGGCCGGCGATAGATGGTGGCCGAACTGCCGCGTTGACGGGGGGCGCGCAGCAGGTCGTGTTCGAAAGTGTGGTCGGAATTTACTATCATAGCCGGTAAGCGAGGCGGAATGATTGGCGCCGGCGAGGGCGGGCATGGGTGGTCTGTATGGGTCAACATGGTTTTCAGTCGATCTCCGGTGGCAGCGTCGGCCGCCCGCCCACGATATTGGAGACCATCCAGGCCGCCACGCAGGCGTAGAAAATCTTCGGCAGCCATTCGGCCAGCTGTTCCTGGAACAGATTGATCGCCTCGCTCTCGAAGGCCGCGTGACGCAACAGCATTTCCGGCAGGGTGCCGCTGGCCTCCCCGGTTTGGGTGAAAGACAGCAGGCGTTCCGTCTCGATCAGGCGCAGCGTCGCGAACGCCTGCGCCAGCGTGGCGCCTTTTTTCATGGCCGGCAAAATGGCGGCCAGGTCGCGTCGCAACAGGCTGTTGTTGACGGCGCCGAGCGCGGTCGGCAGGGCGTCGAACATGGGCACCCCCGCCTCCAGCAGCAGGGCCAGGGTCTCGATGAAGTCGCGGCCGTTGCGTCGCCTGTGCATCGTGCCGAACAGGGGCAGGGCCAGCAGCGCGCGCTCGATCCCGGCGCGTCCCGGCCACGGGGCGCCGGACAGGAACCAGCTCGGCACGCGCAGCGCCAGGGCGCCCAGCAAGCCGAGCGCCAGCAAGGGAGCGAGCACGCCGACCAAGTAGGCGCCACCGCCAAGCTGGCCGCCGATCAGGCCAGGCAGGGGCCGGATGAAAAGCGCCGCCGTCAGCATCGCCAACGGCAGCGCCATGCGGGACTTGATGCGGGCCAGCTGGGCCGCCTTGGTGGTGTAGTGCGCGCCCAGGCGCCGGTAGGTGGCGGCCGGGCTGCCGCCCTGGAAGGCGGCGCGCAGCAGGCTATGTTCGAGGGTGGTCAGCAGGCCGGCGCGCAAGCCGGCCGTGGCCGGATCGTTGCCCCGCGCGAGCAGGGCGCGCGTGGTCTCGACCCGGCCCTGAGCCGCGCGCGGCAAGCGCAGCAGCGCGAAACTCTTATCCGGCGGCAGGCCAGCTTGTTCCATCGCTCCCAAGTGGGTGAACAGGTCGGCGCGAATCTGGTAGGACAGGGCGGAGGCGGTGGGGCGCGGCATGGGCGAGGTCAAGGCAAAAAAGCGTAAGGGTTCCGACATGTGCTTGAAGTTTACTGCAATATCTTGATGACAAGGGGAATTATCGGCACGGCCGCTGACCGCACTGTCATGACGGCGTCATATTGTTCTGCGATGATGGCTTCACTTCTTCAAGTCTCTCCCGATTTGAACCTTCAGCCCGCGCCCGCAAGGTCGCGGGTTTTTTTTGCCAGGACATGACGCCGACGCCATGAAGCGTGTTTGGCCGCAATGAATGTTCGCTTCCGGTTAAAATATCGCCATCGTTCATTACATTGCTCGTTTATCGTGATCGCGCGCCGCTCCGTCGTCCACGTCTTGCTCTCGCTGCTACTGCTGTTCACGCAGCAGCTGGGGGCGACGCACGTGTACTCGCATTGGAGCGGCGCGGCCGCCCGCGCCGCGCTGGCGCAAACCGGCGCCGAGCCCATTCGGGAGCGCGGCGACGGCGCTCCCGGCGGCCCCTCGCTGGCGCATCGCGGCTGCGCCCACTGCCTGTCGCTGGCCCAGATCGCGGTGGCCATCGGCAGCCCGATTCTCACCTTGGCGGCCAGCCCGTTTACCTTCGGTCCCATCGCGGCGCCGGCCACCTTGTCGGCTTGCCTGCGCACCGTTTGCGTGTTCCAGCCACGCGCCCCGCCTCCAGCCCGATAGCCAGATAAGCGTTTTTTTATCCGGCCGCCGCCGCGATCCTGGTCGGGCGCCGCAGCCTATCCTATTTTGCTCGAGGTTTTCCATGTCTATTGAACGTACGTTGCTGGCCGGCGCGATTCTGTCCGCCTTTTCCACCGCTTCAAGGATTTCATCTACGGCCACGTGACCGGGAGGCTGCTCGATGGGGAAGGCAATCCGGGCCAGGAACTGCGCGAGCGTCTCTTCGAGCAGGCCAACGCCACCATTCGCGGCGCCGAGGCCGAGCTGGAATACAACCCGTTCGGCGCCGGCTGGTCCGGCCGCGTGTTCGGCGATACCTCGTGTGGCCGGCTCGACGCGGGCGGCAGCCTGCCGCTGCAACCGGCCACCCCGCCACCCGCTTCGGCGCCAGCGCCGGGTACAAGGCGGGAGCGTGGCGCGCCGGTTTGTCGCTGGTGCACGCGCGCGCGCAGGAGCGGCTGGCCGATTTCGAAACCAGCGCCACCGCCGGCTACAACCAGATCAACGCCAATTTGTCGTACAACCAGAATCTGGCCGGTCAAGAGGTGAGCTGGTTCCTGTTGGCGAAAAATCTGTGCAACGACGAGATCCGCGTGTCGACTTCGGTGCTCAAGGATATCTCGCCGCTGCCGGGCCGCAGCGTGGTGTTTGGCGCGCGCACCAAATTTTAAGGCGCGCGCAACGTCAGAACGGGTCATATGCCTGTCACATGGCGCTTGTATGATGATCGTGCTGGCTCCCACGCGCCTCGCACTGCTCGCCGCCCTCCAAGTTGAGGCGGGACGCAGGAGACGCGTTGCAGCAGGTTAGCCGGTGACCTCAAGCACCGGCACCAGATTCAAGTCTGCCCGCGTCCTGCGGGCGGGCTTTTTTTGCGCGGGGCCGGAAGTCGCTGAAGCGTTGAATGCGAGCGCCAGCGCTGCCTTACGCGATCACCTTGACGAGCATGGAATTCGGAGCATTCATAGCGCCGCGTACCCCCAAGCGTTTTGAACTTTTACGCTTGGCGACTCGGGAAAAGCGCTCGATCTCGGAACTGGCGGTGGCGGTCAGTCGAGAACAGAGCGCCGTCTCCAAGGACGTCGGGCGATTGAAGCAAATGGGTTTGGTCGCGGCCGACAAAATCGCGATGTTCTTCGCACCGGCAATCAGTCAAGTCGTCTAAAAAAGTGGCTTTTACCAGCCAGCATCAGACCAACACTCGCTTGGTGCGGCCACCGGGCGAAAAACGCCGGTCTTAATGAAGTCCTAAGCCTGGCACCGCGATTTCCAGGCATAGTGACTCCATCGCGCGCAGTGACAAGCTGCGGCAAGGCTGCCAGACACCTCATGACTGGCACAAATTCCGGGGGCGCGCCAGGCGCGCCCCACACAGATATCCCTGCGCTCTTATACAGCGTTTTGGCCAGCGTTCGCCGGAAGCGAAGCTGGCCATTTTTTTTTGCGCCGCCATGGCGCGGCCGCACACGGCGCGACCGCGCGCGGTGCGCTCGCGCCACGCTCAACGCGCGCCGCGCGCCAGCCAGGCGTCGATGGCCGGCAGGCGCTCGCGCCGCACCGTGATGCGGTAGGCGATGTCGGCCACGGCGGTCTCGGCGTCGCCGCGCGCCCCGTCCGGCAAATTGGCGGCCGCGTAGGCGCGCAGCTTGCCGATCATGGCCGGGTCGGCCGATCCGCCGGCCAGGCGCGCGAAATAGCGGCTGCGCGAACTGAGGTCGATGCGGCCGTTGACCTGGTCCAAATGCGCGGCGGCGAAGTCGAACGCCAGGTCGGGATGCTCGGACGAGACGCGCGACAGCATGGCCGGCGTGTTGGTCGCGCCCGGTTCCTCTGTCAGGGCCAGTTCCAGCGCGCGCAGCGCCAGGGCCGGGTCTTCGCTGGAGGCCAGCAGGTCGTATAACTGGTTTTTCACCAACGGGGTTTTTTCGGCGCGGGCGGCGGCGTGCAGCGCGTCCCAGGTGGCCTGGTCGGCATGCTGGGCCACCACCCGCAGGATCGATTTACGCAGCGCCGCCGGCACCGCCGCCGGATCGCTGGCGTCGGCCGCGTAACGGCGCCGCGCCTCCGCGATCACGGCCGGATCGCCCAGCGCGCTCAGGGTTTCGATCAGTTCTTCGCGCAGATTGGCTTGCGGCCCGGTCTCGCCGGCGCGCGCCTGCCAGCCCACTTGCGCCAGCACCGGGGTCAAACGCGCGCGGGCGAATTCGGCGAAAGCGCCGCGCCGCGCCGGCTCGCCCCGATACAGCTCGTTGATGGCGCCGAACACGTTGGCGACCTTGCCCCACACTTGGGGATCGGCGCCGATGCCGACGGCGGCGCTCAATTCGAGAAAGTCGGAGGCCGCTTGCAGGCCGGCCTGCCCCAGCGACCAGCTGTCGGCCATCAAGCCCAGTTGGTCGATCGGCGCCAGGTCGCCGAAGCGGCCGACCAGGGCCGCGAAGTTCTTCGGCGCGTACAAGGTGCGGTAGTAGCCAGTCTGGCCGGCGTTGACCAGCACCGGCGCGCAGCCCGGCAGGCTGAGCGTGGCTTTGCCGCCGCTCACCAGCGTGCGGGTTTGGACCGGCGCGCCCGCGCCCACGCTCTGGGCGATGACGGGCACGCGCCAGGACAGCGTTTTTTTCTGGGGCCGGTCCTTGCTGAATTCGTCCTGCGTCAGCGTGACCCGGGTGCTGCCGCCCGCGCACACCGCCTCGCCCACGCGCAGCATCGGCACGCCCTGCTGCAAGGTGAAGTCGTGGGCGATGGCGGTGATCGGCTTGCCGGCCGCGTGTTCGATTTTGCTCCACAGGTCGTTGGACACGGTGTTGCCGTAGGCGTGAGCCCGCATGTACGCGCGCACCCCGTCGCGCCAGGCGTCGGCGCCCACGTAGGCTTCCAGCATGCGGATCACCGATTCGCCTTTTTGGTAGGTGATGGTGTCGAAGGCTTGGCTGGCCTGTTCCACCGTGGCGATGCGCTGCACCACCGGGTGGGTGGTGGCCAGCGCATCGCGGCCCATGGCCAGTTCGCGCACCTGGATCGCGCCCAGTTCGGTGCGCCATTCCGGATGCAGGCGCGCCGTCATGCGGCTTTCCATCCAGGAGGCGAAGCCTTCGTTGAGCCACAGGTCGTCCCACCAGCGCATGGTGACCAGGTCGCCGAACCATTGGTGCGCCATTTCGTGCACCAGCGTTTCGTAGATGCCTTCCTTGTCGGTCTGGGTCGAGATGGTCGGGTCGAGCAGCAGCGCGTATTCGAAGCTGAAAATGGCGCCCCAGTTTTCCATCGCGCCGAAGAACTGGCTGCGCCCGGGCGCGGCGATGTTGTCCAGCTTGGGCAGCGGGTAGCGCAGGCCGAAGTAGTCGTTATATTCGCGCAGCACGTCGGCCGAGGCGTCCAGCGCGAAGCGGGCCTGCTCGAGCGCGCCGCGCTGGGTGATCACCCCCAACTCGGTGCCGTCCACCGTTTTGGTGGCGCGCTCGAAGTCGCCTACGCCCAAAAACAGCAGATAGGTCGACATGCGCGGCGAGGTGGCGAATTGCACCCGTTTGCGCCCGTCGCCCAAGTCGGCGCTGGCGGCGATCGGCATATTGCTCACGGCCATGTCGGCGGCCGGCACGGTGACGTCGAGCGCGAAGCTGGCCTTGTAATCGGGTTCGTCCCAGGACGGGATCACGCGGCGCGCGTCCGAGTTTTCGAACTGGGTGTAGAGCGCGCGCCGGCCGCCTTGCGGGGTGTCGTAGTCGAGCGCGAACAAGCCCTCGGCCTGGCTGCCGATCTTGCCCGTGTAGTCCAGGGCCAGCTGGTAGTCGCCTTTGGCCAGCGGTTTGGCGAAGCGGAAGGTGGCGCTTTGTTTGGCCGGGTCGAGCGCGATCCCGGTCGCCGTCTGCAGCGGGCGGCCGCCGGCGTCGAGCAGGCGCGCGCCGCCGAAGACCAGATCGGTCGCGTTCAGGGTCAGGCTGTCGCCCGGCTGCGTGACGGCGAGGCTGATGATCACCTTGGCGCTGAAGGTGGCGGCCTTGGCGTCCGGCGTGAGCGAGATCTGGTAGTGGCTGGGCCGGGCGTTGCGCGGCAGCTGGGTGGTGGTGATGGTGGTGGGGCGGCTGGCCGTCGGCGCGCCGGGGCGGGCCGGCGCGGTCGGCGCGGCGTGGGCCGCGCTCAAGCCGATCATGGCGGAAACGGCGGCTGAAATCAGGCTGCGATGCATGTAATACCTTTAGATGATGGTCGGAGTGCGAGTGGGCGGGGGCGTCGGTCGCGTGCAGCGGCGTGTGATGGCGTTGCAGGTCCAGCAATTTAAAGTGAAAGGCGGGCGCTGTCAACGCGGCGCCGGGTGAACGCGGCGCCGGCCGGCCGTTTATGCCGGGCCGGCCGGGCGCCGCGCCGGCTCAATGCAGCCACACCCGCATCAGCGACAGCAGCTGGGCCACGTCGACCGGTTTGGTGATGTAGTCGGAGGCGCCGGCGGCGATGCATTTGTCGCGGTCGCCCTTCATGGCCTTGGCGGTCAGGGTGATGATGGGCAGCGACTTGAACTTGGGGATGCGGCGGATCGCGCGCATGGTGTCGTAGCCGTCCATCTCGGGCATCATGATGTCCATCAGGACGATTTCGATGGTGGGGTCTTTTTCCAGCACCTCGATGCCATCGCGCCCGTTTTCGGCGAACGACACTTCCATCTGCTGGCGTTCGAGCAGGGAGCTGAGGGCGAAGATGTTGCGCAGGTCGTCGTCGACGATCAGCACCTTGCGCCCGGCCAGGCCGCCGTCGGCGGCGTGGATCTCTTCCAGCATGCGCCGTTGCAGCTCCGGCAGGCTGGCCTGGGAGCGGTGCAGGAACAGCGCCGTTTCGTCCAGCAGGCGCTCGGGCGAGCGGGCGTCCTTGATGACGATGGTCTTGGCGTAGCGTTTGA
>JAYVUV010000080.1:0-12925 GCA_043787615.1 Janthinobacterium sp. | reverse complement strand
GCCCGCCGTTTTGGCCGGCTCGGCCGCGCCGGCGAGACCGGCCAGCAGACTAAGGGTAAGAGCACTGAGTAAATAACGTTTCACTAGACATCCTTATGGTGGTGAGTACAAAAACTGGCGCGCAGGTCGAGACGGCACCGCGTCGCATCACGTGGCGTCGCGGTCAACCTTAGACACTAGCATGCGTCGGGCAAAATTGCAAAAAACACAATGCGTCGGCTACCAAATGCTCACGCGTTGTTCGGGTGCCAAAAACATCCGGTCGCCTCGCTGCACGCCGAACGCCTCGTAAAAGCCGGGCTGGTTGACCATGCTGCCGTTGGCGCGGAACTGGCCGGGCGCGTGCGGGTCGGATTTGATTTGCACGATCTGCTGCTCGGGCCGGGTCTTGACGCGCCAGACCTGGCCGAAGCCCATGTAAAAGCGCTGGTCGCCGCTCAAGCCATCGATCACGGGCGCGTCCTTATCGGCGAGCGACAAACGATAGGCCTTGTAGGCGATCGCCAAGCCGGCGTTGTCGGCGATGTTTTCGCCCAGCGTCAACTCGCCGTTCACTTGGTAGCCGGGCAGCGGGCTATAGGCGCCGTATTGCTTGACCAGGGCATCGGTCTTGCTCGCGAAGTTCTTGCGGTCGTCGGCGCTCCACCAGTCGCGCAGATTGCCATCGCCGTCGGACTGGCTACCCTTGTCGTCGAAGCCATGGCTGATTTCATGGCCGATCACGGCGCCGATCGCGCCGTAATTGACGGCGTCGTCGGCGCCCGCGTCGAAAAACGGCGGCTGCAATATCGAAGCCGGAAACACGATCTCGTTCATGGTCGAACTGTAATAGGCATTCACGGTTTGCGGCGTCATGCCCCATTCCTCGCGGTCGATCGGCTTGCCCAGCTTGTTGATCTGGCGCTGGTAGGCGAAACCGGCCGAGCGCATCATGTTGCCGACCAGGTCGCTCTGCGTCAGCTGCAAGGCGCCGTAATCGCGCCACTTGCTCGGATAGCCGATCTTGGGCGTGAACTTGGCCAGCTTCGCTTGCGCCTCTTTCCTGGTGTCCGCGCCCATCCAGTCCAGCGCGTCGATGCTTTGACGGTAGGCGGTGAGCAGATTGGCCACCAGCGCTTCCATGCGCAGCTTGTTCTCCAGCGGGAAATACTGGCGCACATACACTTTGCCCAGCGCCTCGCCGAGCGCGCCTTCGACCGCGTTCACCGCCCGCTTCCAGCGCGGCGGCATGTCGGTCACGCCGGTGATGGTGGTGCCGTAAAACGCGAATTGGGCGTCGACAAAACTCTTCGACAGATAGTTGGCGTAGGCGTTGAGCAACTGCCACTCGAAATACGCTTTCCAGGTCGCCAGATCGGTGTCGTCCAGCGCGCGCTGAAACCCCTTCAGATAACTGGGCTGGTTGACGATCACATACTCGACCTTGTTGGCGATGCCGCCCGCCGCCAGGCCGCCCTTCAAATCGTAGCCGGGCGCCAGTTGATCGAGCGCCGCCAGCGCGGTCTTGTTGTAGCGTTTGACGGGGTCGCGGTTCTCCACCTTGGTCCACTGCGCCTCGGCCAGCGCCGTTTCCAGCGCGACGATCGCGCGCGCGGCGGCGGCGCCGTTCTTGGCCCCGGCCAGGCCGAGGATTTTTTCCACGTGCAGTTGGTACTTGGCTTTCACGGCCGCCAGTTTGGGGTCCAGATAATAGTCGCGGTCCGGCATGCCCAGGCCGCCCTGGCCGAGATAGGCGGCGTACTTGGTCGACTCGCGCGCGTCCTGGCCGACATAACTGAGGTAGGGCGTGTTCACCCCGATCCGGTTCAAGTGCGCGATCAAGACCGGAATGGCCTTTTTGTCGCGCACCGCGCGGATGCGGTTCAGCTCCGAGGCCAGCGGCCGCACACCCAGCGATTCGAGTTGGGCCTCGTTCATGAAGCTGGCGTACAGGTCGCCCATCTTCTGGTTCTCGCTGCCGGGCTGTTTCGGGGTGTCCTGTTGCGCCGCCTCGATGATGCCACGCAGGCGGGGCAAGGTGGCGTCGCGCAAGATGGCGAACGCGCCCCAGCTGGGCTTATCGGCCGGAATCGCCGTCGCCTTCAGCCAGGCGCCGTTCATATGCGCGAAAAAATCGTCCTGCGGGCGTACGCCGGGGTCGATGTATTGGACCTCGATGCCGGAACGGGGCGGCGCCGATTCGGCCGGCGCCGGCGTGTCGGTCGGGTTAGGCCCGGCCGGGTTAGGCTCGGCCAGGTTAGGCCCGGCCAGGCCCGGCCCGGCCAGGCTAGGCTCGGCCGCTTGGGCCAGGGCGGTTACCAGGGCGGTTAACAAGCTCATGGTCAGGGTCTGGAGAAAATATCGTGTCACGCTTGATCCTCGTGGGGCAAACCTGGTCGAAGACGGCCCTGGATCGGGGTCGCCATGCACGGCAATGTAGCACGGGATGGCGCGCCTGACTACTGCGCGCGGCGCGCCGGCATCGCCGCTAAAACTTGGTTTCGAGCTTGACGCTCCACACCGCGTAAGTGCGGGCCACGGTTTGCGCCGCCTGCGCCAGGCCGTCGGTGCGCACCACGCGCTCGCTCGTGTAGTCGTCGCCCAGCAGATTGTTGACCGAGATGCGCAACTGGGTGCGCGGATTGAATTTCCATAAACCGTACAGATCGAGCGCGCGCTTGGCGCCGCCCGCCACGGTCTCGGTCAGGCTGGTGCGCACCGTGCCGGCCGGGGTCCAGTTGAAGCTGCCGCCCAGGGTCAGCGGACAGACTGCGAGGCGGTAGTCGGCGCCCACGTTGGCGGTTTGCTTGGCTTGCTGGTCGAGCCGATTGTCCGGCCCGGGTATGCCGTCCACGCTGGACCAGAAGCGGCTGTAATTGCTGCGCACGTCGATGGCCGGGCCGCCCGGCACCAGTTCGCTCAGCTGAAACTTCGCCTCCAGCTCGACGCCGCTTGCGCGCGCCTTGCCCAGGTTGGCGGGCGCCGACACCCAGCGCGGGCCGCCGCCGTCGTCACGCAAGCTTGTCTCGCGCCGCATCAAATCGTCGATATCGCGCACGAAGCCGCTCACGCTCAAAATGCCGCCGCGGCCCACGTAATGTTCGTAGGCCAGGTCGATGCCGGTGGCCAGTTCCGGCTTCAGATGAGGGTTGCCGATGCGGTCGGGCCGGGTCGCGCTGTTCAGGCGCGACTGCGATGGCGCGGCGATCAAGTCGTTCAGCGACGGCGCCTTGTAGCTGCGCGTGAGACTCATGCGCACCTGATCCTTGTCGTGGCCGGGCACCCGCCACACCGCGTGCAGCAGCGGGCTCCAGACCCGGCTCTGGTTGACGATGTCGGCGGCGCCGACGGCGCTGGCGGTGCGGATGCCCTCCCAGCGCAAGCCGGCGTAGGCCGACCATTGGGCCGAGATGTCCCACTCGTCCTGCGCGAAGGCGGCCAGGCGGCGCGTGTCCGCGCCCAGGTTGTCGCCCGATTCGGCGAACGCGGGCGCGCCATTGTCGAGCGAGACCCGGGTCTGCTCGCGCCGGTTCCATTCCAGGTCCCAGCCGGCCGACAGCATATGGCCGCCACCCAGCGGCGCCGTGTATTTGCCGCCCGTATTGGCGCTGCGGTCGCGCGTGCTGTCGGTGTCGAGGAAGCGGTCCAGCAGCCGGCCGGCGGCGTCGAATTGATCGCGCGCGCTGTCGCTGCCGCTATGGCCGGTGCCGAAGCCGAATTTGACATCGAGCTTGGCCGCGCCGTCCAGTTTATGCACCCAGTTGCCGAAGCCGCGCAGGAAGGTGCTGGACGAGCGCGACGCGATGACGGCGCTGGCATATTCCGGCGCCGACGCGCCGACGCTCTGGTCGAGCAGGCTGGCGCCGTCGCTCTCGCCGCGTGAACTCATCAAAAACGGCTGGAAGGTGAGCGTGTCGCCGCCGTCGAATTTGTACGACAGGCGCGGCGACAGGTGGATGCCGCGCGAGGCGCCCGCGTTCGTGTCGTCGACCAGTTGGTCTTTTTCCAGCGCGCCGTCGCCGGCCACGTCGCGGTTGCGGGTCAGGCTGCGGTTGCGCTGGCGGTTGTCGAACACCGAGGCCGACATCAAATAACTCAGTGCGCCGACTTTGCCCGGCAAGGTCAGCGAGACGTTCGGGGAGTGACGGCCTTGCTCGATGGAGTCCGTCACTTTTAACTTGGTGTCGCGCTGCTGATAGCCGTCGCGCAGCACGATATTGATGGTGCCGGCGATGGCGCGCGTGCTGAATTCGGCCACCGGACCGCGCATCACTTCGATCCGCTCGACCTGGTCGGGCGAGAGCGTGTCCATCGAAAAACCAGCCGGCGGCCGCTCGCCGTTCAACAGCACCTGGGTGTAGCCGCTGCCCAGGCCGCGCATACGGATCTCGCCGCCGCGTCCGGGCCGCCCGCCGATGGTCACGCCGGGCAGGCGCTTCAAGATATCGGCCAGATTGGTGTCGCCGTTGCGGTCCAGTTCCTCGCGCCCGTACACCTGCTTGCCGGCGGTGGACTGGCGCCGCGCATCCATGTCGCCGGCGCGGCCGCCGTTGACCACCACTTGCGCGGCCTTGGGATCGGCCGGGGCAGGGGCCGGGGCGCCGGGGGCGCCCTCGCGCTGGAGCGCCGGTGGTGGTGCGGAGTCGGTTTGCCCGGGCACCGGCGCGCCGCCATCGGCGGATGCGGCCGGCGCGCCGGTCGCCGAACCGGTCTGCGTTCCCGGCGCGCCCGCCGATTGCGGCGCGCCCCGCGCTGGGCCGATGGCCATGGCAAACAAGGCCGCGCAAGCGAAGGGCAGGTGTCGAATCATCGCGTCATCACATCGTTACAGGAAGGGGCGCCGTGGCGAGACCGGGCCGCCGAACCAGCCGGCCGGACGGCGCATGACCACGGCGAAAACAGGCAGGCTGCCGGCGGCTTATTCTATGCGGCCGGCGAAGGGCCGGGTGGCGAAGGGCGCCATATTTTACACTTCGATACACATGGCCCGGCGCGCGCGCTCTGCGCGCAATTTCTTTACGCACAGCCCAAACCGTTGTACTATGGAAATATTGAGCGGTGGATATGTCCCGGCGAACAGCCGGCAATACCTCTTCATCGGTAGAGAACACACGACAATCCGCCGCCTCGATGAGCACGCGCCCCGTTTTCCGGCCTTGCTGTCGCGGTCCATCTTCGCAGGGAAATCTGGACCCCATCTGTCATCTCAATGGACCACCACATCATGCGATTATCCTTCTTCACCTACATGCTGGGCTGCGGCTTGACGCTCGGCGTGAGCGTCAACGCCGGCGCGCAATCGGCCGACGCCCCGATCTACCGCATCCAGAACGCCAACTCCAGCAAGGTGCTAGCGGTGAGTTACAAATCCCAGGACAATTCGGCCGCCGTCCAGCAATATGACAACCTCGGCACGCCCGACCATCTGTGGCGCTTCATCGACGCCGGCAACGGCTACGTGCGGGTCCAGAACGTCAACTCCAACAAGGTCTTGGCCGTCAACCAGCAGTCGCAGGCCAACGGCGCGCCGGTCCAGCAATACGACGACAATGGCACCGCCGACCACCTGTGGCAAGTGCTCGACAACGGCGACGGCTACTTCAGGCTGCGCAACAAAAACAGCGGCAAGGTGCTGGGCGTGGCCAAGGCGTCGCAAGACAACTCGGCCCAGATCACCCAGTTCGACGACAACGGCGCCAAGGACCATTTGTGGCGCGCGCTGCCCGAGGGCGGATTCCGGCTGCAAAATAACTACTCGAAAAAAGTGCTGGGCCTGGCCAACATGTCGAGCGCCGAGCAAGCCCACGTTCAACAGTACGACGACAACGGCACCGCCGACCACGAATGGTATTTCCTGCCCAACGAGGATGCCAGCTTCCGCATCATGAACGCGCACACCAACAAGGTGATGGCGGTCGATGGCATGTCCGGCCGCGATTCGGCCCAGATCAACCAGATCAAGGACGGCGGCACCCGCGACCACGACTGGTTCCTGCGGCTCGACCCGAGCCAGCCGAACCTGATGCGCATCCAGAACGCCAACAGCGCCAAAGTGCTGGCGGTGCACCAGATGTCGCGCGAGAACTCGGCCGAGGCCGAGCAGTTCGCCGATGTCGGCAGCGCCGATCACGTCTGGCGCCTGCTGCCGGAGACGCGTGCCCCGAACGCGCCAGCGTCGGCCGCCGCCGGCGAGACCGCGCCGCCCGTGCCGCGGGTGGAAGCTGTGGCCGACCTGGGCCTGGTGCGGCAATCGGCATCGATCCAGTGCCGCGACGGCACCTTCAGCGCCGCCATCAAGGGCCGCTCGGTGTGGACCTTCAACGACACCTGCCTGTCGGCGACCAACAATAACGACGACGCCAAGATCTCGCACTCGTCGCCCAACTTCATCTCCAACACCGTCTCGTGGACCGACAATCTGTCCGGCGCGGGCGGCATCGCCCTCAATCACGACCACGCGGACGCGGACGGCGTGCTGCGCCTGGCGATCCGCCCCACCGCCGCCGAACAGGCCCGCGCCGACGCCGACCCGGCGCGGCGCCGCTTCGCCATCTGGCCGGGGCAGATCGTGCCAGACCCGGTGCGCGGCCGCTACCTGATGTTTTACGGCGCCGGTTTTTCGGCCGGCATCGGCATCGCCGACGGAGGCGCGGGCATCGCCGTGGTCGACGCGGCGCTGCGCAACGTGACCCGTCCGAACCAGGGCGGCGGGCGTCCGGACGCCAGCTATATGTGGAGCGCCGGCGAGCAGGGTTACACCGACGGTTATGTGGTGGTCGGCGAATACCTCTACTGCTACGGCAACAAGGGCACCGCCTACGCCACCACCGAGGTACGGGTGGCGCGGGTGCCGCTGGCGCAGGCGCTCGACAAGAGCAAGTGGACTTACTGGACCGGCAGCGGCTGGAGCGCCGACACAGGCCAGGCGCGTCAAGTGTTCGAGGGCGGCGCGGCCGGCAACTCGCTGCACTATAACGACTATCTGGGCCAGTTCATGGTGGTCTACCAGCCGTTCAACAGCGCCGATGTGCTGTACCGGGTGGCGCGCCATCCAGAGGGACCGTGGTCGCAACCGGCCCGCCTGTTCACCTCCAAGAGCGGGGCAGCCGTCAGCTACGCGGCGCGCATCCATCCGGAGTTCGAGGAGGGGTTCGGCAAAACCCAGTACATCACCTATGTGCGCAACACCTCGTTCAACGGCTACGGCGTGCCGATGCAGGAACTGCCGCTGGTGAAAGTGAGCTTCGCCAAACCGTGAGGCGAAGCGCGGTGACGGCCCGCCAGTGTGATGGCGGGCCGGCTTCGAACGGCGCCGCCAGCCGGGCGCGCGGGCGAGCCGCTCAACCGCCCGGCATGCCGCCACCCATGCCGCCGGGGCGCTGATGTCCGCCGCCCTTGCGCGCGGCGCCGGCCTCGCCCTTGCCGCGTTCGGCGCCGCGCGGGGCGCCGTCGCCGCCGGCGCGCGTCAACTGTTCGGCGATGAAAACGGCCGCCGCCTGACGCTGGGTTTCGTCGAGCGCGTCGTTCACGTTCAACCACCATTCGCGCAACTGCTTCTGTTCCTGCGCGCTGGCGGCGCTTTCGGCGTCGAGCCCGCCGACCAGGTCGCGCAACTCCGGCTTGGGTTGGACCAGCCCCTGTTTCAGCGCGTCTTGCAAGCGCTCGCGCCGGGCCTGCCGCTCGCGCAATAGCTGACGCGTTTTCGACTCGACCTGCTGCCACAGCGTGAGCTGGTTGGCGTTCAAATTCAATTCCTTCTTGAAGTCGGCCGCCATCGGGGCCAGGTCTTCCAGCCGCATCTCCATCACCGGCGTGGCCCGCGCCAACGTCGCGGCGCCGCCCAGCAGCAGCGCCAGGCCGAGCCGGCGCGCCGGCCCCATCACAGCTCGCATCTTCATCGCTTGTCCTCATCCGGGCAAAAAAACGCCTGCGTCTAGCGCAGGCTAAAAACCACTCCAGGTACAGAGAAATGCAGAACCACTATAGGTCCGCGCGCCGGCCGCATCTTTAATACTTACAATTGCTTACCGACGCAAAGACAAGGGAAACATCGCTTACAAAAGCGCAATGTTGGCGGCGCTGCCAGCGTCGCCGCCGCGCGCCGCGTATTGCGCACGAGGTCATGCAGGTCGTGGAAAACACGGCTATACTGAAATCGAAGCGCACCCTTCCGAGGTGGGCATGTTGTTTTGCATCGACAGGTGGAACATGGGCAAATTGAAAAATACCGGCCTGGTGGGCTTGGGCGTGATCGCCGGCGTCGCCGTCTCGCTGCAATTTTCCGCGATGGCGCAAAAACAGGCCGAGCCCTCCCTGCCGCTGGAGGAATTGCGCCAGCTGGCCGACGTGTTCGGCCTGATCAAGTCGGACTATGTGGAACCGGTCGAGGACAAGAAGCTGCTCACCGAAGCCATCACCGGCATGGTGGCCTCGCTCGACCCGCACTCGGCCTACCTGGATAAAAAAGCCTACGCCGAACTGCGCGAAGGCTCGCAGGGCAAGTTCGTCGGCCTGGGCATCGAGATCGGCTTGAGCGAGGACGGTTATATCAAGATCGTCGCCCCGATCGAGGATTCGCCGGCCTACCGCGCCGGCATCAAGGCCGGCGACTTGATCACCCGGCTCGACACCACCCCGGTCAAGGGCATGAGCCTGGACGACTCGGTCAAGAAAATGCGCGGCGAGCCGGGTAGCAAAGTGACCCTGACCATCGCCCGCAAGGACGAGCCGCAGCCGCTGGTGTTCGTCATCGCGCGCGAGGAAATCCACCAAAAAAGCGTGAAGGCCAAAATCGTCGAGCCCGGTTATGCCTGGGTGCGCGTGGCCCAATTCCAAGAGCCGACCGTCGACGACCTGGCCGCCAAGATCGGCGAATTGTACAAGCAAGACCCCCAGCTCAAAGGGCTGGTGCTCGATTTGCGCAACGACCCGGGCGGCGTGCTGCAAGGCGCGATCGGGGTCTCGGCCGCCTTCCTGCCCAAGGACGCGGCGATCGTCTCGACCAATGGCCAGCTGCCCGATTCCAAGCAAGTGTTTTACGGCCGCGCCGAATACTACAGCTTCCGCAACGACAGCGACGCCCTGGCCAAGCTGCCGGAGGCGGTGAAAAAAGTGCCGATGGTGGTGCTGGTGAACACCGGCTCGGCCTCGGCCTCGGAAATCGTGGCCGGCGCGCTGCAAGATTATAAACGCGCCACCATCATCGGCAGCCAAACCTTCGGCAAGGGCTCGGTGCAAACCATCCGCCAGCTCACCACCGACACGGCGGTCAAGCTGACCACGGCGCGCTACTACACGCCGAAAGGGCGCTCGATCCAGGCCAAGGGCATCGTGCCCGATTTGCTGGTCGATGAAAACGCCGATGGCGATGGCTTGAACAGCCTGCGCACGCGCGAAGCCGATCTGCAAAAACACTTGAGCAACGACCGCGACCAGGAAGGCGCCAAGAGCCAGCACGACGAGCTGGAAGATCAGCTGCGCATCGTCGCGCTGGAGAAAAAGCGCAAGCCGCTCGAATACGGCGGCAGCGAGGACTTCCAGCTGAGCCAGGCCTTGAATCATTTGAAGGGTCTGCCGGTGCAACTGGCCAAGGCCGAATCGGCCATCGTCCAGGTCGACCCGCCGAAAAAAGCGCTGGGTAAAAAGTAACACGGCGGCGGCGCAGCGCGCGCCCGCCTCCCCTCTCCTTCCAAGCGGCGCCCGCCGCGCCAGCCCTCCCGCACGCGCGGGCGCGCCTATAATGCGTCACACGATTGAAATATCTCAGCCCGAAACGCTAAATTGCTTGCGGCAAGCGGTCTTTGTGTAGAATTTATCTCAAATCAGCAATGGTTACTTCCCTGTGCTGATTACCTATTTTGAAAGTTTATTCATGAAACAAGTCGTCATCAGTGGCACCGGCCTGTACACGCCGCCATTTTCGATCTCGAACGAAGAGTTGGTGAGCTGTTTCAACGCCTATGCCGCCCGCTTCAACGCCGAGCACGCAGGCGCCATCGAGGCCGGAAGCGTGACGGCGATCGAACCGTCGAGCGTGGCCTTCATCGAAAAAGCGTCCGGCATCAAGGCCCGCTTCGTGATGGAAAAGGAAGGCATTTTGGACCCGGCGCGCATGGTCTCGCGCATCCCCGAGCGGGGCGACGAAGAACTGTCGCTGCAAGCCGAGATGGCCGTCAAGGCCGCCCATCAGGCGCTGGAACGGGCCGGGCGCGGCGCGGCCGACATCGACATGGTGCTGGTGGCCTGCAGCAATTTGCAGCGCGCCTACCCGGCCGTGGCGGTCGAGGTACAACAAGCGCTGGGCATCGACGGCTACGGCTTCGACATGAACGTGGCCTGCTCCTCGGCCACCTTCGGCATCCAGACGGCGGTGGCGGCGATCCAGAGCGGCCAGGCGCGCGCGGTGCTGGTGCTCAATCCCGAAATCACCAGCGCCCATTTGAATTGGCGCGACCGTGACAGCCATTTTATCTTCGGCGACGCCTGCACCGCCATCGTGCTCGAAGCGCGCGACGCGGCCACCTCGCGCCACCAGTTCGAGATCCTCGAAACCAAACTGAAGACCAGCTTCTCGAACAACATCCGCAACAACTTCGGCTTCCTGAACCGCTTCGACGAAAGCGGCATCGGCCAGCCGGACAAACTGTTCCGCCAGCAGGGCCGCAAAGTGTTCAAGGACGTCTGCCCGATGGCGGCAGAGATGATCAAGACCACCGTGGCCGGCGCCGGCTTGCAGGTCAACGAAGTGAGCCGCTACTGGCTGCACCAGGCCAACCTGAACATGAATCTGCTGATCACGCGCCTGGTGCTGGGCCGCGACGCCGAGCCGCACGAGGCGCCGGTTATCCTCGACAGTTACGCCAACACCTCCTCGGCCGGCTCCATCATCGCCTTCCACCAGTACCAGGACGACCTGGTGCCTGGCTCGCTGGGCGTGATCTGCTCTTTCGGCGCCGGCTATTCGATCGGCTGCGTGGTGGTGCGGCGGATTTGATTCCACCGGCGCCGGCCGGGCGCCGGGCGATCACTTCAGCGTGGCGATCAGCTTCGCCCCGCAAGCGGTGGCATCGCCGTGATACGCATACGGTTTGCCCTGATGCTTGGCGCCGGCGCCGTCCGGCGCGATGGCGAAGTCGCCCTTGCATTTCGGGCAGTGCGTCATGTCGCCGCCCAGCGCCGCGACACTTCCCATCACCACCGTGCCGGACGAAGCCGAGGTAACCCGGCCGCCATGGTCGGTGCTGTCGTTCAAGCGGATCACGCCGCGACCAACATGCTTCATCGTTTTCCCCTGTGTTTTGCATGGATTTTTTTACCGGGCGATTTCAGGCTTGGCTCTCCATCAAGTGCCAGCGCAGCAAACCGTCGGGCAAAGCCGGCAGCCAGTCCAGTTCGGGACGCGGGAATGGCTGGCCGGTTTCCAGCCAGCTCTGGCGCCAATGCTGGTTGATCGCGGCGGCCAGCGGGTGCGCCGGATCGACCCAGGGTTGCCAGATGCCGCTGACCGGGCACAGCGCCTGTGCCCACACCAGCGGCGCGTGAGGGCGCGCGACTTGGCGCGTCAAGCCGGGCGCGGCCTGCGGATCGACTTCGCCATGGTTGTGGCGCACCGTGTCCCAGCGCTGCCACACCACGCCGGCGAGCACGCCCCGGCCTTCGCCGCGCGGATCGCCAAACGATTCGAAGCTCTCGCCGGCGCGGTACAAGCCGGGCGGCACGCGCGCCAGAGTGGCGTTGAAGTGGTCGGCTTGGCCTGGTGCGCTGGGTTTCCAGTAGGCCGTCGCGGGTGCTCGCGGCTCGGTGGTGGTGACGCCGCCCTGGCGCAAGGCGAAGGCCGCGTCGAGATGACCCCGATCCGTGTAGTGCGAAGCGACGCCGGGTTTGGGCGGTGGCGGCCGATGCAAGCTCACGCCCACGAGGTGGCAGCGGTCCCGATGTCGTCGCCAGCCAGGCGGCATCTGATCAAGGACGGCTTGGTGATCGCGTTGGCGTCGCCCTCCTCGATTTTATGGTTCGCCGCCGTGGGCGGCAGCCTGATCGTGCAAGCCACCAATGGTTCTTTGTACTCGTCCGTGGAATTTCTTACGGGATTTTTCTTCGGCGGGGTTGGCTGGTGTGTTTTTTTGATCACCATGACCACGCAAGGACAAAGACTGATGGGTAGGAATTTTATTCGCGGGTGTCATTTGGTGTCTGCCATACTGTATATCTACTTCGCAGTCGTCGTATTTTCCGATGGCGTCAAAAATTTCGATATCAGCTTAGATAAAATGCTGCATTGGCGATAACAGGCAAGCGCGAGCAGCTCGCGCTTGGCGGCCAACTTCAGAGCGATTCGATCACATTTAGGCGCGCGCTCACAAGCGCGCCGCCAACTCCGCCCCTTCCCGTATCGCGCGCTTGGCGTCGAGTTCGGCGGCCAGCGCGGCGCCGCCGATCTTGTGAAAACGCGGCCCCCGCGCTGGCTGCGGGTCCGGCATCAACTCGGCCAGGCTATCCTGGCCGGCGCAGATCACCACATGATCGACCGCCAGCAGGCGCCGCTCGCCGCCACCGTGATGTGTAGCCCCTGATCATCGATGCGGTCGCCAGGAAGGGGCGCGCCATCGAGATCATGTCGGCGTCGCCGCGCGCCAGGATGCCCTCCGCCTCGGCCGGCATGTTGATGCGGTTCGAGGCCACTAGGCGGCCAGTTTGCCGTAGTGGTAAAGCGGTCTTCCAGCCCGGTGTGCATCGATCCCATGATGACGCGGTTGCGCAAGGGTGGTGAAGCCCAGGTCGAGCAGTCTGTCGGACTTGGGATCGTCGGCTGCAAACTGACCTGGTGCGGTCCGTATTTCGCCGCTTTCTCGGCCAATAGCTCGCTATTGGCACTGCGAAATCGTCAAAATCTGGCCTCGCCCAGCGCATTTCTCGCTTCGACTCCCCAAGTCCGACAGCCTGCTAG
>JAYVUV010000079.1:0-9054 GCA_043787615.1 Janthinobacterium sp. | reverse complement strand
AGGCTCCGTAGTTCTGCAAGGTCCAGGCCAGCTGACGGGCCGGTTCCGTTTCCAGGGCAAGATTGGCGATCGACTGGCTCGGAGGAATCGCCAGCAGGGCGCCCATCTTCATCGCGCCGTTGCCGTTGTTGCCGTCCGTGCCGTAAAACCCGACCGCGTATTGATCGGCGGTGGGAGCCGGCCAGCGATAACAATCGCGCAGCGTGGCACAACGATACAGCGCTTGCTTGGCATACACGTTGACCTTCAAGGCATGGCGCGGTCCCTGCCCGCCCGGGCGCAACTCGCCGATGCGCAGCGAGCCGCCCAGGGCCGACATGCCGGAACCGCCGTGGGCGCCGGCGATGCCGTCGCCGTACAGATCGACGCTGGGGAAGGCCAGCAAACTGGTGGCCACGCCGCCCGCGTTGCAGCGCGCCAGCGGCTGGGTCTGGACCACGGTGCGGCGGTCGGCCGCCAGGAAGGCGGCCGAGCTGTTGGCGTTGTTGCTGGCGACGATGTAATTGCTGGGCATGGGCACGTTGACCAGCACCCCGCCGGTGGCGTTGCAGCGGCTGGCCGAGGACCAGCCCGCGTTGCTTTGATAAATCGCGGTCGAGGGCGCCGTCGGCGTCATGACGATGCGCTCGTCGTCGATTTGCGGCAGCCCGGCGCTGCCGCCCAGGTTCGGGTTCAAGTTGGCGGCCACGTACACGGCGTTGCTGCCGATGGCCGTGTTCCAGATGCTGCCGCTGGCGAACGGCTGTTTGAGCGGATCGCGGCCACCCGACGTTGGAGGCGGGGTCGGGGTGCCGCCGTTATCGTTGTACACCATGAATTGGTACAGGGAATAACCCCATGGCGAGCCGCGCTGGAGACCGTTCATCTTGACGTAACGGGCGCCGACCGGCGCGAACAAAATATCGTTGGTGCCGCCCGCGCCGGCCGTGGTGCTGTAGACGGTGGACCAGCTGCCGCCATCGCTGGAGGTCTGGATCTGGAACGATTTCCCATAGGCTGTTTCCCACTGCAAAACCACGTGATTGATGGTTTGCACACTGCCGAGATCGACGCTGATCCATTGCGCGTCGCTGTATTGCGAAGACCAGCGCGTGGTGGCGCTGGCGTCGACGGCGGCGGACGGGCCGCGGGTACCGTCATCCTGTGAAGAGGCCGTGGCCGCCTTGTTCAAGGCCAGGTTGGAGGTGGTGGCGGCAGCGAGCGCGGCCGTCTGGGTGGCAGAGGTGGCCGAGCCGGTGTCGGGATTGCCACCGCAGGCAGCCAGCAGGACGGCCAGACTCGCGCTCAACATAGGACGGATGGGGGATGAGCCAGTAAAGGTTTTCAACATCAAAATTTCCTCAATGATTTAATGGATTGAGGAAAATTTGATGCAGATCAATTTATTTAGTTCATTTTTTTTGCGAAATTGTTTTAAAAAATTTTTGCCGCGGGAAAGGGGCGGCTGATGTCGGCGCGCGGAACGCGGCGCGCGGTGTGACGCTCGGTGCGACGCGCGGCGTGCGACGCGCGGCGTGCGACGCGCGGTAAAAATACGGCGCACGCGCGCGGCGACGTGGCGAAGAAACCACCGCCGCGCCGATTGAATATGCCGGGGCGGTCCATACCGGGGCGGCCCGTGCCGGGGCGGTCCATACCGGGGCGGCCCGTGCCGCGCCGGCCCTACGCGCGCCGCCTCACCCCGGCGGCGCGCCCCACAACAGCCGGGCCAGCCAACCGGTCCAATGCCCGCTTCGCTCGGGCGCGAGCGCCCAGCGCTTGATCCGCCGGCCGTGTCCGCGCGCGGCATTGATCAAACCCAAGCGCCAATGCGGCCAGCGGTGCCAGCGCGAACGGTACACGGTCACATGGTCGAGCTCGCGCTGCACCCCGCCCAGACGGTATTTATAACTGTAGCGGCCCCACAGAAAATGAAACTCGCGGCCGTCGTCGTCGATGGCGGCGCAAATCGCCTGGAAACAGCACAGCTTGCCAAGCCGGTAGGCATCGAAGCGCGGGTCGTGCGCGATCACATGCATGAAATAATTGCGGCCCACCACGGTGCAAATCACGCCCGCGCACACCCGCCCCTCCATGCTGGCCACCATCACCGCGCCGTGGCTGCGCACCAAGGCCAGCAAGGTGTCGGTACCGGCGTCGTCATGCAGCGAACGCTGTTGCTTGACGCGCATGCGAGCGCCGCTCAAAGCCACGATGCCGCGCACGGTCGCTTCCGGCACCGCCCCGTGGCGGTGCAGCGCGAACGTCAGCGCGGGCAGCTCGCGCGCCAATTTTTTGCCATAGCGCTGTAGGTCGGCGCGCATGTTTTTTCCCAGTCCATCCAGGTAAGCCTGCCGCGTCGCGGGCAGACTCAGCACGATATCCTCCAAGCCGTTGTGGCGCTGATGCGGCCGGCGCAACGCGCCGCCGGCATGGCCTATCGCGCGAAAGGACACGGCGCTCACACCCGGCCAGACGGCGAATACGTGGGCGGTGAAACGTTCGATCTCCTCGTTCGGCAGGACGATCGCCTCGTTGAGCACGCCCACCCGATTGCCGTGGCGGCGAAACAGCAAGATCGCCACCGGCGCGCCATCCCGCCTGGCCACGTAGACCGAGACCCCGTCGGCCGATCCTTCGGCGCGCGCCTTGGCCAGCGTGGCGAAGATATTACCGTACAATTGTTCCAGCATCGCTTCCACCCCGGGCGCCGCCCCGTGTGCGTGGAATGTGACCGACACTTCGCCATCCATATGCCCTCCCCGTCGATGTGCCGCGTCGCCAGCGCGTGCGATGGCGACGATCCCGATTTTCATGGCCGCCCGGGCGGCGGCGTCAACGCCGACTTTGTTTCCATGCGCGCAAGCCGGCCCGGCCAAGCGCGACAACCGGTCCGGCGCCGCTTCGCCAGCAACAGCCATTGCGTGCCCCGGCACGGCGCGACAGGCGTCGCGCGCGCGCCGCGCCTGTCGAGTAAAAGACGCACCCGCGTGCGATACAGCGCCAGCGCGTCTAGCGGCGGCGGGTGCCGCCCAGATTGTATTTATATTGCGTGGAGCCCATCAGCCGGCACGCCATGCCGCCGCGCTCGATACACGCTACGATAGTCAAATTTCTAGCGGTTCCGGTTCATATCGTAGCGGATAGTGTGCCGGGTCGATTTGCCCAGCCGCGCCAGATAGGCTTGCGGCGAGGCCGGCAAGTCAATGCTGATCTCATCGAGGCAATACCGCCGCTGAAACGGAAACGGCGAGGCGCCCAACTCGGTCTGGATGGTCCAAAACGCGATTTTACTGACGCCCTTGAACGTGTCGAACACGGTCTCGGCGAAGGCCAGGATGGGCGGGCCGTCCAAGGCGATTTGCTGATTCAGCACCCTTACCAGCGGCCCTTGGCGAAGAAACAGCAAAATCGTGGTCAGTTCGCCGCCATCGCGTTCAACATCGCTGCTCAGGCCGCGCGCGTCATCGTACAGACGCACCAGTTCGGCCGCCGCGAAAGGCGGCACCGTGTCGAGGTAAATCTGGCGCCGCAGTCGCGGTGCGTGGCGCGGCGGCGCGATTCGCCCCCTTCCGTCGGCGCGCCGGTCGCCACGGCGCCGTCCATGTCCCAATCTAGCCCGTCTGGCCTGTCTGGCCCGCTCATGCCGCTCCTCCGTCATCGCCGTCATCGCCGTCATCGCTGATCACCGCCGGTCATGGCGGTCCGTTCCCGCCCGCTCGCGGCGGACACCGCCGCCGCCATCGCGCCGGGCGGACGCCGCGTGTCGGTCAGCAGCACGCCGGTCAAGGCCAGCCCGGCGCGCCGCATGCGCTTGACCGCCTCCGTCACTTCGCCCGCCGTGGACAAGCCGGCGCGCGCCACCAGATAGGCCAGGTTGGCGTGGCCGGCGAACACCAGGGCCTCGGCGCCGCCCAGCAGCGGACCGGAGTCGAACAGGATGAGATCGTAATCGGGCGCCAGGGTGTCCACCGTCTCCCGCAGGCGCGGACTGAACACCAGATCGGCCAGCGCCGCGCCCCCGCCGGCGCCACAATCGACCTCGCCGCGCGCCAGGAAGTCGATGCCGCCGTGATGGCGCAGCGCTTGCGCGACGCCGGCCCGGCCCAGCAGCAACTCGGCCAACCCGGGCCCGGCCGGCTGCCCCAGGCGCCGGTGCAAACGCCCGCCTCGTAAATCGGTGTCGATCAGCAGCACGCGGCGCTGCGTCTTGGCCATCAACAAGGCCAGATTGAGCGCGATCAACGAAGCGCCCACCTCGGCGGTGGCGCCGCCGCACCACACCACCTTGGCGCGGCTTTGACGCAAGGCGAAATCGAGCACGGCGCGAAACACGCGCAAGCCTTCCATGGCCTCGTCATCCTCGCGCGCCCGCGCGGGCGACCCGGCGCGCGTTCGGCCGTGCGCACCGTCCGCCCAGGCCGGGCGATGGGCGATCTCGGCGCACAAGACCAGCTCGACACCGGTTTCGATCATCTCGGCCGTGTCCATGGTCGGGTTCCAACCCTGCTTGAGAATGGCGCCCACCATCCCGAGCGACACCCCCAGCAGCGCGGCCACCGCGCCGAGCAGCCACGGCGGGCGCAGCGGCAAGTACGGCAGCTGGGGCGGGTCGATCAGGCGTACCGAGGCGGCCCGGCCGATCGCGATCAAATGCAGGCGCTGGGCCGCGCCGCGCAAGCCCTCGTACAGTTGCTGGTCTATCTGCACCTCGCGTTGCAGGCGCGACAGGGTTTGTTCCAAGCCCGGCTGGCGCGCCAGCCGCAGCGCCAGCGCGGCCAAGGCCGCGTCAGCGGCGCCGATCTGCGCGGCCAGCGCGACCCGGCGCGGGTGGCGTGCGGTGAAACGGGTGGCGACATCGGCTCGCTCGCGTTCGAGTTGGGCGCGGCCGGCGCGCAAGCTCGCCATCTGTTCGAGCTCCAGCCGGCGCCCGTCGGGCGCGCCCATCACGCCGGCCTCGCTGCGCAAGCTGTCATAACGCGACTCGGCTTGCTCCAGATGGGCGCGCAAGGCCGGCAGGCGCTGCTCGATCATCGCCAGCGCCCGCTGCGCGTCTTCGGTCTTGCGCAGCCGATGCTGACGCAGATATTCGCCGCCCAGCACAGCGAGCGCGCGGTGCACCGCCGCCGGATCGGCGCCGCGCAAGGCGAGCTTGAACACCCCGGATTTGTTGCCCACTTCGGCCACGACCAGGGTGCGCCGCAATTCGTCCATCGCCTCGTCCGCCCGAATGCGCCACAGCCGGAAACGGGTGCCCGGGCTGGCGCGCAGGATATCGATGCGCAGCGTGATCGCGCCGCCCTCGTCGGGCAGGCTGATGTTTTGCCCAAGTCGAGCGCGCCAACGCGGCCCCGTCTTCCGCGCTTGCACGAGATAGTCGCCATCGGCGCCGGCGCTCACCATCAGCGCAACCGGTTGCGTCCCGGCCGGCAGATCGAGCCGGCCGACGACGATGCGCTCCGCGCCCGTGGCGTAGCGGGCGCGCCGCAAGGCCGCCGCCAGCCAGCCGTCGCGCGCCGCGCCGCGCGCCAGCGCCGGCCCGAACACGGGCAGATAAACCGGCTCGGCCTGGATGCACAGACCGAGCCGCTCGACCACCGGCGCCAGCAGATGGCGCGTGCCGAACAGGGCGATTTCGGTGCCGACCGCGTTCTTGACATCGAAGGTGGAGGCCAACTCGCCCAGCAGGGTGCCGGGGTCGTCCGGCCGGGCTTGCTCATCGAGCTGAAACAGCATGCTCGCCTCGTACAGAGGGGCCGCCGCGAAGGCGTACAGATTGCCCAGCAGCGCCACCGCCAGCGCGATGGCGAGCGCCAGGCGCCAATGCGCGCCCAGCGTGCGGCCGTAGCGCGTCAAGCCCACCGGCGCGGCCGGGATGGCCTGGAAGGCGGGCGCTGGACCGGCGGGTCGGGCCAGTAAAGGTTCGGCGACAAACGAAGTCATAGGCGGCACGGATGAGCGGAACGGTGGCGCCAGGGGTCGCATCGCGCTTGCCTTGGCCGCCTCGGATTTGCTCGACCAGCGTAACGCGCCGGCCCGGCGCCGACTTGTTCGCGCTTAAACGGACGCGATACAATCGCGGCGCCGCCCATCGGTGACGTTCAGGCCGGCATTCGCTCGGGTCGCGAGATCGCCGCCGTGATCGACCGCCGGCTGGGCCTCGAGGCGGTCGGCACCAGCGCCGACCGGGCCGCCGCCCACTTCGGCTGGTTCGCCCATTTCGCCGCGCTCGACAACCCGGCCACGGGCGAGCACACCCAGGCGCTGCTGGGCTGGCGGCCCGCGCAAGTGGGCTGGCTCGCCGAGCTGGACCGCGCGGCCTATTTCGCGCTGTAGCGCGGCGCCCGGTGCGCGCGGCGGCGCCGCCATCGCGCCGCGCGGCGCCGCCGCCGCAGCGGCATCGTTCATTCGTTTGCGCGTTCGCGCCGGACACGGAAACGCGCGCGGGCCGCGCGTTGCCGACCAACAACGATGCCGCACATCGGGCTGGATATTTAATACTGGAAATGCAAAACTGAGGCCAGGCGGCGCCTCGGCACCAGGCCGGCGCGCCTTGCTGCTCATCGGCCGCGTGCCGACCTTGGGCTACCCTTTTCCGGAGACATGTCTATGTTAAAGAGAAACACAGTGCGCGCGGCGGCCATGCTGCTCATTACGTTCGGAGCGCTGGGCTGGCGCGCCCCCGCCTTGGCGGCCGAGCATGGCACCGCCGCCGAGGCGACCGCCCTCGTCAAGAAGGCCGTGGCCCATCTGCAAGCGAGCGACGCGGCCAAGGCCTACGCCGATTTCAGCGATCCGGCCGGGGCCTTTCGCGACCGCGATCTGTATATCTTCGTGATCGACATGGATGGCTTGGAGTTGGCCAACGGCGCCAACCCTAAAATCATCGGAAAAAATGTGCTGGATTTGAAGGATGCCGACGGCAACATGATGGTCAAGGCCTTGATCGCCCTGGCCCGTGGCAAGGGCGCCGGCTGGGTCGACTACAACTGGCCCAATCCGGTCAGCCACACCGTCGACAAAAAGTCCGCCTACGTGGAGAAATACCAAAACGTGCTGGTGGCGAGCGGCATCTACAAAAAATAAGGCTGGCCGGGCGCCACTCAGATCACCACCGTTTGATTGCGGCCGCCCCGTTTCGCGCGGTACAAGGCTTGGTCGGCGCGCTCGATCAAATCGTCGATCGCCTCGCCGTCGGCGTAACGGGTCACGCCAGTGGAAAACGCCACCCGCAGATGCGGCGCCTGCTGGCTGACCTGGGCCACCGCCAAGGCCCCGCGCAAGCGTTCGATACCAATGTTGGGATCGCCCGACGCCGATTCGGGCAACAGCAAAAGAAATTCCTCGCCGCCCCAACGGCCCACGATATCGGTGCCGCGCAAATGGGCGCGCGCCTGCTCGGCGAAGCGCACCAGCGCCTCGTCGCCGACCCGGTGGCCGAAGGTATCGTTGACACGCTTGAAATGATCGATATCGGCCAGTGCGATCACGAAACCCGGACCGCCGCGCGCCTGACGGGTGATATGCTCGGCCAGCAAGGCCAGCATATGGCGCCGGTTGGCCAGCCCCGTCAACTCGTCGTGGGTGGCCACGGTGCGGATGTGCTCCAGCGCCGCCTCCAACTCCACTTTTTGCACCCGCAGGCGCTTGCGCATATTCCACAATTGGACCGAGAGCGAGGAAATCGCCGGCAGCGCGGTCGCGGTCAGGGCGAAATGGATGAGCTCCAGCCGGGCCGGATACAGGGCCGGCGCGCTGTGGGCGCGCCAGGCCATCACCGCGCCCATCAAACCGATGGTGTAAAACATCAAGGTCCAGACCCGGCGGGTGCCCATTTCAAACATGACGAACACCATCACCACCGCCAGCAAAATCAGGGTGGCGCCGTGCACCGGCCCGGTCACCGCGTAAGCCATGGCGATCAGGGTCTGGGCGCTGACCGCCTGCGGCAACGCCAGCGACGGCTCGCTGAAACGCAAGTTATAGCCGCCGCGCACGATGACGAAAAATACGGCCGGGGCGAGCATGCACAGCAACGCGAGCAGGCTGGCCGGGGCCGGCTCGAACACGCCGATCGCCACTCCGTAATACAACATGGCGATGCAGATGGCGTACACGGAAGCGGTCATGATCACCATCAAGACCCGGCGCCGCTGCCGAAAATCGTTGGTGACGACCAGACCGAACAGATGCCGCAAGCGGCCGCGCGGCGCGGCGCTTCGGTCGCTGGCGGGTGGCGATGACGGCGCACTACTCATCATTCGGTCCTAGAGTGCCACCGTGCTTGAAGCGAAGCGCGCGAACAGGGCCGGCTTTCAAACAAAACGCTATGGCTTGATATGGAATAACGATTGTATCCCAGCGCCACCTTTGCGCAGCACATCTTCCAGATTTTTCCCTCTGGTGCGGCGCCGGTGTAGGAAAAAGGAGAAAGTTACGACGCAGCCCCGCACGACAACCTCTCCATCCTGGTCAACCCGCCTGCGCGCAAGGAAACAAAACCTGCGCTCCTGAGCGTGCCGGCTTAGTCGATTTCCACCGCCCGCTTCGCATCCTGTTGCAACATATGCAATTTCTCGGCATCGGTTTCAAGCCGTTCCAGCGCGCCATTTTCAAGTTTCCATGCCGCGCGGCCGTCCGAGGCGAGCAGCGCGGGTTCCGGACGTTCGGCGTGATACACCACTGAAAAACTGGCCGGCATGGCGCCATCAAGGCGTCTGCCGCTGAAATAAACCGCTTCGCGGTCCCGCGCGAACGATCGAGCCTCATCGGGCGCTCGCGACGTGGAGCGGCCGCGCGTCAACAAGGGCACGCGCACGAAGCTCGCGGGGTGCGCCCCGCTCACTAACACCGCGCCATAAAGGACCCACCGTCCATCGGTGACATAACCGCCCGGTACGGGTGCGCCGACGGCGCGTAGCTGTGACAAATCGACCATTTCCGACATCTTCGGCAATTTTGTTCGCAAATAGAGTTGGCTGCTGCCATCACTAAGATAAGCGCCCTGATAATACGCATCGAGCAAGCGAAAATCGACCGGGCCTTGAAGCTCGGAAAATGTCATGCTCGCTTGAA
>JAYVUV010000078.1:0-24748 GCA_043787615.1 Janthinobacterium sp. | reverse complement strand
AGGCTCCGTAGTTCTGCAAGGTCCAGGCCAGCTGACGGGCCGGTTCCGTTTCCAGGGCAAGATTGGCGATCGACTGGCTCGGAGGAATCGCCAGCAGGGTCTCGATCTGTGTGAAAAAATCCGTCGCCGACTCGGCTAGCACATGGCTGACCCCGGCGGCGGCCCCTTCGATGGCCTCGATGCCGAGCTCGGTCGACACCACCGCCAAGCCGCAGGCGAAGGCTTCCAGTACCTTGTTTTTCAAGCCGCTACCGATGCGCATCGGATTGACCATGATCGGGTATGCGCTCAGCAGAGCCGGCAAGTCGTCCACATAGCCGGTCAGGCGCAGCAGGGGCTGGGCGCGCGCCGCGTCGCGCAACCACGGGTCGGCCCGGCCGCCGGCCACGCACAGTTCGATGCCGGCGGGCTGGAGGTAGGGCAAGAACACGGCATGATAGAAATACGCCATGGCGTCGCGGTTGGGCGCGAAGTCGAGGTTGCCCCAAAACGCCACGCCGCGCCGGGTGGCGCGCCCGGCCCGGTGCGCGCCCAGCCAGGCCGGATCGACCCCGTTCGGCAGGGTCGACAGATTGCTTCGACCACCCGACAGCGCGCGCAGGGTCGCGGTGTCGGCGCCGTTGATGGTCACCACCTGGTCGCAGCGGGCGGCGGCCTCGCCCTCCAGCCGGCTCCAACGCGCCAGCGCCAGCCGCTCGCGCCAGCTCGCGCGGCCGCACCCGGCACGCCGCAGGGTCAGCGTCATGCTGTCGCACACGTCCAGCAACAACATCTTATCGCCGCTGAAACGGTTGACCAGGCTTAGTAAATCGACACCGAACACCACGATGCCGCTCACGGCGTGCCGCGCGCACAGTTGATCGATCTGCTCGCTCACGCCGCGCAGGAAAGCCGGATAGCCCCAGGGCAGATAGCGTTCTTCGCTCAGGCGCAGATGACGCCGCGGCGACGGGCGCCAGTTCGTCATCGGCGCCGTCAACTGGGTGGCGCAAAATAGCTGATGCAAAGGAAAGTGGCGCGCCGCGTCGGCCGGCGCCGGCACCGCCCGCATGCTCAGCAACACCAGATCGTGCCGGCGTGACAGGGCTTGGCAGACATGCCAGACCCGCGCGTCGTAGCCGTTGGTTTTATCGCGCAGCGGGCGATTGGTAATCACGAGCAAGGTCAATCGAACGCTCCTTTGGCGCGGCCCATGCCGCTCATGGTGTCCAGCCCATGCCCAGCGTCAGCTGCCTGCGGCCGCCGCTGGACAAGAAGACGGGGACGAAAACCGCCAGATACAAGCCGACTTTCATCAGCAAGCCGAGACCGGGCGAGCCGGACGGCGAGCCGAGCGGCGAGCCGAGCGTCAGCACGGCGCCCGTGGCCACGGCCGTGGCCAACATGGTCGGTTTCAACATGGCCCAGGCCAGCAATTGGCGCGCGCACACCCCGAGCGCGCGCGCGACCACCAGCGTGGCCGCCAGTTCGCCCAGCACCAGGCTGAGCACGCCGCCCAGCGCGGCCCCCGACAAGCCCCACAAGCGGATGCCGATCACGCTCAACAGGACCGACAGCGGCAAGCCGCAGGCGCTGATCAGTATTGCGGCGCGTCCTTTTTCCATGGTCGGCAGCACATGCCCGACCGCGAAGGCGTTGGCGATCACGCCGACCAGGAAAATCTGCATGACGGGGGTCGCTTGCGCATAAAGGGCGGTATAAATAATGTGTACCAGTTCCGGCGCGCAGGCTATCAGCGCGCCGCTCAGCGGCACCAGCAACATCGCGCTCATGCCGTTGGTCTTGGCGATCAAGCGTGCCATGTCGGCGTGCTCGCCGCGCGCGTGCGCGCCATTGAGGCGGGACATCATCACATTGTTGACCGGCACCCGCACCAACGTGGCCAGCGGCAAGAACACCCCGGCGATGGCGAACGGCGCGTACGACGCCGGCGACATCAGGCCGGCCACCACCCATTGATCGGCCTGACCGCGCAGCAGGTACAGGGCGTTGCCGCAAGCGAAAGGCAGCGCGTAACGCAATTGCGTGACCATCAGCGGCGCCCGCCAAGCCAGGCGGCGCCGGCGGCCGAGCAGGTAGCGCCCCAGCAGCGCGAGTTTGGCTACGCCGACCAGCAAGATGGCGGCCACCAGCGGCGCGAGTTCGGCCACCGTCAGCGCGGCCAGCACGATCAAGGCCGTGCGCAGCAGGGCCAGCGCCAGCGTGGCGCCGGCTTGCCAGCCCGCGCGCGCCTCCGCCGTGGGTAGCACGTCCAGCAAGGAGGCGACGATCCACACGGCGATGAACACGGACGACAGGCCGCGCGACTGGCGGAACAAGTCGCCGGCCATGGCCGGCAGGAAGGGATGCCAGGGCGCCGTGAGCAAGCCGGCCACGATTCCGGCCAGCGCCAGGTAGGCTAGCGCGTTGCCGATCAAGGCGCCCTCGCTGTCGCGCGCCGCGCGCGGCAAAAAATAAAACAGGGCTTGCGGCATGAAGGCGGGCGCCAGCGCCAGCGCGGTCCCCGTCAACAGCCACAGGAAGCGGTATTGCGCCACGGCGTCCACCGTCAGGCAGCGCACCAAAATGATGGGCACCACGGCCTGGAGCGCGTATTCCACCCCGCCGGCCAAGGCCAGGGCGACGATATGGCGGCGCGCGCGGTCGGCGCCGGCGGCCGAGGCTGGGGCCGGAGCCGGGACCGGGACCGGGACCGGGACCGGCTCCGACCCCCGCGCGGCGAGGGTATCGGGCTTAACCACGCCGCGCCGCCAATCGCTCGAACAGGGCGGCGTACGCGTCGGTCATGGTGGCTAGGGAAAATTGCCGCAACACGGTGCGGCGCGCCTGACCGCCCATGCGGTGGCGGGCCACCGATCCCATCAGGCTACGCAAGGCGGCGGTCAGGGCGGCGATATGGCCCCGTTCGAACAACAAGCCGTTCTCGCCGTGCGCCACTTGTTCGGCGGCGCCGCCGATGGCGCTCATCACCATCGGCTTGCCCAAGGCCATCGCTTCGAGCGCCGCCAGCGAAAACGTTTCCACATGATGGGAGACGATGGCCATCACGTCGCAGCTGGCGATCAATTGCCGCACATCGTCGCGAAACCCGGTGATGCGCACATGCGGCTGCAAACCCAGGGCCGCGATCTGGGCTTCGATCGGCGGGCGCTGCGGACCGTCGCCGATCAGCAGGCATTTGACGTCCAGCCCGGCCGCCACCAGCGCGGCCACCGCGCGCAGCAAGTCGCCGTGCGCCTTTTCGGGCCGCATATAGGCGCACAAGCCGACCAGGTAGGCGTCGTGCGGGAAACCGTAAGCTTGGCGCACGGCGTTTTTTTCGGCCGCGCTCCAGCGGTCGTCGAAGTGGGCCGGGTCGATGCCGTTATGGATCACCTGCACCAGGCGCGCGCGCAAGCCCCGCGCGTGCCAATAGCGGCGCTGGTTGTGGCACACGTAGACCAGGGCGTCGCTGGCCCAGAACAGCGGGCGGTACAGCAGCATGTGCAGCCTTTCCTTGCGCGTCGCCAATTCCGTCGAATGGAACACTTCCACCAGCCGCACCGCCTTGCCGGCGGCGATGCGGGCCAGCCAGCCGTACAGCAGGGCATACGGATTGGCGCACACCACGATATCGACCCGCTCGGCGCGAATATGGCGCGCCAGCAAGCCGGCCGCGCGCGGGTCCACCTTGTGCCGCACGTCGCAGCACAGCACGCGCCGCTCCAGCCGGGCCGGGTCGATTTGCGACAGCAGGGGCGAGGGCGGCTTCAGATAGGCGAGCGAGAGCCGGTAACGGGCCGGGTCGAGCTGGTTGATCAGGCTAACCAAATGTTTTTCGGCGCCGCCGAAGTCGAGCGAGGCGGTGATGAACAGAATATTGATCGGCGCGGCCATCGCTCAATCCATCCCATGGAATAAGTCGAGATAATCGGCCAGCACCCGCTGTTCGCCATGGCTGCGCGCCATATAGGCCAGACAGTTCGCGCTGGAGGTGCTCCATGCCTGTTCGCTCCGCAACAGCGCTCGCACCGCGTCCGCCATCTGTTCCGGCGTACCCACGGCGCGGCCCAGACGGTGCGTTTCGATCACGCCGTCGGGATCGAAGAACGCCACCGAGGGGGTGCCGCGCACCCAGGCTTGCAAATAGGCGTTGGGAAAGCCCTCGCTGTCCGAGGTGTTGACAAACAGGCGGGCGCGCGCGAAATGCCCGTCCATGTCGTGATAAGGCACGCGGCCGTGAAACGTCACGTTGGGCAGGCGCGCCGCGTCGCGCGCGATCTGGCGGTACAACTGCTCGTGGCCATATTGAGGGCCACCGATCATGTGGAACGACAGGTCCGGCAGGCGCTCGGCCAGGGCCAGGAACAGCTCCGGCCGTTTGAAGCCGCGGATATTGTTGACCCACAACACATCGACCGTGCGGACGCCGGTTCTTTCCGGGGCATCGACCAGCATGCCGGCGATCCGGCCGCTCAAGCCATAATTGGCGGCCAGCGCGGCCCGTTGCTGCTCGCTTTGCACCAGGATGCCGTCGGCGCGGCGCAAGCCGTATTCATACAGCTTCTTGTCGCGCCAGAATTGAATCAGCAGTTGATCCGGCTGGCAATCGGTGTCGTGGGCCACCCGGAACACCAGCTTGCGCCGGTGACGCCGGCAAAACAGGGCCAGCAAGCCCAGATGCATGCCTGCGCAACTGGCGTAGTAAATCTGGGCGTCGGCCCGGCGCAGGGCCGCCCAGACCGCCGTCCAGCGCGGGTGCACGAAGCGCCAGACCGGCAAGCCGGCTTGCTCGCGGTAAGCCTTGAATGCGGTGATGGCGTCCCAGCGCGCGCGGTCCGGCTGGCCGTAATCGTGCACCACCATGCTGACGGTATGGCCGCGCCGGGTCAAGGCGCGCGCCAGCAGGGTTTGCTGAACCTGCTCGCCGCCGATGCCGTGGCGGTTAAATTCGGGCGCCAGCACGGGCAGATTTTCCAGGCCGAAAAAACAGATATGGAGGCTCATGGCGCGCCCAACTTGCGCATGCCGGCGCGGCCGAGGAAACCGAGCCCGACGCCGTAGCTCAACCACAGGAAGGGTTGGCTGCGGCTGGGGCTGAAGCTGTCGTCGGTCAAGCCTTGCACCAGCAGTAAAATAATGCAAGCGACGGCGCCGCGGAAAAAACCGCGCCACAGGGGATCGGGCAGGTGCCGCGCCAGTCGCAGGAAGAGCTTGCCCATGTGCAGAAAAAACACGGCCACCACCAGCGCGCCCAGCGCGCCGATGTCGAGCAGGGTGCCGAGGTAGGCGCTGTGCGTGTGGCCGACCGGCAAAATGGTGTGACGGCGCGCCGCGTCCGACCACAAGATGGCGCTCAAGCCGTGGCCAAACAGGGGACTGGCGGCCACGTCGGGCAGCAGGGGGCGCCAGATGCCGTCGACCCGGCCGGCGCTGATGTTTTCCATGTCGCCGCTGTCGAGGCCGGTGGAGGCGCGCTCGGCGACGGCGCTGGGCAGCCAACTGGCCGCGCCGGCCAGCGCGACCGTCAGCGCCAAAATGGCCAGCACGCGGCGCCGGCTGACCAGCACGCATACCACCACCGCCAGCAAGCCGGCGTAGGCGCCGCGCGAAAAGGTGAGCGCCACGGCCGCCGCGCACACCAGGGCGATGGCGCCGAACACGCCCCGTTGCCAGCGCAGCGGGCTCGACAGGAAGCAAAACGCGGCCAGCGAAAACACCATGTTGAACATCAAGCCGAGCTCGTTGGCGTGCATGCCGATCACCGACAGGAAACCGCGCGCGTCGCTCGACGCCAGTGTGGACAAGGCTTCCCCCGAGCCGAGCACGTAAGCGATCGCCATCAGGGGCAGCACCAAGGCGGACAGGAAAAACGGGACCAGGTGGCGCGCCGGCTCGGCGGCGTTGGCGATCACGATCGATAACATATAGGCGGTCGCTGGAATGAGCATCGGCTTGATGAAGATATCGAGCATATAACCGCGCGCCGAATCGAAATTAATAATTTCCAGTACCTTGAAATAGGGCGGAATGCGCGCCGTTTGGCCGGCGCCATACAGGGCCGCGCAGCCCAGCACGGCCAGGTACAGCCAAAACTGGCGCGGCCAGCGCGGCAAGACCAGGCGCCGCGTCAGCAGGGCGGTGGCCGCCAGCGAGGCGGCCGCCAAGACGATGGCGCCATTCAGCGGATTGAGTCCGGCGACGCCGAACATTTCCTTGGGCATGAGATAGGTGGGACTGAGCGCCAGGAGAAACACGGCCAGCTGCACCGCGATCCGGTAGTCGCCGGCCGCCGCCGGCACCAGCACGCACAAGACGGTCACGGCCACCGCCGGCAGCGCGCCCCAGTACGCGTCGAGCACGCACAGCATGGCCGCGACGGCCAGCGCGGCGCCGAACAGGCGGCGTGATTGGCGCCGCTTGCCGGCATCGATGGCCATGGCGCGGCTCGGTTTCGCGATTGGTATGCTTGATATATACGGTATCGACATGGTTTGTAGTCTGCCTGGGACGAATCGGTCGCGCGATCCATCGCGCGGTTCAACCGGGGTGGTGCGCCGCCGCGCGCACCGCGGCGTTTGTTCTCCGGCCGGTACGGAGAAGTGAAGCCAGCATAGAACGCGTCCCGCGGCGCCGTTTGCATTAACTCAAACGTGTGCGAGACGCGCGCAGCCCTTTGCTTTGGCGCAGACAGTGACGGTGTCGCTGCCGTGCGCGCGCGGCATGCGTGTAGAGTCCACATGCCACTCCACCCACCGGCGTTCCGGTGGCCGATCGCGGTGCCGCAATCCAATTGAATGACATTGTCGACGATGACTATTTTGCGTATCGGCTTGCTTGCCGAGAGTACATTTGCTGACCGTCACATCCGGGAACTGGTGCACTGGGCGCGCTTGCAACCGGCGGTCGAGTTTACGCTGTTGATCGTGAGGCCGAGCGGAGCCGGGCGCCGCCTCGGCTGGCGCTTGCTGCAGGCGGTGGCCGCGTGCGAACGGCGCCTGTTGCGTTGTCGCGGCCGCGAGGGCGGCGCCGCGCGCTGGGACGTGAGCGGCGGCGGCCGCGTTCTCGCCATCGACGCGGCGGCGGCCGAAGGCGGGACGGCCGCCGCCGCGCTGGCGCGAGCACATCTGGCCGCGCTCGGGCTCGATTTACTGATCCAGTGCGGACCTGGCCCGGTCGGCGCCGGCCTGGCGCCGCTGGCGCGGCTCGGTACCCTGTCCATCGACGGCGACACCGACGAGCTGTACCGGGGCGGGCCACATTTTTTTTGGGAGTGCTACCACAAGCGCCCCAAGACCGGGTTCGCCATCACCTTGAAGGCGGGCGACGGCCAGCCCGCGCGTATTTTGCGGCGGGGATTTTTTTCGACCCGGTATCTCTTTTCGCTCAATGAGTATTATGTGAGGAAAAAATCCCTGCCCCATCTGAAACAATTGCTGCTCGATATCGCGGCCGGCGGCGCGCCGCCGCCGGCGCTGGCCATGCGGCCTTTTTCCGGCCAATGGCTAGGCGGGCCGAGCTTGCTGCAAGCGCTGGCCTATATCGGCAAGATCGGCGCCCGGCTGGCCGAAAAAGGCATGTGGCGCGCCGTGTGCGTGCGCAAAAAATGGGAAATCTCTTTTTTGCGCACGTCCTGGCGCCAAGCCATGTTATGCCAGCATATCCGCGCGCCGGCGCCGCGCGGCCGCTACTGGGCCGATCCTTTCTTGATCGAACACGGTGGCAAGACTTACTGTTTTGTCGAAGACTTCGTCTGGCGCACCGCGCGCGGCCATATTTCGGTGCTCGAAGTGGAGGCCGATTCGGCGCGGCTGCTGGGTCCCTGCCTGAGCGAACCGTTTCACCTGTCGTTTCCGTTCATCTTTCGCTATCGCGGCGAGTTGTACATGTGTCCCGAATCGGCTGCCGCGCGCCAGATCCGCGTGTATCGCTGCACCGAGTTTCCCTCGCTGTGGGAACCGGCGGCGGTGATCATGGATCAAGTGTCCGCCGCCGACACCGTGCTGTTCGAACGCGACGGCCGCTGGTGGATGTTGACCAGCATGGACCATTCCGGCAGCGACGACTTTTGCTCGGAGTTGTACGCGTTCTGGTCCGATTCGCCCTTGAGCCAGCAATGGCAGCCGCATCCGTGTAATCCGCTGCTGATCGATCCGGAAGGGGGGCGCAACGCCGGTCTCATCATCGAAGGCAAGAATATCTACCGGGTGGCCCAGAAGCAGGGCTACGACGAATACGGCAAAGGCATTTTGACGTATCTGATCACGGAGTTATCGGAAACCCGTTATGCGGAACAACTGGTGTCCGATATCGGCACCGCGTTCGCGCCCGGCGTGCTAGGAGTGCACCACATGTCCAGCAACGGCGGCATCACGGTATTCGACCATAAGTCGCGGGCGCTGGTCGCCTGAGGCCGGCATGCAAACGCTGCGCATACTCGGTGTCATCAAGCCTTCGATTGTGGACGGGTTGCTGGCGCTGCGCGTGCGCGGCCCGGCGCTGGGTGGCGATCGGCGGCAGCGACGAGAGCGAGGGCGTGCGTCTGTGGCGCTGGTGCGCGCGTTTCGAGCGGGCCGAGTTCAAGCAGGCGGGCGCCGCGCACGCGCAGGATGGCATCAACCGTGGCGCCGGAGGCCGGCCGGACGCGGTGTCGATACCGCCGATACCCGGGCCGCGCGGGCGGTCGACCGGGTGCGCGCGGGCTTGCGGATCGGGGTGGTGGCCGCGCCGTCGGCCGTCTTGCCGGAGGGGTCCGGGCAGGGCGGCACAGCCGGTGCGGCTAGGCCAACGCGGCGAAGCCAGCACAGCGCGGCCGGCCGGCGTGCTCGATCAACGCGTCGCGGCTGGCGCGGCAGGGCCAAGGCCGCCAAGCCAATGCGGTCAACCCAGCACGGCGCGGCTGGCGCAACCGGGTCCAGCCAAGAAGTGCGGCCGGTGCGTTCGGCCCGACCCGATTCGACCCGCCGCTGCGGCCTGCATTCGGCGCGATGTCAGGCGCGCCGCCTGCGACAGCAGCGCGGCTGCAATGTGGCGCAAGTTGTCGCTGCCGCCCGCGTCCGCCACGCGGCGCTCGCGCAGCGGCGTGTCGTCTTGCCGGTGCGGCGCGAAGCCGGCCGTCGCGGCGCAGTGCCCTCGGGCGCGGAGCGATGCTGGAGCACCATGCCTTAGGCGGAAAACAAGGTCAGCGGCATCTGCCGGCCGACCTCGGCGTAGGCAATTGCGACTCGCGGCACAAGTCGCCCGGGTGACTCCCGCGCCGGAACCGTCGAGCGAGGAGGCGACGCCCTCCGATTTCAGTTCCATGCCGGCCGGCATCAGGCGCGGCCAGCTATGCATGGGCGCGCCGACGATGCGCAAATCGTGCCGGTGCGCGCAAATGGGCCGCCAGCGACAAGCCGTAAGGCCCGGCGCCGGCGAGGATGGTATCGAGCCGTTCCGTCATGCTGTCCTCGATTGTGTTGTGCTTGAATCGGCCGGAAGGCAGGCCGTCAGCGCGAGCGCTGCCGCAGGCGGCCGGCCAATTGCGCGCTCAGCCGCAGGATGAACAGGGTGTTGGTCACCAGGTAGCGCCGGAACAAGCGGCGCGGCTCCTTGTACAGCCGAAAACACCATTCCAGGCCTTTGTGCTGCATCCAGAGCGGGGCCCGGCGCAAGGTGCCGGCGTGGTAATCGAAGGCGGCGCCGACCCCGATCATGACGGCGTGCACCTGGCCGCGCTGGGCCGCCATCCATTTTTCTTGTTTCGGGCAACCGAGTCCGACGAACAAGATCTGCGTGCCGCAGGCGTTGATGGCGCGCACGTCGGCGCCGACGTCGGCGCGCGATTGGGGCTGGAACGGCGGCGACACCATGCCGGCGATGCGCAAACGGGGAAAGCCGCGCGCGAGGGCGAGACGCAGCCGGTCCAGGGTGGGTTCGGTACTGCCGTAGAAAAACACGATCTGGCCGCTGCGTTCGGCCTCGGCCAGATAGCGCCACATCAGGTCGGGTCCGTTGATGCGTTCCTGGGCCGCGTGGCCGAAACGGCGCAGCGTCCACGCCACCGGCGCGCCGTCGGGCAACACGATATCGGCCGCGTCCAGCGCGCGCCGCATCGCCGCCTCGCGCGTGGCCGTGACGATCACGTGCACATTGGCCAGGCAGACGCTGCGCGATTCGCGCGCCGCGCCCCAGCCGGCGATGCGCCGTATCGTCTCTTCCCAGGACAGGGCGTCGATGCGGGTACCCAGCACCGATTCGCACGGGCCGCTCATGGCCGGCTCCCGGCCGGCAGCGCCGCGTGGTAGAGCTGGCCGATCTCGCGCGCCAGCCGTTCCACGCTGTAGGCTTCCAGCACCCTCTTCCGGCTCAACTCGCCCATCCGCCCGATCAGCGCGCGGTCGCGGTCGAGCCGTCCGATCGCCTCGGCCAGCGCGACCGGGTCGCCGATCGGCACGAACAGGCCGTGGATGCCGTCGACCATGACGTCGGGAATCGCGCCGACCGGACAGATCAGCGCCGGGGTGCGCGCCGCCATGCTCTCGAGCAGGGAATAGGGCAGCGCTTCGCGGTGCGTGGGGCAGACGAACAGGTCCGACTCTTGCCACAGGCGTTCCTTGCGCTCGCCCTCGATCACGCCCACGAAATCGACCCAGGGTTCGAGCCCCAATTGGCGCACGCGCAGGCGCAAGCGCGCCTCGTCGGCGCCGTTACCGGCGAACACCAGCCGCAGTTGCCGGCGTTCGCACACCAGGATCGCGAGCGCCTCGACGATATCGAACACGCCCTTGCCGGCCACCAGGCGGCCGACGAATACCAGCGTCAGCGCGCCGAAGGCGGCGCGGTCGCGCTTCCAGTGCGGGTCCGGGCCGGCGTCGATCGCGTTGGCGATCATGCGCACCCGCAGTTCGGGGGCGAAGCGGCGGTAGGCCAGCAGCGATTCGTTGCCGAGCACCAGCACCGCTTCCACCGAACGCAACACCCGCCGCAGCAGGGCCGTGAGCGGGCGGCTACCCCGGAAAAACTCGTGCGGCAGGGCGCCGCCGTGGACTTGGTAAATCACCTTCTTGCCCAGCGCGTGGGACAGGGCCAGATAGGCGATGTCGCGCCAGTAACCCTTGGCGTCCATCGAGGTGTTGACGTGGACGATGGCGGGACGCTCGCGCAGCAGGCAGGCCAGTAGTTGAAACGGGCTGGACAGCAGGCGCCAAACCTTGCGCGGCGGCGATTCGTCGCGGCCCTGGCTGCCGACCTGGAAATGCAACAAGCGAAAATCGCGTCCCAGCCGCGACGACAATAATTGATTCAAATGGGTGCTCACCCCGCTCACGGCGTGCAGCGCGGGACCCAACAGCAAGACGGTATGCATGGCTGCTCTTTCTCGGTGTGGCAACGATCGAAGGCCCGCGCCCGATCAGGGCAGGGCCGGCTAGGGCGTCTACGCCGCCGCCGTCGCTTGCTGCGCGCAAAAATGGCGGTAGGCCAGCCGCAAGCCGCTCTCCAGCGCGGTGGCCGATTGCCAGCCCAGCCGGCGCAAGGCGGACGTGTCGAGCAATTTGCGTGGCGGCCCCTCGGGTTGCGTCGGGTCGAACTCGATCGCGCCCTGGTAGCCGGTGACCCGGCCGATCAGTTGCGCCAGGGCCGCGATGGTCACTTCCACCCCGCTGCCCACGTTCAGATGCGATTGCATGGGTACCGTGCTCAGGCGGTAGGCGTCCGCGCTCAAGCCCATCACGTGCAGGCAGGCCGACGCCAGGTCGTCGACGTAAAGAAATTCGCGCCGCGCCGCGCCGCTGCCCCACAGCACCACCGCCGGCGCCCGCTCGAGCTTGGCTTGATGAAAACGGCGCAGCAGGGCCGGTATCACATGGCTGTTTTGCGCATGGTAATTGTCGCCCGGGCCAAATAGATTGGTGGGCATGACGCTGCGAAAGTCGCTGCCGTATTGCCGGTTGTAACTCTCGCACATCTTGATGCCGGCGATCTTGGCGATCGCATACGGTTCGTTGGTCGGCTCGAGCGGCCCGGTGAGCAAGGCGTGTTCGGCCATCGGTTGCGGCGCCAGCTTGGGGTAGATGCAGGACGAGCCCAAAAACAGCAGCTTGCCGACCTTGGCGCGCCAAGCCTCGTGCACGATATTGGCTTCGATCATCAGGTTTTGATAGATGAATTCGGCCGGATAGTTGGCGTTGGCGAAGATGCCGCCGACCCGCGCGGCGGCCAGATAGACTTCGTCGATACGGTGGCTGGCGAAAAATTGCCGCACCTGGCTCTGGTCGACCAAATCGAGCGCGCCGTGCTCGCGCGTGACCAGTTCGATCGCGCCTGGAGACCGGCCGCCGGCCGCGCCGCTGGCGCGCAGGGCGCGCATCAGCGCGGCGCCCACCATGCCGCGATGACCGGCGACAAAAATACGTTTGGATGTGGGGAACATGAGGGGCGACCTTATAAAGCGCGATGGCAATGGGCGACATAGCCATTGCGTTGGATCAGCTGATATTTGCGGGCCGCCTGCAGATCGGCCTCGATCATTTCGGCCACCAGTTCGGTGAAGCTGGTGGCCGGCCGCCAACCGAGCTTGTCGCGCGCCTTGCTGGCGTCGCCCAGCAAGGATTCGACCTCGGTGGGCCGGAAGTAGCGCGGGTCGACCCGCACCACCGTTTGCCCCGCGCGCACGTGCGGGTGCGGTCCCGGCGCGCGCACCACGGCCGTTTCCTGTTCGTCCAGCCCGCGCCACGCCAGCGTGATACCGAGCGCCAGCGCGCAAGCGTCCACGAAGTCGCGCACGCTATATTGCCGGCCGGTGGCGATGACGAAGTCTTCCGGCGTTTCCTGCTGCAACATGCGCCACTGGGCGTCGACATAATCGCGCGCGTGGCCCCAGTCGCGCTTGGCGTCCAGGTTGCCCAGGTACACGCAAGGTTCCAAGCCGAGCGCGATGCGCGCCATGGCCCGCGTGATCTTGCGCGTGACAAAAGTTTCCCCGCGCAGGGGCGACTCGTGGTTGAACAAGATGCCGTTGCAGGCGAACAAGCCGTACGCCTCGCGGTAATTGACCGTGATCCAATAGGCATACAGCTTGGCCACCCCGTACGGGCTGCGCGGATAGAAGGGCGTGCTTTCCGATTGCGGCGTGGCCAGGGTTTTGCCGTACAGCTCGGAAGTCGAGGCTTGGTAAAAACGGGTCTTGTCGCGCAGCCCGAGCACGCGCATCGCTTCGAGCAGGCGCAAGGTACCCATGGCGTCCGCGTTGGCGGTGTATTCGGGCGCCTCGAACGAGACGGCGACATGGCTTTGGGCCGCCAAATTGTAGATTTCGTCGGGCTGGACCCGTTCGACGATGGTCATCAGGGACGAGCTGTCGGTCATGTCGCCATGGTGCAAGATGAAATGGCGGTTTTCTTGTTGCGGGTCTTGATACAAATGGTCGATTCTTGCCGTGTTCAATTGCGAACTGCGCCGTTTGACGCCATGCACCACATACCCTTTTTCAAGTAACAGCGCCGATAAATAGGCGCCGTCCTGCCCGGTAACGCCGGTGATGAGCGCCACCTTTTGCTTGCCTTGCGCGCGCGTCAATTGCGCGTCCACCAAAATTGTTTGTGGATTTTTCATGAAGGACCCGTTTAAGAACCATCAGACGGCACGGCGCGCAAGACCCCGGCCTTGCGCCACCATCGAAAGTGCGCCGCGATGCGCCGCACGTGTGAGTAGATCGGCAAGGCCGGCCGGCGTTCCGGCGTTCTCGGCGGGCTTTGTTGTGACTCAACAGGCGGGCCTCCGCGCGGTCGCCCGTCAAGCCGCCGCCAATGAAGTCTTGACCTTCGCGCACGCGTGGACGGTGGGCGCGGCGTCTGTGCGAATCAACAACGGAACGCAGCGCAACATTCGACATCGCTTTGCATAACGTGGATACTCGAAAAAAACCGCCGGCTTCACGGTGTCCGTCTGGCCTAGATCAAGGCCATGCTTTATCGCCGTGTTATGTGGCGCGATGTCAACCGCGATGTCGGCCACCCGCCGCGCCCGTCGCCGGGCATGAACGCTTCTTGATTTGTGTAATTTAACAATGCTATAACGTTACGGAGACAGTCATGAAAAAGCAATTCACCATCGCGGCGGCCACCTTGTGCACCGCATTGAGCGCCCATGCGCAAAGTAGCGTCACGATCTACGGCATCGTCGACACCGGTGTCGAATACCTCAATCATTCCGGTCCCGACGACCGCTCGATGGTGCGCATGCCCAACATCACGGCCAGCGTGCCGTCCCGCTTCGGTCTGCGTGGCAGCGAGGATTTGGGTGGCGGCTTGAAGGCGCTGTTCGTCCTGGAAAGCGGCATCGCCATCGACACCGGCGCCCTCAACTACGGCAACCGGCTGTTCGGGCGGCAAGCCTTGGTCGGGCTGTCGAGCAAGTACGGCACCTTGTCGCTGGGGCGGCAATACAATATGACCTTCTATGCGCTGCTCGATAGCGACACCATGGGACCGAATATTCACGCGATGGTCAATCTCGATTCGTATTTGCCCAACACCCGCAGCGACAACGCGGTCGGCTACCTGGGCAAATTCGATGGCTTCTCGGTCGGCTCCACCTATAGCCTGGGGCGCGACGCCGGCAGCACGGGCGGTCCGCAAGCGACCAACTGCGCCGGCGAGAAACCGGGCGACGCCCAAGCTTGCCGGCAGTGGACCGGCATGGTGAAATATGATGGCGGGGCCTACGGCGTGTCCGGTTCTTACGATCGTATGCACGGCGGCGTGGGCGCCTTGTTCGGCCTGACCAGCAGCAACTATACCGACACGCGCTCGACCGTGAATGGCTTTGTGAAATGGGGTACCACCAAGATCGGCGGCGGCGTGATCAGCCGACGCAACGAGGCCGTCACCAGCTTGAAATCGAACCTGGTCTACCTGGGCCTGACCCAACCGATCGCCGAGGCCTGGGTGGTCGATGCCCAGGTGGCCAATCTCGATATCAAGAGCACCAAGAACGATGCCGCGATCCTGGCTTTGAGGCTGAGTTACAATTTTTCGCGTCGCACCGCCAGCTACCTCAGCGTGGGCCACATTGTCAACAAAGGCGCCTCGGCGGTCGGCGTCTCGCCCGGCGCCACCACCCTCGCCGGGCTGGACCAGAGCGGCGTGATGCTGGGCCTGCGGCACAGTTTTTAAGGTCGCTATGGCGCGCGTCGCGGAAAAGCCTGCGGCATACGCTTGTAGCGGATCGCCAAGCCGGGCCGCGCCAGCGCGTTCCGGCACCACCGGATCGGAGATATCATGTTGAAATTTTTTAAACTGTTTGCTTTTTCCCTGTTGCTGCAAGCGAGCGCCGGCGCCGCCGAGCTCGGCACCGCGCCCGAGGCGATCGCCATGGTGAACAAGGCGCTCGCCTATCTGGCCGAGAACGGGCGCGACAAAACCCTGGCCGAGGTCAACAACAAAACCGGCATCTTCGTCGACCGCGATCTGTACGTGGTGGCGCACGACATGAAGGGCGTGGTGCTGGCCAACGCGGTGCTGCCGCGCATGGTCGGCAAGGACTTGTCCGAAACGCGCGACGTCGATGGCAAATATTTTATGCGCGAACGGCTGGCCATCCTGGCCAAAGCCCCCTCCGGCTGGATCGAGTTCAAATGGCCCAACTCGGTCACCCAAAAGGTGGACGTGCGCTCGGTGTATTTCGCGCGCGCCGGCGATATCGTGTTTACTTGCGGCATCGTGAAAAAATAAGCTGGCTCAACCGTCCTCGGCGCGTTGTTGCAAGTCGCCGGCCAGCCCGGAAATGATGTGCCAGGTCGCCGCGATGATGCCGGGCGTGAAGCCGGCCGGCGCCATTTTGCGCTAAAGCGATTCGGCCGTCACATTGGCGGCGGCGCCCGCTTGTCGCGGCCCCGCCCGCCATCTCGCGCTCCCGCTTCATACCGTCTTGGTCAGTTGCAGCAGCCGCCACAGGCCGGTCAGGCTGAAGCCACCCTCGAAACCGATATATTCGGGCGCCACATAATGCGGCTGCCACTTCAGTTTGTACCGCTCCTGGGTCCGGGATGGATAGATGAAGTCGCCATGCGCGGCGATCAAGGTCGCCAGCCGCGACAGCAGGCGGCTGCGCCCCTCCACGCCATCGTGTTCGGCGCACAGGCCGGCGAACGGCGACAAGCCGAAATGCAGATGGGCGATGCCTTCGCGCTGGAAACGCGCGATGGCGTTCAAATTGATCCATTCCATCACGCCGGGCGGCGCGTCGGCCACCCGGCGCGTGATGTCGTGCAACACGCCCGGGCGCCGGCCGTACACCGGCACATAACTGATGAAACCGATCACCCGCGCGCCCAGGTGCGCCACGAACACACGCCGCTCGGCCTGGTCCGATTGGCCCAGTTCGCCGATCATGAATTCGATGAGTTTGGTATACCGGCCCTTCGCGCGCAGCCAGGAGCGCGTGATGACGTCCAGTTGCTCCCACATTTCGGTCGTCCTCGGCAGGTCGGCGCCCAGTTCGGCCACCTCGATGCCCGCCCGGCGGGCTTGATTGGCCTTGTTGCGTAGTTTGACGAAGTGGCGCCCGGCCGGACTGAACTGGCGTAGATCCATCGCGTAGCACGACCCCATCTGATTGATGGAAAAGCCGGCTTGCCGGTAGAGGGCGATGTCGTCCGGCTGTAATTGGACGGCGCAAATTCTCTTTTGTTGGCCGCGCGCGAACAGGCGGAAACGCTCCAGTAGCAGGCGCCGCGCGTCGCCGCGAGCGAAGCCGCCGCCCAGTTGGAACAGAAAGCGGCCATGCGGGCGGTAGGCGATAAAGCCCTCCAGCCCCGGCACGGCGAAATGCGCGGTGCCGTGATTGAGCGCGAGAAAGGCCGATGGATGGTCGGCGTGACGCGCCAACAGCGCTCCCGCCTGGGCGCGCGTGAGCGGCGCCCGCTCGGCGCCGGGCGCGGGTTCGGGCGCGCGCGCGGGGCGGTCCGCGATAATGGATGGGGGTAAATGGTTCATGATGGCCTCCAAAAGGGGTGGGGACAAGCCGGCCGTCACGCGGCCAGGCGTTTTTCCGCGCGGCGCTCGGGCGCCGGCGCGGCCCGCGCGCCGGCCGCGCCGTGGGCCTGGTCGGCCTCCTCGGCCTCGTCGAGCGGCGAGATGATCTCGAAACCGTGGTGCAGCGCCAGGCGCAACACTTCGCGCGCGTCGGCCAGCGGCGGCTCGGCGCCCACGCTGTAATTGCGCCGGATGCCGGACAGCGCCAAGGTCATGGTTTCCGACAGGCAAGCCAGATTGATCCCGGCCGCGCAGCCGATCACATTGCGACGGCCGAAACGCACCGGCTCGGGCAGGCGCAGCAAGCCGCCCTCGTACACCGTCAGATCGGCGCGCGCGCCATGCAAGCCGGCGTGCACGTCGGCCGGACGCGCGACATCGCATACCACCGCGCCCGTCCCCAGCCAATCGGCGGCGACGCACGCCTTGCCCTGGCTGGTGGCCGAGATCAGATACGCCATCCTCGGCAGCTGCGCTTGCGGATCGACCGACAGCGAAATCGGCGCCGGGGCGGCCGCGCGCCGGCAACGCCAGGTGATCATGTCGTACAGGGTCGAGCGGGCCTCGGCGTCGCGCCGCTGGAGCAGCGCCGGCGGCAGCGTGGCCAGCCAGGCCCGCACCGGCAGCAGCTTGGCGCCGACCCCGGCGTCCGCCTCGCCGGCCAGAACGCGCCGCGCCGCCGCCTGGTAGATCTCGCCCGCCAGTCGCTTCAGCTTGCTCAACGATTGCGGGTTGCCCGGATTGCCGAACAGGGTCAAGTCGCCGCACACGTCGGCCAGGTGCTTGCACGCCAGGCTGCCCACCGACCCGGCCGCGCCGATCACCCCCAGCGCCGCCTCGTCCAGCGCCGGGGCGCGCCGGCGCGCCGCCAACTTGATGCTTTCGGCGGCCGCCATCGCCGTCAGACTATTGCCGGTCGTGATGGCGATGCCGCAATCGGCCAGGTCGGCGCCGTTGCGCGTGATGATGGAAGTGAAGGCGCCCAGACCCAGGATGTCGGCGCCCAGTTCTTTCGCCAGCGCCACGCAGGCCGCCATGAGCACGGCGCGCTCGCGCGGACGCAGCCGCATCATCTGTTGCGGGGTCAGCGGCACGCTGATCAGCCAGCCTTCCACGTAGCCGCCCGCGCGCGAATGCATGGCCGGCAGATGGTAGGCGATGCCCGGCTCGTAATGCCGGGCCGACCAGGAACCGATCCAGTCGCACCAGCCGGCGCGCTGCTCGGCGCTGAAATGGTCGAAGCACGGCGGGGCCGACAGATGCAATTCGTCGAGGCTGGTGGGATGGATCAAAAACGCATATCTGCCGAGGCAGGACTGCTGTGTGGGGGTCGCACGCATAAGATATCCTTTCGGGGGTGGGGGGCCGCGCTCAGGCGGCGCGCGGGGCGGGCGTAGGCAGCGTGGTGAGGTAGCGCAAAAGCGCGCCATGCTCGCCGGCCGCCAAGCGTTGCGCGGTCTCTTCCAGCGCGGCCAGCAGGCGGTCGATGTGCGCCCGGCCGATCGTCAGCGGCGGTTCCAGGCGCAGCACGTTGCGGTGATTGAAGGTGGGTGCGATCAGGATGCCGTGCTCGTGCAACAGATAGCCGCAGACCAGGGGCGCGGCCATGCCGGTGGAGCTGGCGTGCGACAGGAAATAGCTTTGCTCGCCGTCCCAGGGCATCAGCGTGAGCGACTGCATGAGCCCGCGCCCGCTGGCGGCGCGATACACGCCGGGATACGCGCGCACCAGCCGCGCCAGCGCCTCGCCCAGATCATGGCCGACGCGGCGCACGTGCCCGATCAATTCGCGCCCGTCTTGCGTTAGCCGCTCCAGGGTCGCCAAGCCCACCGTGCAACTGAGGTGGTTGTTGGCGAAGGTGGAGCTATGGTAGAGGCCGAAATCGGCGCTCCAGGCGCGCGCGTGGCAGATGGCGGCGCCCAGCGACACCAGGCCGCCGCCCAGGGCCTTGGCCAGCAGCAGGATGTCCGGGTCCAGCGCTTCCCGCTCGGCGGCGAACAGGTGGCCGGTGCGACCGAGGCCGGTTTGAATCTCGTCCAGGATGAATAAGGTCTTGGCCCTGCGGCACAGCGCGCCCGCCTCTTTCAGATAGCCGTCCGGCGGCGTGATCATGCCGGCCTCGCCCTGGATCGGCTCGACGATGAAGCCGGCCACGTCGCCGCCGTCCAGGCGCCGCTCCAGCGCCGCCAGGTCGCCGTAGGCAATATGGGCGAAACGGGTGGTGTCGAGCAAAAACGGGTCGCGGTACTGGGCGCTGCCGGTGGCCGACAGGGCGCCCAGCGTCTTGCCGTGAAACCCCTGATCGGTGGCCAGGATGAGCGGGCGGCGCGTCTTGGCGCGGGCCAGCTTGATGGCCGACTCGACCGCCTCGGCGCCGCTGTTGGAAAACGTGACATAGCCCGCCTCGCACGGGGCCAGCTCGACCAGCTTGCCGGCCAGCGCCTCGGCCGCCGGGGCGATCAGGGGTTGTACCATGCTCGGCTCCGCTGCCGCGCGCGCCCGGTCCAGCGCGGCCCACAGGAAGGCCGGGTTGTGGCCGAAGGGCAGGGCGCCGTACTGGGCCAGGCAATCGAGGTAGCGGTTGCCGTCGGCGTCGTACAGGTAATGGCCCTGGGCGCGCACGATCGGTTTGTCGAAGCCGATATGGGCCAGCAAAAAACGCCGGTCGGGATTGAGGTTGGAAGCGAGGTTGAAGGCGGGCCGGGGCGCGGGTTGGGAAGCGGGCTGGGAAGCGGCCTGCGATAGGGGTCGAAACATAAGGTACTCCATCTGGGTCGGTGGGCGCAACGCGATTGGCCGCGGTTGGCGTGACCATAGCGCGGCCCGACTGACAGATGGCTTACCGATACGGATCGGCGCGGGCGCCGCGGCGGGCGCGGGCTCATTCGCGCGGGCCGAGCACGGTCCGGCGCATCGCCTCCGTCCGCGCCGACGGCTTCATGCCCAGCAGCACCGACAGCAAGTGGCGGCAGCGCCGGTAAGCTTCCAGCGCGGCGGCCGGGTGGCCCCGCTTCAATTCGCACAGCATCAACCTTTGATACAGCTCTTCGGCCAGGGGGTCGGCCTCGATGCCGCGCCGGTAGGCCTCGGCGGCGCGCGGCCAGTTGTCCAGGCTTTCCCAGGCCGCGCCCAGCCCGAGCACCGCGCGCAGGAATTTGCCGCGCAGCCGTTCGCGCGGCGCCAGCAGGCAGGGCGGCTCGCCATCCTGGCCCAGGAAATCGCCCAGATACAGGCGAAACAGTTTGGGCGCCGCCTCCAGGTGAGCTTGCGCGTCGTGTTCGAGCCGATTGGCCAGGCGTTCGAAGGCCCACACATCGACCCAGACCCTGGCCGGATTGAGCGACAGCCTGGCTTGGCGCATCAGCACCGCGTCGTCGCGCCGCAGCAGCTTGCGCAGGCGGTGCAAGGTGGTATCGAGCGCGCCGTGCGCGGCGTCGCCCTCGATGTCGGGCCAGAGCTGCGCGGCCAGCGCGGCGGCGGCCACCTCCCGCCCGCCATGGGCGATCAAGACCTTGAGTAGCGCGAGCGGCTTGGCTTGCGCCTTGCCCGAGGTCTTGAGCGGCGCGCCGTCGAGCACCAGCGAAAAGCGGCCCAGGCAATAGAGTTGGACCGGCCACGGCCATTGTTCGACCTCGGGCGTGTCCGGCGCCAGGCCGCGCGCCCGTATCAATTGTTTCGCGTAGTCGGGCTCGATGTCGGCCTCCAGTGCGCGGCGTAGCAAGCGCGCCATGACCTCGGGACACCAGCGTACCGTGTTGCGGTAATCGTGTCGGCGGCCCAGCGCCAGTCCGGCCCGCAGCGGCGCCATCGCGCCCGGCTGGTCGCCGCAGCGCAGCGCGCAATAGGCTTCGAGCAGCAAGGTGTCGAACTCCAGCAAGCGGCTGGCGCCGGCGCAGCGCAGGCGCAAGGCGCGTACGCCGGCCAGGGCTTGGGCCGGTTCGCCCAGCGCCAATTGCAGATGCACCCGTCCCAGCAGGCAATAGGTCTGGATGGTCAGCGCCCCCGTTTCGCAGGCCCCGTCGATGGCGCTCTGGCCGTGCCGCAAGGCCGCCGCCAAATCGCCGCGCCGGGCCGCGTACCAGCATCGGGCGAAGTGGAACAGGGTCAAGTCCATGCGACGCGCCGGGTTCAGCGCCGCCTCCAGAGCGGGCAGCAGCGCGGCGGCACACTCCAGGTCGCCGAAACACAGGGCTAGCAGCACGCGCTGGGTCAGCACGGCGGGGGCGATGTAGGCCAAGCCGTGCTCTTGCGCGATCGCCTCGGCCCGGTCGAGCGCGCCGACGGTCGCGTCGTGCTCGGCCCGCAGCAGGTGGTAATAGGCCAGCGCGATATGCCACCACACCAGGCTCAAAGGCGGCAGCGCGCGTTCGGCCAGGTGGGGCCGCACCAGGCCGATCACCCGCTCGGCGCAATCGACATCGCCGCGGAAGCAGTAGCAATTGAGCAGGATGACGCCGGCGTTGACACGCGCCTCGGGCGGCACGTCCGCTTCCAGTAGCGCCAGCGCGCGCGCCGCCTCGGGCGCCAGCAGCCGGTGGCGCGGCTCGCGGTACAGCAGCGCGGCCACCAGCGCGGCGCGCGCGCGCAATTCGACGACGGGCGAGGCGAACGCCGGCGCGCCGCTCAGCAGCGCGCCGGCGACGCCGATCCACCGGTCGAGCGGCGCGAAGTGCGACCACGCGAAGTAATAGCTTTCCATGATGAGCGAGACGGCCATGACCTGGCCGGTCAGGTCGTGGCGCGCGGCCAGGCCCGCGTACGCCTTTTCCAGGGCGGCGCGCGCGCGCTCGGGGGCGACGGCGACGTCGCAGGCGCCGGCCCAGTAGGATAGCCATGGGTCGCCGTCGATCAGGGCGGGCGGCAACAGGCCGATCCAGCGTCGGGCCGTGCGCCGGCGTCCTTGACGCAGCAGGGCGGGCGCCTCTTGCCGTATCAGGGCGATGGCGGCCGGCCAATCCTCGGCCGCCACGTAGAGCGCGAACGCGGGCTCCGGATGGTTGCCGATTTCCAGCAGGCGGGCCGAGCGCCTTTGCAGCAGCAGGTGCTCGGCCGGCTCCAGCATGGCGCGCGCGCGCGCCAGCAGGAATTCGCGGAACAGGCCCAGATAGGCGTAGCTCGGTTCCGGCTCTTCGCGCCGGTCGATGAAATGGCGCAGGCGGTACAGCTCGGCGAGCCGGGCTCCGGCGTCGAGGTCGCCGCTGATCGCCTCGGCCATCGCCACCGTGAAGCGGGGCAGGAAGGCGGTGCGCAGCAACAGGTGGCGCGCCTCGGGCGCGGCGGCGCCGAACATCTCGACCGCGAAATAATCGAACAGCAGCGCGCGCGCGCTCGGCGCGGCCGCGCCTGCGGCCCGGCCGCTGACGCGGCGGTGCTCCAGCATCAGCGCCAAGCCGGCCGCCCACCCGCCCGAGCTTTCCCACAGCGCCAGGATGTCGTCCGGCGCCACGGCCGCGCCGGCCGGCAGCACCACCAGCGCGGCGATTTGACGGGCCTCGTCCAGGTTGACGTGCAATTCGTCGCCGTCGAGGCGGGCCAGCGCGTGGCTTAGCCGCAAGCGGGTCAGGGCCGCCGGCGGCTCGGCGCGGCTGACGACGATCACGCACAGCCCGTCCGGCACTTCCTCCAGGGCGTCGCGCATGACGGCGTGCAGCACCGACGCCGGTGGCAGGGCGTGATAATTGTCGAACACCAGCACACTGGTCCGGCGCAGGCGAGCGTAGAGCTGGCGGAAGAAGCGGCGCGTGAAACCGCCCAGATCGAGCAGGTGTTCCGGCGTCAACAGGGGCAAAGGCTGGTCGCCGGCGGGTGCGCGCATGGCCGCGCCCAGGTAAGAGAAAAAGCTGGCGGGATCGGAGTCGCCGCTGTCGATCTGATACCACAGGGCCGGCATGCGCCGCTGTTCGAGATAGCTGGAGGCCAGGGTGGTCTTGCCTGCGCCGGGCGGCCCCGTGATCCAGATCGCCTTGCGTTCGCGCAGCCCGTCCAGGCGCGCGAACAAACGCTCGCGGGGCAGCGTGCGAAACAGCCGCGGACGGGTGACTTTGGCCATGCCGGGCGTGTATTCCATGGCGTTTCCTCGCGATGTAGGCGCGACATGACGGTGCGCGTCTTACACCGCGCCGCCCGCCCGTGCCCGTATTGTGTGCCAGTCGCTATGATGCGACCGATGACGATGCGGCGGCGCGCGTTACCTATAAAACAATCAATATTGCTATATTTGAATATCAAATACATATTAAGCGGCGCCGTATTTCGCGCCACTTCATTGGCAGCGGCTTCGACTTCAATCTCACCGGACCGTCGCGCTTTATTTCGTACGGCTCGAGCTCATGCAGCCGGGCTGGTCCGTCGAACGGCGGCGATGACGCTTTGGCCGCCCATGGGGATGTCCAAGACGATGTGTCGCGATTGGTCATGTCGCCGGCTCTTCGATTGGATTCGGAGTAAGCTTCCTCAGTACATTCCCAGCCAATCAACGTGATCGGCGCCCTGGCCGGCGGCGGCACGGTCTCGCAGTCGTTCGCCATGAGTAAAGTAGCGAGCGCGGGTGCGCCGGTGTTCCCGGACTATGCGTTCAACCGCGGTTTCACCAATTTGCTGTCGGTGAAATTTTCCAGTAGCGGTTCTGAAATCGATATCTATAACGGTTTCGCCATCACCATATCCATGTTGGCGGCGTGAGCGCCGGGCCGGACAAACAGCGCTTGCCAGCCTCGGCATTGCCGTACAAAATGCGGGTTCACCTAGAGGAGTGGCCGTATGAACATCGTTGACGAGTTGCCTGAAGTATTGGATTCGAAATTATTGCTCAATGCTTTGGTGGCGTTGCGGCGTGGCGATTTTTCGGTGCGTTTGCCGCCCGATTTGACCGGCGTCAATGGCAAGATCGCCGACACCCTCAACGATATCATCGAAAACAGCGACAAGATCGCCCAGGAAATCGTCAGCGTCAGCCGTCTGGTCGGCCACGAGGGGCGCCTGACCCAGCGCGCGGCCTCGCCCACGGTGGCCGGCGGCTGGGCCACCATCCTCAATTCGGTCAACGCCCTGATCGACGATCTGGTGCGCCCGACCACCGAAATGGCGCGCGTGATCGGCGCCGTGGCCAAGGGCGACTTGTCGCAAAACATGGCGGTCGAAGTCGATGGCCAGCCCTTGCGCGGCCAATTCCTGCGCGCCGCCTCCACCGCCAACACCATGGTCGATCAACTGTCGTCCTTCGCCTCGGAGGTGACGCGGGTGGCGCGCGAGGTCGGCACCGAGGGCAAGCTGGGCGGCCAGGCCAATGTGCCGGGCGTGGCCGGAACCTGGAAAGATTTGACCGATTCGGTCAATTCGATGGCGGGCAATTTGACTTCGCAGGTGCGCAATATCGCCGACGTGACCACGGCCGTGGCCAACGGCGACTTGTCGAAAAAGATCACGGTGGATGTGCGCGGCGAGATTTTGCAGCTGAAAGACACCATCAACACCATGGTCGACCAGTTGCGCTCCTTCGCCTCCGAGGTGACGCGGGTGGCGCGCGAGGTCGGCACCGAGGGCAAGCTGGGCGGCCAGGCGCAGCTCAAGGGCGTGGCCGGCACCTGGAAGGACCTGACGGACTCCGTCAACTCGATGGCGTCGAATCTGACGGGCCAGGTGCGCAACATCGCCGAGGTGGCGACCGCGGTGGCGCAGGGCGACCTGTCGAAGAAGATCACGGTGGACGTGAAGGGCGAGATCCTTGAACTGAAGGACACCATCAACGTGATGGT
>JAYVUV010000077.1:0-17260 GCA_043787615.1 Janthinobacterium sp. | reverse complement strand
GATCAGGATGGTGTTGGCGCGAGCCACCGCATCGAACAGTTCTGCCATGTAGTCGTGCGGCTCGATCTGGATCGTATAGGGGTTGAAGCGCAATCCGAGACGTTCTTCGATGACCTGTTTCGAAAACGCCTGCCAGTCGAGCTCGGGATAGGCTGCCAGGTGTGCATTGTAATTGCCGACTGCGCCATTCATCTTGGCGAGAATTTCTACGGCGCCGATGCGCTCGTCAGCGCGCTGCAGACGGGCCACGACGTTTGCCATTTCCTTGCCGAGCGTGGTGGGGCTGGCCGGCTGACCATGGGTGCGCGACATCATCGGCTGATCGGCATTCGCATGCGCCAGCGCGGTCAGGCGGGCAATCAGTGCCTGCAACGCCGGCTGCAGGACGGTATCGCGCGCCGCCTTGAGCATCATGCCGTGCGAAGTGTTGTTGATGTCTTCCGAGGTGCAGGCGAAGTGGATGAACTCGGACGCGGCCACCAGTTCCGGCACATCCTTGACTTGTTCCTTGAGCCAGTATTCGACCGCCTTCACGTCATGGTTGGTGACCGCCTCGATTTCCTTGATGCGGGCCGCGTCCGCTTCGCTGAAATCGGCCGCCATCTTGTCGAGCAGCGCGCTGGCGTCGGCCGAGAAAGGCGTGATTTCGGCGAAACCGGCTTGCGACAAGGCTTGCAGCCAAGCGATTTCCACTTTCACGCGGTGGTGCATGAAGCCCGCTTCGGACAGGATCGGACGCAGTTGGTCGGTCTTGCTGGCGTAGCGGCCGTCCAGGGGGGACAGGGCCGACAGCGTGGAATAGGCAGTGGTAGAGGTCATGGGAGCGGACGCAAGTTAAAAAATGGTGGGTGGCGGGCCGGTTCGGCCGCCTTGTTCGGCGCGCCGCGCCCGTCGGCACGGGGCGGGCGGCGGCGCGCAAAACAGGATTTTACCACCGCCGGCCGGCGCAAACGGCCGGCTTCGGCGTCCGCCACGGGCGGGGCGCGCATGCCGGGGCCGGAGCGGCAATGTTATAATGTTGGCTAATCTTCTATTGTAAGCCCTTATGAAACTGATCGGTTCCCTCGCCAGCCCGTACGTCCGCAAGGTCCGCATCGTGCTGGCTGAAAAAAAGCTCGACTATGTGTTCGAGCTGGACGACGTATGGTCGCCCGATAGCCAGATTAGCCAGTCCAATCCGCTGGGCAAGGTACCTTGCCTGATCATGGAGGATGGCAGCGCCCTGATCGACTCACGCGTGATTTCCGAATATCTCGACACCTTGACCCCGGTTTGCAAGTTGCTGCCAGCGAGCGGCAACAGCCGGGCCAAGGCCGATATCAAGTGCTGGGAGGCGCTGGCCGACGGCATCCTCGAGGCGGCCGTGCTGATGCGGCTGGAACAGACTCAGCGCGGCGAGGGCGAACGCAGCGTCAGTTGGGTGGCGCGCCAGAAAAACAAGGTGATCCTGGGACTGGGCGTGCTGTCGCAACGATTGGGCGACACGCCTTATTGCGCCGGCAACCACTACACCCTGGCCGACGTGGCGGTCGGCTGTGCCTTGGGCTGGATCAGCTTTCGCTTTCCCGACATCGACTGGCGCGCCGACTATGCGAATCTGGCCAAGCTGTTCGATAAACTGTCCGAGCGGCAGTCGTTCAAGGATAGCGTGCCGCAGTAAATCTTCGCGAGGTGGCCAAGCCGCCGGGATTTTTCGCGCCAGGCCTCGTCGGCAACATCTTTCCGACGGGGATACACCGGCCGCACCTTCCGGCGGAGCTTCTCCGGCCTGGCCTGACCTCGCCGACCGCACCTTCCTGGTGAGCCCCGGCCAGCCGCGCCTCATCGGCCGTACCTCGCCGGCTAGACCTCGTCGGCCGCACCTCCCCGGCCGGACCTCGCCGGCCGGACCTATTCCTGCAAATTAAACTTGTGCGCGTCGTAAGCGGCCGCGTAACTTTCCCAGTCGCGCGTCGTCTGTCGCGCGCAGGCCCGCGCGCTCGCCAGCAATTCGTCCTCCCACGACTTGCGCGACGCGCCGAACTCGATCAGCGCGTCGGCATCGGCCGAACCCTGGCGGCCGGCGCCGCGCAACTGCCCCCACGCCACCAGCCGGCCCATGTCGGCCAGCAGCTCGCGCACGTTGGCGAAGTTCTTGCGCGACGCGTCCAGGCTGACGCGGTCCTCGCTCGGTTGCAGCCCGCGCAGCACATACGATTTGCGGGTGAGCGTGACGGGATGCAGGAAAGCCGTTGAAATCGCTTGCACGCGGCCCTGGATCGTCACGATGCGCTGGGCCTGGGAAGCCCAATTCGGCTGGGCGATCCGCAAATGGGGCGTCAGCGACGAGGGCGAGGCCAGTTTCACGTCGAGCAGATAGTTTTTATCGGGCGGACCCTTGCCTTGCACGAGCACCACATAGCGTTCGACGCCCAGGCTGCCCGTGCCGGCGATGCGACGCGCCACATCGAGCACCTCGAAAAAACCGTGGTCGCCCAGCGCGGCGGCGCAGGCATCGACCAATTCCCGCGCCCGCGCCTGTCCTTTTTTGTCCACCGCCAGCGCGTGTTTGCCATCGCAGCGTAGGATACGCTGGCGCCCTTCGAAGTGGGTGCGTTCGTTGAGCAAGTCCACCCGCTTGCGTTCCCGTACGCCGTCGAGCAGCTGCTTGATCAGCCCCTGGGCCGTGTCGCGCTCCAGCCAGCGCGGCTTGCCCGACGCGAGGGCCGCGCCGTAAGCGTCGATAAAGTCCTTGCACAGTAATTCGGCCTGGTCCGGTTGCATCTTCAGGGTTGGCGCCGCCACGCACACGCTGGCGAGCAGGCGCGTCAGATCCCAGCTCAGCGGCGCGAGGGCCGATTCGTCGAAATCGTTGAGGTCGAAATACACCAAGCGGTTGTCGCCTTTGTAGCTGCCAAAATTTTCCAAGTGGAGGTCGCCGCAGATCCAGGCCGGCGGCGAATCGGGCGGCGGCGCGGCGCCCTCGGCCAGGCGCGCATAAAACAGATGGCAGCTGCCACGCAGGAAAGCGAAGGCATTGGCCCGCATATTGGCGAACTTCATCGCCAGCCGTTCGGGATCGCGGCCGGCGTTAAAGAGGCGGATCGTATCGACCAGGTCGCTCATGAATCCATCCTTTCGTTGTTTGCGGCGGCAAAACCATGAAGCGGCCCCTTTAGTGATTTGAGCGCCGCCCGTGGCATCGGTTCCGTGCGCCGAAGAGAATTGTCGAAGCAGGGAACTCGGATCGTTCGCGCCCATCGAACACAGGTGCGTGCCAAGCATGAACCGGGGGCGTGGCGCTGCCGCTGGTATCCGATTGTAGACCAAGCACGATATCGCACCTTAATCGAAAGGAAGCGCGCCATGCCTTTGCATAACTACGCCGTTTTGAAGGGGCGTCCCATCCGCAATCGTCTCGCCACGGGCCGCAGTCCGCATTATCAAGTATTGCTGTCGGCCGATGGAGAGCTGTACCGTATCGCCATCAACGTCCAGTCGCAAGACAACAGCGAGGTGGAGTATCTGGTGCGCTCCCGCTTCGAGCATCCCGTCACCGAACGGTTGGTGGCCCTGCCGCACGCGTTGCATGCGGTGCCCAGCAAACCGGGCGGTTTGGCGCTCGATTTTATCCGCGCCAATCTGGCGCAACCGTGGGAATTCAAGCCGTTGCCGCTTTTCGCCAGCGGTCCGGACAACGATCTCAACGAAAAAATCGACGCCTTCGTCCAACGCGCCATGTCGGACGAAACGGCCGAGATGTACGCGTTCGGCGAGCCCTGGGGGCCTGAGGACAAAGCCGATGCCTATTTCGGTTTCAAGCCTGGGCGCGGCATTCACGACATCCACTTCAATCAGGGCAGCACCGGCCAGCACGCGGGCACCAACGGCCCGTGGCAGGACGGTGGATTGATGTTTCATTTCCCCGAAGAACAGCGCTGGGTCGCCGTGTTTTTGAAATTCCAAAGCCAAGCCTGGCATACGGACGACGAGGCGGGACGCCCGCACGCCTTGCCGCCTTTCCCACATCCATCGCGGTCGTACGCGCCGATCGAGCGCGACAGGATTCCCGCGCTGGACCTGCCCGATGGCCTGGTGCGCATCGTCGCCGCCTATGTCAACGACGTTCGGACCCCCGAGCGGGAAACCGTCACGTTGCTCAACACGGCGGACGTGCCGGTGGACCTCGAGGGTTGGCAGATCAAGGACAAGGAGAAAAAATCGATGCGGCTGTCCGGCGTGCTGCCCGCCGGTGCCACCACCGTGGTGCGGATCGCGCAGCCGGTGACGCTGTCGAACCATGGCGGCATCGTCACGTTGCTCGACGCGCGCGGCATCAAGGTGCACGGCGTCGCTTACACGCGCGAACAGGCATCGCAACCGGGGCGCACCATTCCGTTTCAATCCTGAAGCAGGGCGCCGAACGGATAAGAAGGCGCGCTTTGGCCCCGTGCGCATCGCTCTATCATGTTGCTGCGATACGCCGGCACCCGGCGTTTTACTCGCCCATCTGGCTTTGCAAATAGTTTTGAATCCCGACCTTGCCGATCAAGTCGATCTGGGTTTCCAACCAGTCGATATGTTCCTCGGTATCGTCCAGGATGGCCAGGAACAGGTCGCGCGAGACATAGTCGGCCGCCGTTTCGCACACGGCGATGCCTTCCTTCACCGTCACTTGCGCCGCGCGCTCGAGCTTCAAATCGCATTCCAGCATTTCCTGGGTCGATTCGCCAATCAGCAATTTGTGCAGCGCTTGCAGGTTCGGCAAGCCGTCCAGCATCAGGATGCGGTCGATCAATTTGTCGGCATGCTTCATTTCGCCGATCGATTCCTCGTATTCTTTCTTGCCCAGTTTTTCCAGGCCCCAGTGTTTGTACATCCGGGCATGCAGGAAATATTGGTTGATGGCGGACAGTTCGTTGGTGAGCTGCGCGTTGAGCAAACGGATGACTTCTTTATCGCCCTTCATGGGAGGCTTTCTATAAGAGATGGTGAAATGGTGCGCGGACGCTATTTTGCCACGCCGACACGCGCCGCGGTAGGGCGCCGCACCGCCCGCCGACCCGGGCTTGGATGTTTTCATGATAGCGCAGATCGGGTCGGGCGCAGCGGCAACAGCCGACCGGACGCGGCGCCGTCGCCAAGCGCGCTCGTTGTTACGGATCAACATAGCACGGCAAAGTATCCATTAAAGTTGCTATTGTAAATGGAAACCATTATCATTCGCATTACGAGATGGGGCGCCGGAATGCGCCCGCCGTCACCTGATCATCTATTGGAGAAGTTTGCATGAGCTACATCAAGAGCCGTCGGCACCCGTCGGTCGGCGCTCCGCGCCTGCATGGCGCCGCCCTGGCCGCGCTGGCCGGCCTGGCCCTGCCCCTGGCCGTCCAGGCCCAAACGGCCGAGCAGCCGCAAGCCATGACCGAGGTGACGGTTACCGCCGCCGCCGAACGCTTGATCCAGGCGCCGGTGAAGTCGGCCTCCGCCAAGTTCACCGCGCCGTTGCTCGACACGCCCAAGTCGATCACCGTCATTCCGGCCGAAATCATTTCCCAGACCGGGGCCGTGTCGCTCACCGATGCCTTGCGTACCGTGCCGGGCATCACCATCGGCGCGGGCGAGGGCGGCAATCCGGTGGGCGACAATTTGTTCATCCGCGGCTACAACGCGCAGACCGACACCTATATCGACGGTATCCGCGACACCGGTTCGCAATCGCGCGAAATTTTCGACCTGGAACAGATCGAAGTGGTCAAGGGTCCCAATTCGGCCTACGGCGGGCGTTCCTCGGCCGGCGGCAGCGTCAATTTGATCAGCAAGGCGCCGAAGGCGGAAAACTTCTTCAACGCCTCGGCCGGCTTCGGCACAGCCGACTATCACCGTGCCACCATCGACGTCAACCGCGTGCTCGACGATAACGTCGCGGTGCGCCTGAACTTGATGGGCCACGACGCCGGCGTCGCCGGACGCGACTATATCAACGGCAACCGCTGGGGCGTGGCGCCGTCGATCACGTTCGGCATGCAGTCGAAAACCAAGCTCACGGCCAGCGTCTATCACATGCAGTCGAGCGAGTTGCCGGACACCGGCTTGCCGTTCAATAACCCGTTCATCACCGGCCCCAACGTGGCTAAAAACGGCGACGGCACGCCGGTGGCCGTGCCGCGCGAAACCTTTTACGGCTTGGTCAACCGCGACTTCCGCAACACCAGCTCGGACATCGGCACGCTCGACCTGCGCCACGAATTCGACAACGGCATGGTGCTGCGCAACGTGATCCGCTACGGCAAGTCGACCAACGATTATGTGTGGACCCAGCCCGACGATTCGAAAGGCAATGTGGTTTTGTACGGCACCGTGTGGCGCCGCGCCAATACGCGCAAGGCGTCCACCGACGCGCTGGCCAACGCGTCCAGCCTGAGCGGCGATTTCAAGCTGGGCGGCGTCAAGCACAGCTTCACCACCGGCTTGGAATGGAGTCGGGAAGAAACCGACCGCACCACCTATCTGTTCGCGCCCGGCACTTTCCCGGGCGGCGGCAGCAGCACCGTGTGTCCCGTTTCGGGCGCGACCACGCAATACAATTGCGCGCCCTTGTTGAATCCGAACGCCAACGATCCCTGGGTCTACACCCGCACCGAGTCGCCCGGGCGCAGCAATATCATCACCAACACCCGCTCCGGCTATGCCTTCGACACCATCGAATTCACGCCGCAATGGCTGCTCAATGTCGGCTTGCGCTGGGACGATTACAAGAGCGATTTGAACGTGCCGCGATTTACCGTCGGCACCGTGACGACCGCCGCCACCCAGGCCCAGAACAACGCCACCTTCGGCAGCTATCAGGCCGGTCTGGTCTACAAGCCGGCCGCCAACAGCAGCATCTACGTGTCGTACGGCACCTCGTCCACGCCACCCGGCAACGACGGCGGCGACGGGCTCGACGCGCTGACGGTGGCGGTGGCGCAGCTCAAGCCGCAGGAAAGCAAGAATTTCGAGCTCGGCACCAAATGGGAAATCCTGGCGCGCCGCCTGTCGGTCAGCGCCGCCGTGTTCCACAGCGTGATGGACAACGCGCGCGTCATCGCGCCGGACGGCTTGGCGCAAAACGTCGGCCAAAAGAAGATCAAGGGCGTCGAGCTGGGCGTGAGCGGCAGCCTCACCTCCAAGTGGGATGTGTTCGGCGGCTATACTTATCTGGACGCCGTGGTCGACAACAATGGTTTCGTCAACGTCGGCACCACCGCCGCGCCGGTGTTCGCGCCATCGCCCTTTAACGGCAACCGTTTTCCGTCCACGCCCAAGCAGAGCGCTTCCCTGTGGAGCTCGTATGCCGTGGCGCCGGCCTGGGTGGTCGGCGGCGGCGCCGCCTACGTCGGCAAGGTGTATTCGAGCGTGAACAATAACAAGTTCGTGCCGGCTTACACCAGGCTGGACGCCATGGCCAGCTATGCGGTCAACAGGCATGTGACGATGCAGTTGAACGTGCAGAATGTGGCCGACAAGCTGTATTTCGATAAAGTGTCGTCGCCGCACTATGCGGGCGTGGCGCCGGGCCGTACCATTGTGTTGACGGCGAATATGAAGTTCTGATGCCGGCGCCGCGCTAGCGTCGCGAAAGCACCGCCTGTCACGCAGGCGGTGCTTTTTTTAATGGAGAAGCGAAGATGATGTTGCATATCCCCGGCGTGCTGACGCCCGAGCAGGTGGCCCACTTCCGGCGCAGCCTGGCGCAATCGGACTGGATCGACGGCCGCGCCAGCGTTGGCGGCCAGGGCGCCCAAGTCAAGCGCAATCGCCAGTTGCCGGAAGGCGCGCCGCTGGCGCTGGAGCTGGGCGCGACGGTGGTGCGGGCGCTGGGCGCCCATCCGCTGTTTTTCTCGGCCGTGCTGCCGCTGCGCATCCTGCCGCCGTTTTTCAACAGCTACGCCGGCGGCGAACATTACGGCGCGCATATCGATGGCGCCATCCGCACCCCGGCGGGCGGCGCGCCGTCGCTGCGGGCCGATGTGTCCTCGACCCTGTTCCTGAGCGAGCCGGAAGACTACGATGGCGGCGAACTGGTGGTGACGGACGCCTACGGCACGCACGAGGTCAAGCTGCCGGCCGGCGATTTGATCGTCTATCCGGCGTCCAGCGTGCACCGGGTGATGCCGGTCACGCGCGGCGAGCGGGTGGCGTCTTTTTTATGGACTCAGAGCATGGTGCGGGACGACGGCAAGCGCGCCATGCTGTTCGATCTCGATCAGCATATTCAGCGGCTCAGGGCGGCCCACGGCGACAGCGAGGCGATGGTCGGCTTGACCGGCCATTATCACAATCTGTTGCGGATGTGGGCCGAACTGTAAAGGAGGAGGGGCTTACGACAGTTGGAAGTTGAGCGGCACCAGCACGAACACCGCCACCGGCTTGCCGTCTTCCATATACGGTTTGAACACGGCGCGCAGGGCGGCTTGGCGGCCCGCTTCGTCGAGGTTGCTAAAGCCGGACGATTTTTGCACCAGCACTTGTTCGGGCTGGCCCTTGACGTCGATCAGGATGCGCAGCAGCACCACGCCGGTTTCACCCAGGCGGCGCGACAGGGCCGGGTAGACCGGCTGCGGCGCGCGCACATAGGCCACGCCCGACACGGTACGCGGGCCGGCCGGCGCGGGTGCTTCTGGCGCCGCGGCGGCCACGGCGACCGGCGCGCTCGGGGCGGCGGGGGCCGCTTCGGCGATGGGTAGCGGCGCGATAGTGGCGGGCGCGGGCGCCGCGCTGGCCAAGCTCGGCAGCGGCGGCACGTAGCTCGGCGCGGGACGGCGCAATTCCACCGTTTTGGGCACCGCGCTGCTGCTGGCCACCGGGGGCGCCGGCGGCGGCGCCACGAAGATCACCGTGACCACGGACGGCAGGGCGGCGTGCGCGACCTGGCGCAGCATGCCGCTTTGCAGCAGGTAGAAAAACACCAAGTGCGCGACTAGAATGGCGGCCAGCGGCACCAGCTTGGCGCGTCCGTCTTGCCAGCCGGCCGACAATGACGCGCCGGCCTCGGCCCGCGTGGCCGCCGTCATGGCCATGGCGTTCATCGCCATGCTAGCCGTCGATGCCGCTCATGACCAGACGCTGGAACACCAGTCCCCGGCTCGTTTCGCCGCTGGCGAGGGTGCCCAGATGCTCGTTCAAGACATCCTTGGCGCAGCTGTGGCATTGGCCGCAGCAGGTGGCCACGCCCAGGTCGCGCCGCAGCTCGGCCATGCTGTTCAAGCCCAAATCGACGGCTTGACGGATTTCACGGTCGGATATGTTGTTACAGACACAAACAATCATCGTTGCACCTTATGGCTGGAAGACGAGCGAAGCACGGGTCTCATTAAAACGGCATGTTTGCCACTTCTTTAATGAGAATCATTATCATTGAGTTTTGCATTTTCTCGCACTTCTTCGGCGTTTGCAAGCGATTTAATCGGTGCGTGCGCACCCTTGCGCGGTCGCAAGAAGGGTCCACGCCGACGGCCCAAACCCTGGATCCGGCGCAAACCCGGACTGCGAGCGCAAATACAAATAATTCGCATTACCGTTTATAATGCTAGTATCGTTATCGGCAGCAACTTTGATTTTTTCCGGCTGTCGGTGAACGGCAACAGCCGGCGCCGCGATGCCGTTGCGCCCGTTTTATTACTTACAACTGGAAGCCCGCCCATGACTCTCGCGCCCACCCTGATCACGCTCGACTCCCTGGCCGTCGGCAAGAGCGGCACCGTGATCCACATCGCGCCCGGCGCGGCGGGCGAACAGGATCAGGGCGTCGATCTGGCGCGCCGCCTGATGGAACTCGGTTTCGTGCCGGGCGAGAAAATTCGCATGCTCAAGCGCGGCATGCCGGGCGGCGAACCGCTCGCCATCAAGGTCGGCAACGCCACCTTCGCCTTGCGCCGCTTCGAAGCGGCCCGCATCTCGGTCCAACCGGAATAAGCATGGGCGCCACCGAACAAACCATCCAAGCCACCCTGCAATTGCCATTGGTGGCCTTGCTGGGCAATCCCAATTGCGGCAAGACGGCGCTGTTCAACCGGCTCACCGGCGCGCGCCAAAAGGTGGCCAACTACGCCGGCGTGACCATCGAACGCAAGGAGGGCAGCTTCACCTCGCCGGACGGGCGGCCCTTCCGCCTGCTCGACCTGCCGGGCGCCTACAGTCTGTCGGCCACTACCCCGGACGAAGCCATCACGCGCGACGTGGTGGCCGGTCTGCGCGCCGGCGAGCAGGCGCCGGACTTGATCGTGTGCGTGGTCGACGCCACCAATTTGCGCCTGAACCTGCGTCTGGTGCTGGAGATCAAACGCCTGGGCTTGCCGATGATACTGGCTCTGAACATGGTCGACGTGGCCAAGAAGCGCGGCATCGAGATCGACGCCGACAAGCTGGCCGTCGAATTGGGCATGACGGTGGTGGAGACGGTGGCGGTGCAGGGCGGCGGCGAAAAGTCGCTCCTGCGCGCGCTCGACCAAGCCTCGCCGCTCCAGCACACCAGCGCCAATCCGCTCTCGGCGATCGACGCCGTGTCGGTCGAAACCACCCAGCGCGAAGTGCGCCGCATCCTGGCCGCGTGCAGCAGCGACTTCCACGACACCGGCAATCTGACCGAAAAAATCGACGACGTGGTGCTGCACCCGGTGCTCGGCCCCGTCATCCTGGCGCTGATCATGTTCCTGGTGTTCCAGGCCGTGTTCAGCTGGGCCAACGTGCCGATGGACTTGATCAAGGAAGGTGTCGAAGGCCTCGGCAAGTTGATCGGCGCGCACATGGGCGACGGCGTGCTCAAAAGCTTGCTGGTCGAGGGCATCCTGGGCGGCGCCGGCAGCGTGCTGGTGTTCCTGCCGCAGATTCTGATCCTGTTCTTCTTCATCCTGATCCTGGAGGACTGCGGCTACCTGCCGCGCGCCGCCTTTTTGCTGGACCGCCTGATGGGCGGCGTAGGCTTGTCGGGCCGCGCCTTCATCCCGCTGCTGTCCAGCTTCGCCTGCGCCATCCCCGGCATCATGGCCGCGCGCACGATTCAAAATCCGCGCGACCGCCTGGTCACCATCATGATCGCGCCTTTGATGACATGTTCGGCGCGCCTGCCGGTGTACGCCTTGATCATCGCCGCCTTCATTCCGCAGCGCGACCTGGCCGGGTTCATCAGCCTGCAAGGCCTGGTGTTGTTCGTGCTGTACTTCGCCGGCATCGCCGCCGCCATGGCGGTGGCCTACTTCATGAAGCGCACCGTGGGCGCCGACCGCCAGCAGCCGCTCATGCTGGAGCTGCCCAGCTACCACTGGCCGCATCTGCGCAACCTGGGCATCGGCCTGTGGGAGCGCGCCAAGATCTTCCTGTCGCGGGTCGGCACCATCATCCTCACCTTGATGATTTTGCTGTGGTTCTTGAGCAGCTTCCCCGGCGCGCCGGCGGGCGCCACCCACCCGCCCATCTATTACAGCCTGGCCGGCTTACTGGGGCGCGGCCTGGAATTGATTTTCGCGCCGATCGGCTTCAACTGGCAGATCTGCATCGCCCTGGTGCCCGGCCTGGCCGCGCGCGAAGTGGCGGTGGGCGCGCTCGGCACCGTGTATGCGCTGTCGCAGACCGGCGACGACCTGGCCACCTCGCTCACGCCCATCATCGCCGGCTCCTGGCCGCTGGCCACCGCGCTTTCGCTGCTGGCCTGGTATGTGTTCGCGCCGCAGTGCATGTCCACCCTGAGCGTGGTCAAGCGCGAAACCAACAGCTGGCGCTATCCCTTGCTGATGGCCGGCTATATGTTCGGGCTGGCCTACGCCGCCTCGTTCCTGACTTACCGTATCGCCTTGTTGATGGGAGCCTGATATGTGGCAGCAAATGATCGTGGTGGTGATCGTGGCGGGGGCCGTGCTGCACGCCTGCGCCAAGTATTTGCCGGTGGCCTGGCGGCGCCGCATGGTGTATCTGCTCAGCGCGCGCGGCGCCGATCAGCGCCGCATGGCGGCCCTGTTTCAAACCAAGCCCAGTTGCGACGACGGCTGCGCCAGTTGCGGTTCCTGCGGCGACGCGGCCGCGCCGGCGTCGGCGGCCCCGGTCGCGGCGGGCGGCGATGCCGGCCCGGCCCGGCGCGTCATCCGCTTGCGCGTGCAATCCTGAGCGTGGCGCGATAAGTCATAGGGCCGCGCGCAGCGCGCGCGGCGACAACCCGTAATGCTGGCGAAAGCGCACCGCGAAGCGCGACGCCGAGGCGTAGCCGCTGGCGACGGCGATCTCGCCGATCGGGCGCCGGGTCGATTGCAGCCGCTCCAGCGCCACGCCCAGGCGCACGCTTTCCGACACTTGTCGAAACGGCCGCTCCTCGGCCGCCAACTGGCGCCGCAGCGTCGAGGCGCCCAGATGCAGGCGCGCCGCCACCTCGTCCACGCTCCAGCGGCGGCCCGGGTCGAGCAGCAGCAATTGCTGGACCCGGGCGCTCAAGCGGTCGCGCCGGTCGCGCAGCAGCGGCCCGGCATGGCCGGCCACTCCGAGCGCCAGCAACAAGCCTTCGGCGTGATGCTCTTGCAGCGCGGCGTGACCATCGGGATGCAGGCTGTCGATCAACTGATGCCAGGCCAGGCCGATGTCGCGGTTCAGCGGCACGCACAAGTTGGCGCTCGCCGCTTGCGCCAGCTGGTTTTCCAACAGCGCGCCGTGGCGCGCCCGGAAGCGCGTCAACAGTTCGGGCGAGAGCCGCACCGCCTCGGCCACGTAACCCTGGGCGCCGGGGAAATTGGCGATGCCCAGCTCTTCCCCGGCCGGCATCAAAATCAAGTGCTGGCCGCCGACCCGCATCGCGCGTTCGCCCCATTGCAGCAGCTTTTCGCCGTGCCGCACGCGGCACAGGGTCGGCATCAGGATCGGCACCCGGCGCAGCGCGTGCGCCTGGCGCGCCTGGAGCAATCCGCCTTCGATGCGGCGCTCGCTATAGACGATGTGGTCGGTGGCCGTCACGCCGGTCAGCGGCCGTAGCGCGCGGTGAGTTGGGCGTGGCCCAGCGCGTTGGCGCGGATCATGAAGCCGGCCATGGCGCCGCTGGCGTTGGCGTCGATCGGCAATTGGTCCACTTTCAGCGCCCATACCGTGAATTGATAGTGGTGCGCCTTGTCGCCGGGAGGCGGGCAGGCGCCGCCGAAGCCGGGCTGGCCGAAATCGGTGCGGCCTTGCACCGCGCCGGCCGGCAGGACGCCACCCACGCCGCCGGCGCCGGACGCCAGCATGTCGGTGGCGGCCGGCAAATTGAAGACGGTCCAGTGCCACCAGCCGCTGCCGCTCGGCGCGTCCGGATCGTACACCGTGACGGCAAAGCTCTTGGTGCCGGCCGGCGCGCCGCTCCAGCGCAATTGCGGCGACAGGTTGGCGCCCTCGCAGCCGAAGCCTTTGAATACTTGCTGGCTACCGAGGGGCTTGCCCTCGGCGATGTCGTCGCTGACGAGGCGGAAGTCGGCGGCGTGCGCGGCCAGGGGCAAGGCCAGCAGGCAGCTCAGGATCAGGGTCGATTTCATGGGTTTCTCCGTCTTGTTTAAGGTGGAGAAAGTGTAGTGGCCGGCGCCGACGGCCGTGGTGCCGAAACGCTCGCGCTTGGTGCCGAAACGTCCAAGCGCCAAGGATGGGCGCGGCCCCTCACGTGAGGGGATGGAACGATTCGGCCTGGGCGATCGGCCAGTACAGGCCGAACACCGGCGGCAGGCGCGATAGCTGGCTCGGGTCGAGCAATTGGCCGGCCTCCAGATACGGCAGCAGACCGGAGGCCAATTTGACCTGGTTGGGCGAGATGCGCCGCACCAGGTGATGCGGCTTGAGCTGGGAGGGGTGGGCCAGGCCGGCGGCGGCGATCAATTCGGCCAGCGCCTTCAAGGTATTTTGGTGGAAGTGGGCCACGCGGCGGGTTTTGTCGGGCACCACCAGGGCGCGCTGGCGCAGCTTGTCCTGGGTCGCCACGCCGCTCGGGCAATGGTCGGTGTGGCAGCTTTGCGACTGGATGCAGCCCAGCGCGAACATGAAGCCGCGCGCCGAATTGCACCAGTCGGCGCCCAGCGCCAGCGTGCGCGCGATGTCGAAGGCGGTGACGATTTTTCCGGAGGCGCCGATCTTGACCTTGTCGCGCAGGTTGGCGCCGACCAGGGCGTTATGCACCAGCAGCAGCGCTTCCTGTAGCGGCGTGCCGACATGGTCGGTGAATTCGACCGGCGCCGCGCCGGTGCCGCCCTCGCTGCCGTCGACCACGATGAAGTCGGGCGTGATGCCGGTGGCCAGCATGGCCTTGACGATGCCGAAAAACTCCCACGGATGGCCGATCGCCAGTTTGAAGCCGGTCGGCTTGCCGCCCGACAGATCGCGCAACCGGTCGATAAAGCGCAGCATCTCGATCGGGGTGGAAAAGGCCGCGTGGCTGGCCGGCGAGACGCAGTCGACGCCGGGCGCGACCCCGCGCGTGGTGGCGATTTCGATGGTCACCTTGGAGCCGGGCAGCACGCCGCCGTGACCCGGCTTGGCGCCCTGCGACAGCTTCAATTCGATCATGCGCACTTGCGGCGCGGCCGCGTTGGCCACGAAGCGCTCCTCCGAGAACGAGCCGTCCGGGTGGCGGCAGCCGAAGTAGCCGGAACCGATTTCCCATACCAGGTCGCCGCCGTGTTGGCGGTGGTAGGCGCTGATGCTGCCTTCGCCGGTGTCGTGCATGAAGCCGCCCAGCTTGGCGCCGCCGTTCAAGGCCAGGATGGCGTTGGCCGACAGGGCGCCGAAGCTCATGGCCGAGATGTTGAACACGCTGGCCGAATAGGGTTGGGCGCGGCGGCAGTCGGGATGGTTGCCGATCTCGATGCGGAAGTCGTGGTCGGCCACCGGCAGCGGCGCGATCGAATGGTTGATCCACTCGTAGCCGGCCTGGTAGACGTCGAGCTGGGTGCCGAAGGGGCGCTTGTCGGTTTCCACCTTGGCGCGCTGGTAGACGATGCTGCGCTGGTTACGCGAAAACGGTTTGGCGTCGGTGTCGTCTTCCAGAAAATACTGGCGGATCTCGGGCCGGATGCTCTCGAAGAAAAAGCGGAAGTGGGCCAGGATCGGGTAGTTGCGGCGCAGCGCGCGTTTGGTTTGCAGCAGGTCGCCGATGCCGACCAGGGTCAGCGCGCCGCTCGCCAGGCTGAGCCAGTAGGGGCCGGACAGGGCCAGCGACAGCGCGAGCAGGGCGCTGACGACCATAAACGCCAGATAACGTAGGGCAAACAGCTGCATGGTGACTCCGAAGCGGGGGATTTCCCGTCGAGTGTACCGGTGTTTCTGCCGGGAAGCTATTTTTGCTGGCGCGGACGGGCGCGCGCCGGCCTAAAAATCGCTCGGTTTGGCCATTTCGATAAAACTTCAGTTCGATAAAAATTCAGTTCCATGCAACGGTCGATAGGTACAATGGTGCCTTGTCTCCCATGGATTTACGTATAATCGTGCCTTGCATTCAGTCGCTGAGGAATTGCGTAATATAATAAAATGGCAGTTTTTCGTATGTCGTTAAGCTGATTTTCAAGTAAATCATTCAATGCTAATCGACTGTGTATAGCATGGATGAAGATTTAACCGAATGTTGGTAAAATTTATTTATTTGAAATTTTTAATCGACGCCATCGATTTTACGCAACGGCAGGAATTGATTTTTTAAAAATTTATGGTAGAGGAATTTTTAATTTTAGGTGTGAATGAGCGACATAAAAAAGAGTGATCTTAAAATAAGCACGTTCGACACTTGGGCGCAAATTGAAGTCCGACGCGCGTCCGAGGTAAAAATAGTAGAGGTCAAGGTTGATGATAAGGCCGCAACACGTCAAGCGATAATTGTAGCCCTACGGCGTGCCAGTTTTGAAGTGCGCACGCGTTCGGAATGGAAAGCCAAAGAATCCGCCACAAGTTTTAAAAAAGATTGGGATTATAAATCAATAGCAATCCATCATGCTGGAAATAGCTTTAGATGTTCAGCTGACGGTGCCGAAGAGCTCCGTAGAGCTGAAGTAATTGACACGGCAAATTTTGGACATCTCAGCTATCACTATGCAATCGACTGCCAGGGAATAATTTATGAAGCTTTAGACATTCGCCACAAAGGTGCGCATATAGAACACGGCAATACTGGCGTAATAGGAATTGTTTTTTTGGCTGACTTTAGCGTCCGTGGCGAATCAGTGAAATTTGGTCCCGGTGTTTGGTATGTCGTTAAAGAACGTGGCATTAAAGCGGGAATTAAAGAATGGCTAGGGGTTCAAAATGATAAAATTGCAGTTGGAAATGATGATCCGACTGAGAGACAACTCGAGGCAGTCGATGCACTAGTGGCAACTTTAATTAGGTTTTTTAAGATTAAATCGTTAGGTGGTCATCGTGAATTCGCTAAGGCAAAAGGATCAAGTCGGGCTTGCCCTGGTATTTACGGGATGATTATTGCTGAGCAATTGCGTAAAAAATTTAATTTATCTTTGCCATGAAAAAAAAACTAAGTATACTTACGTTAAGTATTTTTTTAGTAATATTTTTCTTTTTGTTTGTAGGTGCTGATCGGTTTGTTGGCGATCACGAGGTGGGTGTTACATGGATATTTTTTATTAAACATCGACCAACTATACAGTTTCAATTTTCGAATCCTGCTCAAATAGGACTCGAATTGACCCCTATTGACGAATTAACACCTAGCGAGCAAGACGCAGTGAGCAAATATTGCGATATTCGCTATGGGCTCATAGATATGAATATTTGCTACTCGCGTAGTCCGCTCGGGAAAATATGAGTCTTGAAAGAGGTACTTGCAAAACGAATCGGGCTGGGAGATTTGATGGCCGGAATCGGCGGGATGAAGGAGTGTGGGTAGCCATTTCTGGCATGATGGAGCTTCTGACGGCTTCATCAATCTACCCACAATATGAATGCTATCGGACGTGACCTGATTATGCAACGCTGGAATGTGATCCAGTACGATTTGATGCCGGAATTGAAGCGCGAGTGCGGCATGCTCACGCCAAGGTTGGAGAAGCTGGTGCATATTCTGGACTGGGTTCGGATTGAAGAATGGCCGGTTGCCACGTAGCTAGGCATTGGGCGCAAACCGCACGAGCGCAGCGCGCTGGCGAATGCCTCTGTTGCCAAATCAGTATTGCAGTTACCCACTACCAGGGCATTGATTGAGCGACTTACCATGGATCGCAGCCTGAAGCGGTTATGCGGTTTATCGATGTATAAACCGGTGCCGGACGAAGCAACGTTCTCGCGCGCCTTTGCCGAG
>JAYVUV010000076.1:0-4218 GCA_043787615.1 Janthinobacterium sp. | reverse complement strand
GGCGCGCGCCAGCTCGCGCGCCGCCTCGGGCGCCGCCTGTAGCGGCAGTGCTTGCACCGCACAGGCGGGATGGGCGACTATGCCTTCAAGCAAACGCGTAAACATGGCGCCCAGTTGCGCGATGCGCTCGGCGGTGAACAATTCGCCGTTGTAGTTGAGACGTCCGTGCAGCGCTTCGCCGTCGGCCAGCATCGTAAGGCCGAGGTCGGCCGAGGCCACGGTCGATGGCAAGCGGTAAGCTTCCAGCTTCCAACCGCCCAGCTCCAGCTCGGTATCCGGCAAGCCGAACATGAAGGACGCGCTGCCGGCCACGCGCTGGGCCTGCTGCAGGGCGAAGCGGACATTGGGCATGACCGCCGATGGCCAGGCGCCGGCGCGCCGGCCGCCTTCGAGCGCCGCCTGGGTGGGCACGCGGCGGCAGGCCAGCACTTCCAGCACGTTGGCGCGCGTGGCCGCGAGGTGGGCGGCGAACGCCGCGCCGCCGTCGACTTGGCAGCCGAACAGTTTCAAATCGACCAAACAATCGATGTCGTCGGCGCCATGCACCGCGTTGCGTTCCGAAACAGGGGCGCCGACCAGGAAGGCGTCCTGGCCACTGTAGCGGTACAGCATGATTTGCCAGGCTGTCAGCAGCCAGGTGAACAGGGTCACGCCGGCCTCGGCCGCGTGCCGGCGCGCCGCCCGGGCCAGGGCCGGGGGCAGGCTGAAGTCGACATCGCCGCCCTGAAAGCCGAATTGGCGCGGGCGCGCGCGGTCGGCCGGCAAGTCGATGATGCCGGGCAGTTCTCCGATGGCGGCCCGGTAGCGCGCCAGCGCGGCGGCGCCGGCCGCGCCGGCCAGCCAGTCCGCTTGCTCGGCCGCGAACCGCAGGTGCGCCGGCCCGGCCTGGGGCGCCGGCGCGGGCGGCGCGGCGCCGGTCGCGAGCGCTTGGTAACAGTGCGCCAAGTCCTCGAACAGCACTTGCAGCGACCAGGCGTCGACCACGATATGGTGGATGAGCAGATGCAGCAAGTGCCGCCCGCCAGTCAGGCGGTACAAGGTCATGCTCCACAGCGGGCCTTCGGCGGGATCGATCAATTCGTCCTGGCGCGCGGCCAGTTCCCGCCGCAGCCGGTCTTCGCTCCAGGCGCCGGCGTCGATAACGAGCAGGCCGGGCAGCCCGGGCGCCGCCTCGGCCAGCAGCTGGCCGGCATGCTCGCGAAAACGCAGGCCCAGCACCGGATGACGCAGGGGCAGCAGCGCCACCGCGCGCGTCAGCAGGGCCGGCTCGAGCGGGCCGCGCACGCGCATGGCCACCCCCAGTTGAAACGCGGCGCAGCCGGGATACATGGCTTGCATCTGCCAAATGGCGCCGGCATTGCGCGAAGCCAGAGGCAGGGCTGGCAGGGCGGGCATCGCGGCGCGCGCCGGCCGGGCCGCTTCACGCCGCGTCAGCGCGAGCAGGCCGGCCACCGTCATGCCGTCGAGCAGCGCGCCCAATTCCACCTGCACGCCCAGTTCGGTCTCCAGCGCGGCCGACAATTCGGCGGCCGCCAGCGAATCGAGCCCGCAGGCACCCAGCGCCGTGGCCGGCGCGAAGGCGGCGCTTGCCTGACGCAGGCAGCGCGCCAGCATCGTCAGCGCCGCCGCCTCGCGCGCATCGGCGGCCACGGCGGGCGGCGCGTCTTGCCGCGCGCCTTCACCCGGCTCGCCGCGCTCATCGAAATGCGCCAGGCCGACCAATGTGCCGTCCAGCAAGCCGGCCTTGCAGGCGCGGCGCCTGACCTTGCCGCTGGAAGTTTTGGGCACGCCGCCCGGCTTGACCAGGATCAGCCGCCGCAAGCGGATGCCGAATTGTTCGGCCACCAACTGACGCGCCTGCTCCCATAGTTGCGGCAAGTCGGCATGCCGCATGGCGCCGCGTTCGAGTTCTTGCACCAGCGCCAGTTGCTCCTCATGCGCGCCGGACAGCCCGAAGCAAGCACCGCCGGCGTCGCGGAAGGCCGGCAACGCGCTTTGCAGGGCCGCTTCGATATCTTGCGGGTAGTAATTGCGTCCGCGGATAATGATCAAGTCCTTGAGGCGGCCTGTGATGTAGAGCTGGCCGTCGCGTATCAGGCCCAGGTCGCCGGTGCGCAAGAAAGGCCCCTCGCCATCTGCCAGGGTGGCGTGGAACTGGCTCCGGCTCAATGCCTCCCGACCCCAGTAACCCAGGGTGACACTGGCGCCGCGCAGCCAAATCTCGCCCACTTCGCCGTCTTGCGCGGGCAGGCGGGTGGCCGGGTGCGCCAGCCGCACGTGATGGTCGGCGCCGATCGCGCCGCAGCTGACGAGTTCGGCGTATGGGCTGGCGTCGCCCTCTTCCCACGGCTGCGCGCGGTTTTGTTCGAGCGCGGCGCGCGCCAGACGCAGCGTGCGCGGCGCCTCGCCGCGCGTCGCGCCGCTCACTAGCAGGGTCGCTTCGGCCAAGCCGTAGCAGGGGTAGAAAGCTTGCTTGCGAAAGCCGCAGCCGGCGAAAGCTTGGTGGAACAAGTCCAGGGTGGAGGCTTGCACCGGTTCGGCGCCGCAAAAAGCCAGGCGCCAGCGGCTCAGGTCCAGGTCGGCCTTGTCGGCCTCGGCGACGCGCTCGGCGCACAGTCGGAAAGCGAAATCGGGGCCGCCGCCGGTGGTGGCGCCATAGCGCGAAATGGCGCGCAACCAGCGCACTGGCTCGTTGAGGAAGGTTTGCGGCGCCATCAGAATGGCGGTGGCGCCCAGATAAGCCGGCTGCAAGATATTACCGATCAAGCCCATGTCGTGGTATTGCGGCAGCCAACCGGCCACCACCGTGTCGGCGTCGTGGTCGAATTTTTCCGCGATCAGCGCCTGGTTGTGCATCAAATTGCCGTGCGTGACCATCACGCCCTTGGGGCTGCCGGTCGAACCCGAGGTGTACTGCAGGAAAGCCACATCGTTCGTCTGGCGCGGCCGCGGCGCGCTCAGCGCCGGTGCATAGGCCGGCTGGGCCGGCACCAGCGTCATCGCCAGTTCGGGATGCTCGGCCAGCCAGGCGGCGACGCCTTCGTGGGATGGGTCGACCAGCAGCACGCGCGCGTCCGCGTCCGTGGCGGTGGCCTTCAGGCGCTGCCAGTGTTCGGCGCGCGCGCTGGGCAGGTAGACCGGCACCGCCACCACGCCCGCATACAGGCAACCGAAAAAGCTGGCGATGAAATCGAGCCCCGGCGGGAACAGCAGCAGGGCGCGCTCGCCCGGCGCCAACGTCGCCGCCAACTGGGCGCCGATGGCGCGCGCCCGCGCGTCGAGCTGGGCGTAGCTGAGCAGTTGGTCGTCCCGGCCCGCGCCGCCCAGGAAGCGGTACAGCAGGCGATCGGGCGTGGCCGCGGCGTGCCGGTGCAGGAGGGTGGCCAGTGTCGCGGTCGCGGGCTGGGTGGCCGGGCTGGAAATCGGATGGCTCATGTGGTGCCTTTACAGGACAAGGTCGAAGATGCTGGTCAGGGTCGGCGGCTTGTCGGCGCGCTCGCCCGGAGTGCCCAGGGCCAGGTTGAGGTAGCGGATGCCGTCGTGCGTGGCGTCCAGGCGCGCGTGGCTGTGCCCGAACACATGCAGCTGGGGCCGTAACTGGCGCAGCTGCCGCTCCAGCGCGTCGCTGCCCAGCACCGGCAGCAGCAAGGCGCGGGTGGCCCCGGGCGGCTGAGGCAGCAGGTCGGCGCGCGGCAGAAAATGGGAAAAACTGATGAGGTGGGTATTGACGGTTCGCAGCGAGGGCAGGTTCAGGGCATGGAAGTGGCGGGCCACCTGGTCCGGCCCCATGCCGCCCGGCCAGCGGCAAGCCCGGAAGTCGCTCCATGCCGCCTTGAGCGCGGCGCCGGGCGGGCCGAAGGAATAGTCGTACCACGATAGCAGGGGTACGATCGATAGCGGCCCGCAATGAAAGGGCGCCATCGACACGCCGCATTCGTCGGCCAGGGCTTGCACGCGCGCAAATTTGGCCAGCGAATCGGTGCCTTCTTCCTCACCCGTCACCCACAGGTCGTGGTTGCCGGGCACGAAGATGACCTTCAAAAAGCGGCGCGTCAATTCGCCGAACACCAGACGCAGCCGGGCCAAGGTGTCGGCCGCGTCCCCGGCCAGCAGCAGCACGTCGCCGCGATGGCTTTGCTCGGGCAGGGCACGCAGCCACGCGCCGTTGGCGGCGTGCTCGATATGCAAGTCCGACAGCGCATACACCTTCATCGGGCC
>JAYVUV010000075.1:0-11322 GCA_043787615.1 Janthinobacterium sp. | reverse complement strand
GCCGGCCACGGGAATGGTGGGCACCACCGCCATGGTGGCGGCCAGGGTGATAAAGCCGGCGCCGGTGATGCCGGAGGCGCCTTTCGAGGTCAGCATGGCCACTCCCAGGATGGTCAATTCCTGCCATAAGGTCAATTCGGTGTTGGTGGCTTGGGCCACGAACAGGGCCGCCATCGTCATATAGATATTGGTGCCGTCCAGATTGAAGGAATAACCGGTGGGGACCACCAGGCCGACCACCGGTTTCGAGCAACCCAGTTTTTCCAGCTTGGTCATCAAAGCCGGCAGGGCGCTTTCCGAAGAACTGGTGCCGAGCACGATCAGCAGCTCTTCTTTAATGTAGAGGATGAAGCGGCCGATCGAAAAGCCCGTCATTTTGGCGATGCTGCCCAGGACGATGAAGATAAACAGGAAACAAGTCAGGTAAAAGGAACCCATCAACTGGGCCAGCGGCACCAGCGATTTGATGCCGAATTTGCCGATGGTGAAAGCCATGGCGCCGAACGCGCCGATCGGGGCCACTTTCATGATGATGTTGACCATGCCGAAAATGGCGTGCGAGATATCGTCGATCAATTTGGTGATCGGGCGGCCGCGTTCGCCCAGCAAGGATAGCGAGAAACCGAACAGTATCGCCACCAGCAGCACTTGCAAGATATCGCCCTTGGTGAAGGCGTCGGCGACCGTGGTGGGAATAATGTTGAGCACAAAGTCGACCGTGCTCTGGGCGTGCGCCTTGGCGGAGAATTCGGCGATGCTTTTGGTATCGAGCTTGCTTAAATCGGCGTTGAAACCGGCGCCCGGTTTCAATACATTGGCCACCAGCAGGCCGATGGCCAGGGCGAAGGTGGACACCACCTCGAAATAGAGCAGGGCCTTGCCGCCGACGCGCCCGATTTTTTTGATATCCTGCATGCCGGCGATGCCCGATACCACGGTGCAGAAAATCACCGGACCGATGATCATCTTGATTAATTTGATGAAGCCATCGCCCAGGGGTTTCATCTTGGTAGCCTCGATGGGATCGAATATGCCCAGCAAGACCCCGCACAGAATCGCGAACACCACTTGCACGTACAATATTTTATAAAATGGCTTTTTCATTATGTCCCCCGGTGCGGATAGAAGTGCATCATTACGGTTATCGCGGGCTTACTCAATTGTGGTTAACCACACACTGTTAGTTGAATTTTATCAGTTCCATATAAAAATTACGGACCGGCTTGAAAATATCGGCGGCGGCCTGGAAAGCATTATCCCGAGCCGGCCGGCATGCCGGTTTATCGGGCCGGAAGCGGTCCGGCGCGGCCCCGGTCGCCGGTTCCGGATCGGGCGCCGGCGCGCGCCGCCGCGCCGCCGCGCGTGAAGCCCGGTAGAATGGCGTCTATGCGCCACAATGGCAGGCCAGGCGTTGCGCGCCGCGCGTTGTTTAGCCGCCCACCCGACAAGGAACCGTCATGCTCGAAGCGACCCGCCACACCGTTCAATGTATCTCGCCGGCTGGATTGCACCGGATCGCTTACAAGCAATGGGGCGCGCCCGACAACCCGCGGGTGCTGGTGTGCGCGCACGGCGTCACCCGCGTGGGCGACGATTTTGATACCATGGCGCGTGCCCTGGCGACCGATTACCGGGTGATTTGCCCCGACATGGCCGGGCGCGGCCGCTCCGATCGCTTGCGCGACCCCGATTTGTACCGGATTCCACAATACGTGAGCGACATGGTGACCTTGCTGGCGCGGGTGGGCGCCGATGGCGGGAGCGTCGATTGGTTCGGCACCTCCATGGGCGGCTTGATCGGCCTGGGCCTGGCTTCGCTGCCGGACAGTCCGATCGGCAAGCTGATCTTGAACGATATCGGTCCCACGCTGGACCCGGCCGCCTTGCGCCGCATCGGCGACTATATCGGCCAGGAAATGCGTTTCCCCACCTTCGAGGCGGCCGCCCGATTCATCCGCGACATTTCGCTGCCGTTCGGGCCGCATACCGAGGACGAGTGGCACAAGCTGGCCAGCGATGTGTTGCTGCAAGATAAGGACGGTAGCTGGATACGCCATTATGATCTGGGGCTGGCGCTGCCGTTTCGCGCGGCCACGCCGGAGTCGACCGCGGCCGACCAAGCCGGCCTGTGGGCCGCCTACGACGCCATCCGCTGCCCGACCCTGGTGGTGCGCGGCGCCGAGTCGGACTTGCTGTCGCGCCAGACCGCCGAGGCCATGGTGGCGCGCGGACCGCGCGCGCAATTGGTCGAAGTGGCCGGGGTGGGCCATGCGCCGACCTTCCTCCACGCCGACCAGATCGCCATCGCGCGCGCGTTTTTACTGGGGTGAGCGGGCGGAAGAGCGCCGGCGCGGCGTTGGCCGCCCGGCATGATTGAACACGAATAGACGAGTAGGGAAACCCGGTATGGAAACTCAGTATGGAAATTAAGCGATTGCACGTGGGCGCGCGCCTGTCCGAAGTGGCGATGCATCAAGACACGGTGTATCTGGCCGGCCAGATCGCCGAGGACATCGGCGCCGACATCATCGGCCAGACCACCGAAGTGCTGGGCCATGTCGACCGCTTGCTGGCCGAGGCCGGCAGCGACAAGACCTGCATCCTGTCTTGCCAGATCTTTATCGCCGACATGGCCCATTTCGCTGGCATGAACCAGGTGTGGGACGACTGGGTGCCGGCCGGCCACACGCCGCCGCGCGCCACCGTGCAAGCCCGGCTGGCCAATCCGGCTTGTCTGGTCGAGATCGTCGTCATCGCCGCCCGGCGTTAGCGCCATGGTGTCGATCTCGGCGCTGAGCAGCGCCACCTCCGAGCAATTGTTGCAGGGCTTGAGCGCCGACGACGCCGCCCGCGTGCTGGCCGCGCTCGACTACGCCGGCACCGCCTACCTCGACAAGGTCAGCCTGGGCGGCCAGCCGGCGCTGGAGTTTTCGCTCGGCGTGGCCAATACCCTGGCTTTTTTGCGCAGCGACGCCGAAACCCGCATCGCCGGCTTGATGTTCGAGTTGACCATGCTCGACGCGGACGCGGCGCCGGCCATCGCGCCGCGCTTCGGCCAGCAAGTGTGCGACCTGGTCACCGGGGTGCGCCAGTTGATCCGCCTGCGCGCCCTGACCCAGGGCCAGAACGCGGCTGGCGGGCGCGGCAAAAACGCGGCCCAGCAAGCGGTGGCGCAGGTCGAAACCTTGCGCAAGATGCTGCTGGCGATGGCCTCCGACATGCGGGTGGTGCTGGTGCGGCTGGCCTCTTGCGTGACCAGCTTGCGCTATTTCGCCGAGCACAAGCTGTTCGACGACACCACCCGCGCCTACGGCAAGGAAACGCTGGACTTGTACGCGCCCCTGGCCAACCGGCTCGGCATTTGGCAGCTCAAGTGGGAGCTGGAGGATTTGTCGTTCCGCTTCATCGAGCCGGAAGCCTATAAGCGCATCGCCAAGATGCTGGAGGAAAAGCGCATGATGCGCGAGGGCTTCGTTTCCTCCGCCATCTTGCGCCTGCAAACCGAATTGGCGGCGGCCGGCATCGAGGCCGAAGTGTTCGGCCGGCCCAAGCATATTTACAGCATCTGGAGCAAGATGCGCGGCAAGGAACTCGACTTCACCGAGCTGTACGACGTGCGCGCCTTCCGCGTCATCGTGGCCGACGTCAAGACTTGCTACACGGTGCTGGGGGTGGTGCACAACATCTGGACCCCGATCCCCAAGGAATTCGACGACTATATCTCGCGCCCGAAACCGAACGGTTACCAGTCGCTGCACACGGTGGTCACGGCCGACGACGGCCGGCCGCTGGAAGTGCAGATACGCACCAATGAAATGCACAGCTTCGCCGAATACGGGGTGGCCGCGCATTGGCGCTACAAGGAAGAGGGCGGCTCCAACTTCGCCGGCCAAAAGTATGACGAGAAAATCGCCTGGTTGCGCCAGTTGCTGGCCTGGAAAACCGACGTGGCCGACGCCGTGGTGGGGCAGGAAGACATTCAGCGCGAGTGGGTGGAAAAGCTCAAGTCGGCCACCCTGGACGACCGCATCTTCGTGCTCACGCCGCAGGCGCGGGTGCTGGAATTGCCGGTCGGCGCGACCCCGATCGACTTCGCCTACCACTTGCACAGCGACGTGGGTCACCGCTGTCGCGGCGCGCGGGTGGATGGCGTCATGGTGCCGCTCAACACCGCGCTCAAGAACGGCCAGACTTGCGAGATCTTGACGGCCAAGGGCGCGCCCGGCACGGCCGGCCCCTCGCGCGACTGGCTGGGCGGCGGTTACACGGTCAGCACCCGCACCCGTTCCAAGGTGCGGGCCTGGTTCCATGCCATCGATATGCAGGAAACCCTGTCGCACGGCCGGGCCATGGTGGAAAAGTCGCTCCAGCGCGAGGGCAAGACGGCGGTCAATCTGGAGGCGCTGGCGCAAAAACTGGGCTTCGCCAAGGTCGATGAATTGTTCCTGTCGGTGGGCAAGGATGAATTCAGCTTGCGCCATGTCGAGCACGCCCTGCACGACGACGGCGAGGCGGCCGAGCCGGAGGATTCGGTGGTGCTCAACAAGAGCCGCGCCTCCAGCGTGGAGCAGGGCGCCAAGTCGGGCGTGCTGGTGGTGGGCACGGAAGGCTTGATGACGGCGCTGGCCAAATGCTGCAAGCCGGCGCCGCCGGACGGCATCGTCGGTTTCGTCACGCGCGGCAAGGGTGTCTCGATCCACCGCGCCACTTGCAAAAACTTCGCCGAAATGCGCGCCAAGGCGCCCGAGCGCGTGATCGTCACGGCCTGGGGCCGGGCCGGCCACGACACGGTGTATCCGGTCGATATTTTCATCCTGGCCAACGACCGCCAGGGCTTGTTACGCGATATCTCGGAAATTTTTTCGCGTGAAAAAATCAATGTCATCGGCGTCAATACCCAGAGCGCCAAGGGCCAGGCGCGCATGACCTTCACCGCCGAGATCGGCGCCACCGCCCAGTTGCAAAAAGCCTTGCTGTCGATTAGCGACGTGGGCGGCGTGATGGAGGCGCGCCGCGCTTGATATGGCGCAATGAACGATTGCCATCATTTTGATGCTCATCTACAACAAAGCGTCCCGATCGGGACGCTTTGTTCGTTTGGAGCACGGTTTTCAACGCCTCATTGATCGGCAGCAAATTTCCCCAGAACATTAAGCGCCACCATGGTTCATCAAAAGCGTTTTCGCGCCGACCGATGCACGGCCCTCCGGCCCGCTTCGGCGGCGGCGACAAACGCCGTCCTGCACGGACAGGGCGGCCCCGGCGCCGCCCTTGATTTGACCGCGGTGTTTTCTTAACTTTTAGAGGATAAAAAATGAAACGTGCTTCGATGATGCAATATTCCCAGCTGTGCCTGGCCGCCATCGTGATCGTCGCCGCCGGCGGCGTGGTCGGCCCGGCCCAGGCCGCGACCGCCTCGGCCAACGCCACCGCCAATGTGGTCACGCCGATCGCCATCGCCAAGACCGCCGACCTGGTGTTCGGTTCCTTCACCACCAGCGCCGCCGGTCAAACCATCACCGTCAGCGCGGCCGGCGTGCGCAGCGCCAGCGGCGCGGTGCCGATGACCGGCGCCACCTCGGCGGCCGCCTTCAACGTCACCGGGTCGGGCGCGCTGACCTACGCCATCACCTTGCCCACCACCGTGTCGATGATCACCGGCACCGGCGCCACCGCCGCCGAAACCATGGCCGTGACCGGTTTCACCAGTAATCCGTCCGGCACCGGCGCCTTGACGGCCGGCGCCCAGTTGCTGGCCGTCGGCGGCACCCTGACCACCGTCGCGGCCCAGGTGGCGGGCGCCTACACCGGCACCTTCAACGTCAGTGTCGATTACAACTGATCCGGCGGGCCGGCGCGCGCGGGCCGCCGCCGCGTTCGCCCTGGGCCTGGGCGCCGCGTCGGCCGGCCGCGCGCAAAGCTTGCAAGCGCTCGGCCCGCTGGATTTCGGCACCTTCGCCGCCAGCGGCGCCGGCAGCGTCACCATCGGCGCCGATGGCGCCCGCAGCGTCACGGGCGCGCTCCGGCTGATCGCCAAGTCGCCCGGCGCGGCCGCCACCTTTAGTTTGAGCAATCTCACGGGCGGCCCGTTGCGTTGCGACCCGGCCACCTTGTCGGCGCAATCGAGCTTGATTCGAGCGCGCGACGTGGGCGCCTTCACCAGCAGCCGCATCGCCACCCTGGGCCCGAACCAAACGGTGACCATCTCGGTGGGCGCGACCCTGACCGTGGCGGCCGGCTTTCCCTCCGGCTCTTCCTCCTCCCATTACGCGGCGCCGCGCGCGGTGTCGCTTCACATTCAATGCACACCATGACCCTATCCTCTTGTCGCGCCGCCTTGCTGGCCCTGGCCGCGCTGCTGTCCACCACGCCGGCGCGGGCCGATTTGATGCTGTTTCCCACCCGCGTGGTGTTCGAAGCGAACCAGCGTGTGGCCCAGCTCGAACTGATCAACGACGGCGAACGGCCGGCCACGTATCGCATCGAGCTGGTCAACCGGCGCATGACGGAAAGCGGCCAATTTATCGACGTCGAACAAGCCGGGCCGGGCGAACTGTTCGCCGACGCCATGCTGCGCTACTCGCCGCACCAGGTCACTTTGCAGCCGGGCATCAGCCAGACTATCCGTTTTTCGCTGCGCCGGCCGGCCGACCTGGCCGGCGGCGAATACCGCTCGCACCTGGTGTTTCGCAAGCTGCCCGAGGCGGGCGGCGCCACCAGCGTCGAGCAGCGCCCGGCCGGCGGCGGCGGCATCGGCACCGTGCTCACCGCGCTGGTGGGCGCCTCGGTGCCGGTGATCGTGCGCCAGGGCGAGCTATCGGTCAGCAACACCTTGTCCGGCTTGACCTTGATCCGGCCGGCGCCGGGTCAGCCGCCGTTGGCCGTCGCCACCCTGGAACGCAGCGGCGGCAGCTCCAGTTACGGCGATTTGGTGCTGAGCTTCGCTCCGCATGGCGGTCCCGGCGAGGAACTGGCCCGCATCGGTGGCGTGGCCTTGTATGTGCCGAATCAGTCGCGCGCCTTGCGCATCGCGCCCAAAACCGAGGCCCCGTTGGCGGGCGGCACCCTGCGCCTGGAATACCGGGCCGCGCGCGAGGCCGGCGGCGCCTTGCTGGCGGCGGCCTCGGTCGAACTGCCGTGACGGCGCGGCGCGACGCTTCGGCGCCGTTCCGCGTCTGAGCGGGCCGGCGCCCGCGCGCGGCCATGCCTTTGCGCGTCAGGCTGGCGGACTTGCTGCTGTGCTGCTGCCTGGCGGCGTGCGCTTCCGTATCGGCCACGGCCACGCCGGGCGACGACCTCGCGCGGCGCTACCCGGCGCCCGATCCCGGCCTGATCGCCATCGTGGAAGTGCGTCTGGGCGACGAACTGCTGAGCGACGCCTTGACCGCCTATCAATACGGCGCCGCCACGTATCTGCCGCTGGGCGAGCTGGCGCGCTTATTGAGCCTGGCGGTGAAAGTGCAGACCGGGGCCGGCACGGCGGCCGGCTTCATCGTGCGCGAAGAGCGTGCCTTCCATCTCGATCTGGCCCGCGCCAGCGTCATCCTGGCCGAGCGCGCCTTGCCGTTCGACCCGAATTTAATACGTGTGCAAGCCGACGATATCTACGTCGAGAGCGGCTTGCTGGCCACTTGGCTGCCGGTCGATTTCGCCCTGGCCATGGGGCGCCTGAGCGTGACGGTGCTGCCACGCGAAAAACTGCCCTTGCAACTACGCCTGGAACGCGAGCGCTGGCAGCGGCGCGCCCCGGCCGGCGGCGACGGCGCCGGCTTGACCCGTCTCGATCAAGACTACCGCCTGGTGTCGCCGCCCTTGATCGATCAAACCGTCAGCCTGTCGGCGACGCGCGGCGGCGGCGCGCCGCGCACCGAAGCGACCAGCGCCACCTATCTGGCGGCCGATTTGCTGGGCATGCAGGCCAGCGCCTTTGTCAACCTGGCGCGCGCCGGTGCCGCGGCGCGCCTGTCCCTGGCCCGCTACGATCCCCAAGCCGGTCTGCTGGGACCGCTCCACGCGCAAGCTTTCGCCGTCGGCAGCGACGCCGCGCTGCCTTTCCTGCCGTATCTGGACAATGCCAAGCTGCGTCAGGGCGGCGCCGGCTTGGCCTGGTCGAACCGGCCGCTGGACCAGCCCGACCGCTTCGACCGCATCGGCCTGAGCGGCGATCTGGCCGAGGGTTGGGATGTGCAACTGTTGTATAACAATGCCTTGATCGGTTTTCAGGGCGCGCGCGCCGATGGCCGCTATCAATTCGACGAGCTGGCCCTGGCCTACGGGCCGAATCTGTTCCGCCTGGTGTTCCACGGCCCCACCGGGCAGGTGCGGATCGAGCAAAAGAGTTTTTTGCTCGATCAAGCCAGCGTGCCGGACGCCACCTTTTATTACGACGTGGGGGCGCGCACCGATCCGCAGCTGGGCCGGCGCGGCGCGCTGCGTTATCAATGGGGCGTGAGCCGCATGCTGACCCTGGACGGCGGGCTGCAAGTGCAGCAAGCCGGACCGGCCAGCGCGGCCGGCGCCTATGCCAACCTGGGTTTGCGGGCCTACCTGCGCGGCATGATCTTGAACACCATGCTGGCGCGCGCGCCCGACGGCGCCATGCTGAGCGAGGTGGGCCTCAAGACCAGCGTGGCGGGGGTGGCCGTCAGCGCCGTCCAATTGCGCCCGCGTGGTTTCGTCAGCGAGTTGCTGACGGCTTCGCCCGATCCGCTGCGGGTCAGCAACCAGCTCGATCTGGACACCGTGCTGGCTTCGCTGTCGGCCTGGCCGATGCCGCTGACCCTGGGCTTGCGGGCCGACCGGCGCGCCTCGGGCGCGCGCGAGACCACCTTGCTGGCGCGCGTTTCCGCCCAGGCGCTGGGGGTGGCGCTGTCGAATCAGCTGGAAGGACAGGCGTTGCCGGAGCGGCGCGTGGTGAACGGTTTGCTGCAATTGAGCCGGCCGATCGGCGACACCAGCTTCGGCGCCCAGCTCAATTACGCACTGCGCCCGCAACGCCAGGTGGTCAGCGCCATGCTCGGCATGAATCGCCGCCTGTTCGACGATTACGCGCTCACCGTCAACATGACGCGCACCATCGTCGGCGGCGGCAAACAATTGTTGATCGGCTTGAACCGCAACTTCGGCGCCTTCAGCATGGGCCTTAGCGCGGCCGCCACCAGCGGGGTCGGGCTGGCGCTCGGCTTGCGCCTGTTCACGGCGCTCGGCTACGAGCCGCGCCAGACGCGCTACCAGCCCGGGCCGGTCGCGCAAATGGGCGCCACGGCCGCCTCGGTGCGCGTGTTCCTGGATAAAAACAACAACGGCGTCATGGATGGCGACGACGAACCCTTGCCCGACATCGGCGTGATGGTCAACGGCGCGCGGCGTCCGCAGCGCACCGACGGCGCCGGCCTGGCGTATCTATCGGGTTTGCCGATCAAGCAAAACCTGGACATCGCGCTCGACCGCGCCACGCTCGAAGACCCGTACTGGGCGCCGCGCTTGAAAGGCGTGCGTTACCTGGCGCGCCAGGGCGCCGTCAACCAGATCGAGCTGCCGGTGCAAATGACGGGCGAAATCGACGGCGGCACTGTGGTGGCCGACCCGCTCGACCCGGGCCGGCGCCATCCAATCGGCGACGTGGTGCTCGAATTGCGCGACGCGCAGGGGGCGCTGGCGGCCAGCGTGAAGAGCGCGGCCGACGGCTATTTTCTGTTTTCGTCGGTGGCGCCGGGCGCCTACACGCTGGAGATGTCGGCCGCGCAGGCCGCGCGCCTGGCCTTGCGCGCGCCGCCGCCGCAAGCGCTGCTGATCTCGCCGCAGGGGCAGGTGATCAATGGGGTGACGCTGGTTTTGCGCGCCGCCCCGCCCGCGCGCGATGAGTGAACGCCCGCGCCGGAGCCGCGGGTTAGCGCGCCGTCGGCGCGTCCGGCCGGGCCTCGGCCACCTCGGCTTGCAGCGTGATGTGATCGATCCCGTGCCGCGCCAGCAGCATGCTCTTGACCGCTTGCAGCACTTGCGGCCAGTGCGACAAATCGGCGATTTCGAGGTGGCCGATCAAGGCCGGCTGGCCCGGCGACATGTCCCACACGTGCAAGTCGTGCACCGAGCGCACGCCCTCGACCCGGGCCAGGTCGGCGCCCACCTGCAAGTAGTCGATCTGAAGCGGCACGCCGGCCATCAAAAAGTGATACGACTCGCGCAGCAAGCCGACGGTCGATTTCAAAATCAGCAGCGAGACCAGGATCGACAGCAGGGGATCGATCGGCATCCAGCCGGTCAGGTAAATCACGGCGCCGGCGGCCAGGGCCGCGATCGAGCCGAGCAAGTCGCCTATCACGTGCACCAGCGCGGCCCGGGTGTTCATGCTGTGCCGGTCTTGCGACAAGACCCAGGCCACCACCAGATTGACCGCCAGTCCCAGCGCCGCCACCACCATCACGGTGGCGCCGTCCACCGCTTGCGGGCGTGAAAAGCGTTGCGCGGCCTCGAACACGATCCAGCCCACCACGGCCAGCATCACCACGCCGTTGAGGAAGGCGGCCAGCGCCTCGGCGCGGCCGAAGCCGAACGAGTGGCGCGCCGACGGCGGCCGCTTGGCGATCAATTGGGCCAGCAGGGCCAGGCCGAGCGCGGCGGCGTCGGTCACCATATGGCCGGCGTCCGATATCAGGGCCAGCGAACCGGAAGCCATGCCGGCGGCTACCTCGACCCCGGCGAAGCCCAAGGTCAAGCCCAGCGCCCAGCCCAGGATCTTCAGGCCGCGCTCTTCGAAAAAATGGCGATGCGCGGCGTCGCCGGCCAGATGGGCGTGCAGATGGTCGGAGGAGGAGGTGTGCGCTGGCATCGCTAAGCTTCGCTGTGGTCGAGCCGCACAGTTTACAGGATGCGCCGGCGCCGCGCCGGTCGATTCCATGCCGGCCGTCGCCGGCGTCGCCACGCGGGCCGATCCGCCACCCGTCTGAGGAAAGCCCTTGTAATTGTTTAATCGGCTCTCTATAATGCTGGTCTTCGGGCGGTTAGTTCAGCTGGTTAGAATACTTGGTCGACATCCAAGGGGTCGGGGATTCGAATTCCTCACCGCCCACCAGATTATCAGTTGCTACTCGGTAGCAGAACAGTAAGAGTGAGAAAGGCATCATGGTTATGACACCGCGAACTACAACGGAGTTGTTCCAGCGACACTAGTCGAGGTGATTCCTTTTGCTCTACGAAAAGAAAAACGCGGCTAGCCCGCGTTTTTTTTCGTCCGCGTTTTTGCTGGTGTTTTGGTTTGTCATTTGTTCGATCCCCCAAAGTTTCATGTTCAGGAGAACAGCATGGTTTCAGTCCGACTTCCCG
>JAYVUV010000074.1:0-4127 GCA_043787615.1 Janthinobacterium sp. | reverse complement strand
ATTGGGCGAAATACGAACCGATTTCGCGGCCGCCGACCGGGGTCGGGGTCGGCGTCGGTGGGGTCGGCGTCGGTGGGGTCGGGGTCGGCGGGGTCGGCGTCGGTGGAGTTGGGGTCGGTGGGGTCGGGGTTGGCGTCGGCGTGGCCGTGCTCAGTTCCCATGGACCCCATTCGGCGGCACCGGGCACGTCGCCCTGGGTCCACCATTTGGCTTTGTAGACTTTATTTTGATAGGAAATGCAATTGCCTTGGGTATAAGCGACACTGGCGACCCAGGCCGGGCAATCGCCGCTCGGCGGCGGGGTCGGGGTGGGGGTCGGCACCGGAGTCGGGGTCACATCGGAAGTCAATTCCCACGGTCCCCATTGTTCGGTGCCGGGAACGTTCCCCTGGGTCCACCACTTGGCTTTATAGACCTTGTTTTGATAGCTGACGCAATTGCCTTGCGTGTAGGCGGTACCCGCCACCCACGCCGCGCAATCGGCGGCGGCCACGCCGCTTTGCGCCAACAACGCGCTGCCGCTGGTGGCGGCGTCGCCGGAGCCGCCTCCACATGCGACCAGCATACCGCCGATCAGCCCGATAATCAGGCTACTTCCTCTCAAATGTCCCATTTCCCGTTTCCTTGTTGGTTGAAAATCAATACCTTGTTATTTGTTTAACTTCGTACTTTATCTGATTCCGTTCTATGCGAAACACGAGCAAGAATGCAGCCCATAAAATTGGTAGTCAAGTGGTTTTAAATCACCCGGGCCACAGCAATACCAGTTGCTGCAAGCATAACATGATTCCCAGAAGGAAACAATTCTCTTTACATCATATGGTTGTCGCCAGGCGGGTCGCGCAAACATGACATCACGACCAACTGATATAGGAGGAAATTGTTATATTTCATCAAGAATTTAATCTTGGGAACTTACAATTCCTGAAACATATTGTTCAGAAAAGGAAGTAAGTTTTTCGCACGAAACGAGACCAATGCCCCGGCCGCGGCTAAGTGGTATTGCCACTATGCCAGTTGACACAAACAGAATCACTGGCCCCGCCGCACCTTTGATCGAGATCATCCTCTTGTCGTTGTAGTCACGTAGCCTTGTGACTCGCGCTGAAGACGCCGCTTCTCGGGAAACACCATTCGCCCGCCGACGTCTTCTTCGCGCATATGCTGCGGCAAGGCGAAGTGGCGCGACGTCGAAGGCGTGCCTGTTTCGCCACGGTCGCGGCGCGGCTCCCATCCACCAACCAACATACTTATCGAGGCCTACTTCATGTACCCATTTTCCCAACCCATCACGCCCGCCGCACGCTCCCACATGGAAGCACAGTTGTCGTTTTTTAACGATGTCTCCAAATCGCTGTTCCGCTCGGTGCAGCAATACCAAGCCTTGAATCTGCAACTGGCGCAAACGCTGCTGGAGGAATCGACCAACACCGGCCAGGAAATCATCACCGCCGACCGGCCGGGCGATATCCTGTCGGCCGCCGCTTCGCACGCCCATCCGGCCGCCGGCAAGGTGCGCGCCTATCAACAGCATGTTTCGCGCCTGGCCGCCGACGCCCAGGTCGATCTGGCCAAGGTGACGGAAGATCACGTTTCCGAAACCACCCGCACCGCGCGCGCCCTGGCCGAGGAAGTGAGCCGTCTGGCCACCGAGGAAACCGAAAAAAGCGTGCGTAATCAACAAGACGCGATCAAGCGTTTCACCGATCCGTTCGATCGCCTCGCCGACGGCGCCCAGCATCGTCAAGGTCAGCAAGCCAACGAGGTGCGGGGCAGCGCCAACCTGCAAAGCGGTAGCCAAGGTAGCCAAACCGGTTCCGAGGCCAGCCATCTGCAAGGCGCGAGCCAGGCCGCCGCGCAAAGCGCCGCCGCCCAAAGCGGTCGTCAAGGCGGCGCCGCGCGCAAAGAGTAAGCCCGGCGTCGTCCCTGCGGCGTGAGGGTGGCGCGTCGCTAGCGCCACCACGGTGTCGCCAAGCCCGCGCCGTATCGTGTCAAGCCTGCTGCAATTGGAGCAGGCTTTTTTGCGTGCGCGCACCAAACGCGAGGCCGGGCGTGGCGCGATTATCGGAACGCGTGGCGAGGAGCGTGGTCTAACTTTTCATGTGGTTCAAGACGACGAGGAGGCATGGCAATGAAAAACCAGTTCGACGCGATGGACCGTACCGGCGAGCCGGACGGTTCCTGGCTGCTTCCCGTGCTCAAGGAAGAGCTGCGTATCGGCACCCGCACCGTCAGCGGCGGTAAAGGGGTGCGCGTGCGCAAGGCCGTGTCCGAGCAGGCGCACGAGGTGAACGAAACGCTGGTGCATGAGGAGGTCGAAGTCCGGCACGTCCCCGTCGGGCGTATTGTTTCTCTGGACCAGGCGCCGGCCAGCCGCTACGAAGGCGATACCTTGATCGTTCCCGTGACCGAGGAGATTCTGGTGGTCGAACGCTGTTTGCGCATCAGGGAAGAACTGCATATCACCAAGCTTAAACGGGAAGAGCGCCATACCGAAACGGTGTGGCTCAAATCCGAAGAGGTGTCCATCGAGCATTTTGACGAAGCGAACGACAAGCGCGACGCCTAGCGCCTGTCATTTGCGCAACCATTTAAAGGGGGTCTTATTATGCGACATGCAATCGCAGCGGTATTTGAAAACCATGAGCAGGCCGAGCGCGCCACCGATGAGTTGGTCGCGGAGGGGTTTTCCCGCGACATGGTGCGCCTGAGCCGCAAGGACGCAGCCGGCCAGGGCGGGAGCAGCACCGAAACCGGCGACGGCTTCGATGCCGGCACCGGCGGCGATTCCTTCCTGTTCGGCATCAAGAATTTTTTCAGTGATCTGTTCGGCACAGGCAGCCACGGCGACGCCGCCCTGTATTCCGAGGCTGTCATGCGCGGCAATTATGTGCTGACCCTGGAAACGGAGGACGAAGCGCTGGTCGCCCGCGCCACGGACATAGTGGAACGTCACCATCCCATCGACATCCATGATCGAGCCGCACAGTGGCAAGGCGGCGCTTTCATGCCGTCCGCTTCGCCGGACGATGTCGCTCGCTCGGCCATGCGGGAAGGCGCCGGCGCGCGGCAATCCGCCGATCCGGGCTCGGGCGCATCCATGCAGGCGCACACCATGCGGGCCGGGCCGGGTTCCGCGGCCGGGTCGCTCGCCGATTCCGAAGCCTATCTCGGCGCGTACCGGTCCGGCGTGCGGGGCGATTCCGAGCAGCGCGCCGACATCGGCCAGAGCGCGATTCCGGTCATTCCCGTGATCGAGGAAGAGTTAAAAGTGGGCAAACGCACGGTTCAGGGCGGCGGGGTGCGGGTGTTTCGCCGGGTGGTGGAGACACCGGTGCAGGAAAGCATCGGCTTGCGCGAGGAGCGCGTGACGGTGGAGCGGCAAGCGGTCGACCGGCCAGCCAGCGTGGCCGATTTAGGCGCCTTCCAAGAGGGAACATTCGAGGTACGTGAAAGTGTCGAGCAACCGGTGGTGGAAAAAGTCGCGCGCGTGGTCGAGCAGGTGGTGGTGGGCAAGCAAGTGAGCGAGCGCGAGCAGCAAATCAGCGACACCGTCCGGAGCACGGAAGTGGAAATTGAACAATTGCCCGCCAGCGCGCCCATGGCGGGGTCGGCCCTGCCGGGCGAGCTCGAGGAAGCCAACTACCGCGGCCACTGGCAAAGCAACTATGCCGACCAGGGCGGCAGTTATGACGATTACGCGCCTGCCTACCGCTATGGAGCATCGCTCACGGAGCAATATGGCGGACGCGATTGGAACGAGATCGAAGCGGAAGCGCGCAGCACTTGGGAAGCGCGGCATTCGGGACAAGCATGGGAGCGTATGAAAAACGCCGTGCGCCGTGGCTGGGACAAAATGACGGGGTGAGCGGTGCGGCGCCGGGAAAACGGGGGGCTCACAGCGCATGCCCTCCCGCAACCGGCCTGGCGGGCCGAGTCGAACAGCGCCGCCGTGGCTAGCCCGGCGGCGCGGCCCTTGTGGACCGGCGCCGTTCGTCGACCGCGTCGCCGGTTGAACGGTGCGCCTCGGGCGCCATTGTTGTGAAGGAGTGTGTCATGAAAACGCGATGTGGATTAATGCTAACTTTGGGCTTGCTCGGTGCCGTTGGCGCCTCGGCGCGAACTGC
>JAYVUV010000073.1:0-2729 GCA_043787615.1 Janthinobacterium sp. | reverse complement strand
GGTAACACCACCGCCACCGGTCTGCAATCATACAAATTACTGGGATTTACCAGGGATACGGCCGGCGCCTATTACGTGGCCTATAACGCTGACCATCCTTTCAAAAATGCGATCGCCGGCGATGCCAATAACGTCAACTGCAACGAACTGCGGCTGGCCAAATCAACCACCACCAGTTTCGCGGCCAAGGCTTGGGATACTTTGATATTCGGCGACCAGGATAATAAGCTCAAGGGCAGCAAAGGTAATGCCGGTGGCGCGGGCAGCGGGGTGCTGGCTTACGATCCGGTCAATCAAAAGGTGCTGTTGTATGTGGCTCACCAAATGGCTTGGGACGACAACGCGGTGCGGCATCAAGCCGGTTATTTGCGTTACGTCGATCCGGCCACCGGCAAAGAAATCGCACCGGGCGGCGCCAGCGCCTATATGGGCACGGGCTGGTTCTATTCGCACAATTTCAACCAGCGTCTGCTGTTAGACAACGGCACCGCTTATTTGCTGGCGCATGGCGACGCCTATCAGCGCCAACTGGGTTTCGCCGCCATTAATTTCGGCGGATACGCCAAAAATGACAGTACGGTCTTTAACAAGTCCTACCTGACCATCGACGGCGCCGAGGGCGATAACGCCACCAACGCGCAAACCGGCCAATTTATCAAGCTAGCCAATGGCAATTTCGCCATCGCGCACAGCACCGCCCAGGGCCGCGCCGCACGCGATGTGCGCATCGTTATCGCCGGCAACGCGGACGGCGCGACCAAGTCGAGCGTCTGGCTGACCAATAACGCGACCAATGTGCAAGCCATCATGCCCAAGCTTGAATCGGTGGGCGCCAATATCCTGGTCACCTATGGCTTGTGGAATTCCAGTAACCGCACCAATAAAGTGATCGAGTGGCGTTTCGCGCTGCTGGACGCCAATCTCAAGGTGCTCTCGACATCGGCCGCCATGGCAGGTATCGAATTCGTCACCGAGGCGCCGTTGATTCGTTTCGCCGGCGGTCCCAACGCCGGCCGGGTCGCCTGGGTGTCGGGTAACGACGCCGGCAGCTTGAGCGTCAACCTGGTGCAAACGCCGCAGTGACTGACCACGATGGCCGGGCCGCAAGGTTGCGGCGCCGGTTTTGTCCGAACGCGGCGATGGCCGGCGGCGACGGCCGCCGGACCTTGCCGCACAGCGCGGCATCCGAAGCGGATTCAGGCCGCCGCGCCGGTATCGATGCCCAGCACCGCCCGTACCCGGTTCCAATAAGCCTTGCGTTCGGCCAAGCCATTGCTGCCGCCGTTGATGCGCCGGGAAATCTCGGTGAAATGCGTTTCGGCGTCCGCGCCCACGGTCTTGTCGGCCAATTCGTTGAGACCGTTCGATAACCAGAACCAAGCGGCCGACAGCGCCGCCCCGGCAGGTTGCTGCAACAGGTCGGGCGCGTTCAAGGCATCGCAGCCCATGGCTTTGGAAAACCGCGCGTAATTGTCGCGCCCGGTAAGCTGAATCAGGCCGCGGCCACGGTAATTCCAGCCGTCGCCGCTGGCTTCGTCGCCATTTCCCATGCGCTTGGCATACACTTTATTGGCCAGCTTTTGCGGGTTGTGGCCGTAAGCGGCCGCGCTGGCATCGTCGGGAAAGCGTTGCGGCCACACCTGGCGCAAGCGCTGCGGCGAGTAGCTGAGCGCCTCTTGCAACTGATGAAATTCCCCCGACTCCAGCAAAACCTGTGACAGGAACGCGGCTTGGCGCAGCGGCGTGTCGATCGATCCCGCCCGCATGCCATCGTTGAGCGGAGCCAGCCACAGCCCGGCGTGGCTGTCGGCGTTGGGTGGGGTGAGCATGGCGCTGAGTTGTGCTTGGCTAATCGGATTCATGGTGCTGTCCTCGTGATGAAACGGATGGGGCGGAGTCGCCGCAGGCGGACGAATGAGCCCGTTTCCAGGCCCACGGACGACGCTCGGGTGACGCCGTCGGCGCGAACTTAGGCGGTCGCGGTCGCGGCCGGCGCGGCCACGCGCGGCTGGATCGAGGTTTGCAAAATGTCGAGCACACGCGCCAAACCTTCGGGCATGCCGCCGTCCTCGGCCAATACCTGGACGTGGTATTTGGCCGAGTTATCCGAGCTGCGGGTGTTTTCCTTGTGGGTGGCGACCGAGCCTTCGAGATGAACCGACACGCTCACGGGACCCCAACCGGCCTTGATATCGGCCGAGAATTTCCCCGATTTGTCTTCCGTTTCCTTGGAGCTGAAGGCCGATTTCACTTCCATGTCGAAGGTGATGTCGACCTTGGTGATCGACAGGCTGGGCACCTTGACGATGGCCAGCAGCGGCACGTCGAGCGAGACCGATTCCTCGATGGTTTTGCTGGGGTCTTTCGGATCGGCCACCGGCCGGGTAAAGGCGAAGTGGGCCAGCCGGGTCGCGCCGACCCCGTTCTTGTCCGTGTCGGTCGGCGGCAAAAAGCCCACGTGTTTGATAAAGTCGGCGGTCGCGTTCGCCAGCTTTACTTGCGCGTCGCACGCCGCGGTCAAAGGGCCGCCGATCAAATCGCCCATCGGCAAGCCTTTGAACTGCGAGGCCATATCAATAATTTCAGCCATTATCTACTCCTGTGAATTAAACCCGTTCGGGCCATAGGATTCCACTGGTGGGACGTGGATCGATGTCGCCTGCGCACCGGTTTGTTTGGTGAAACGCCGGCGACATATTTAGATTAAGCTTGAAAATATCGAATGAAAT
>JAYVUV010000072.1:0-8560 GCA_043787615.1 Janthinobacterium sp. | reverse complement strand
GCGTGCCCCCATAGGTGACCATCACCGGCGCGCCGTTATAATTTTCCGTCCAGAAGGGCATGGCCGCCGCAAACTTGAGTCCCGCAGCGGTCAGCTTGTCGCGGCACATGGTGTGGATGTCCAGCCAGTCGCGCAACAGGAACTCGCGGTCCAAGGCTTGGCTGGTTTGCCAGACACCGCCGGCGTTGGCATTGAGCTGGTCGTCACGCAACTCGTTGTGGAAGCTTGTGCGGAAGCCGGCATGGTCCTGCGGTTCCATGTCCGATTGAAAACCGGCGAACCGTTCTTGCGCCGACACGGCGGCGTTGTAACGCACCAGGGCATCGACTCCGGCGTACAACTTCGTTGGTCCCTTGCCGTCGTGAAAATAGTCGCGCGAGCCGTCGAGTCCCCACGCGACGATGCCGCTCGCCTTCAGGCCGGCGATAAGAGTGCGCAACTTTTCGCGGCCGGTGACGTAGTCCTCGGCGGTCAGATACAAGAACACGTCGGTCACGCCCAGGTCGCGAACCGACTGCTGGAACTGTTGATACTGCGCGCCTCCGGTCAGCACATCGGCGGTGTTCCAGACCCACAAGCCGCGCATCTGACAGAATTTCACATTCTCTGGCACCGACGTCGAGATGACCCGCTGACCGAACGGCACGTTGGCCGCGCAGGCGGTCGCGGCCGGCGTGGTGGCGGGTGTTTCGGTCGGTGTGGTGGCGGGCTTTTCGGCCGGTGTGGTGACGGGCGTTTCGGTTGGTGTGGCGGCGGGCGTTGCGGTCGGCGTGGTGGCGGGTGTCCCGGTCGCTGTAGTCGGTGTGGCGAGAGGCGTTTCAGCGGGCGTGGCGGACGGCGTGGCGATCTGCGTCGTGGCGCCGCCGGCCGCCGCCGGGGTACCGGTTGCAGATGGCGAACCTCCGCAGGCACTCAGCAAGGCAAGCGTAATGCAATGTCCAATAAAAGTCTTCAGCATACGGTCCCAGACTGACAAAGTAGTTGATGGCTCGCTTGCCTTTTCATACCCCGTTCAGGCTAATGCTTGTGCTCGCCGATCAGCGCCAGCGAATCGTGTTCGCGCTGGCTGGCCGCGTGCTTGCGCATGATCAGGAACATGACGCCGGCCACGAACATGCCAAACAGCACGATGATGATATTGAGCGCCAGATGAAACCGGATCATCACCGAGTACACCGCCAGCATGGTCAGGATCGACAGGTTTTCGTTGAAGTTTTGCACCGCGATCGAGTGGCCCGCGCTCATCAGCACATGGCCGCGATGTTGCAGCAAGGCGTTCATTGGCACCACGAAAAAGCCGGACAGGGCGCCGATCAGCACCAGCAGCGGGTAAGCCAGCCAGACCGAATGGACCTGGGTCATGAACATGACGATGACGCCCATGGCGATGCCGAGCGGGATCACGGTCAGCGATTTGCGCAGCGGAATAAAGCGCGCCGACAGCACCGCGCCCAGCGCCACGCCGATGGCGACCACGCCGACCAGGCTGGTGGCTTTTTGGAACGGCATGCGCAGCGATTGCATGGCCCACTCCAGCACGATCAGCTGCAAGGTGGCGCCGGCGCCCCAGAACAAGGTGGTCACGGCCAGGGTGATTTGCCCCAGTTTATCTTTCCACAAGATACTGTAGCAATTGGCGAAATCGGTGATCAACTTGATCGGATTGCGCTCCTGATGGGGGTAGACGCAGCCGGTGTCGGGAATTTTCAGATTGAACAGGGCGCCCAGCAGATAGGTGCCGACCACGATGCACAGCGCCGCCTCGGTCGGGGTGTCGACCCCGGTGTCGAAAAAAGGCAAGTCGAAGCCGAGCAGGAAGCGCGCGGTGGTGCTGCTGACCAGGGTGCCGCCCATGACGGTGCCCAAAATGATGGAGGTCACCGTCAAGCCTTCGATCCAGCCGTTAGCGGCCACCAGTTTTTCGGCCGGCAGCAATTCGGTCAGGATGCCGTATTTGGCGGGCGAGTAAATCGCCGCGCCGAAGCCGACCACGGCGTACGCCACCAGCGGGTGCACATGGACGAAGATCAAGCCGCAGCCGGCGATCTTGATCAAATTGGCGATGAACATGACGCGGCCCTTGGGCAGGGCGTCGGCGAAGGCGCCCACGAAGGCGGCCAGCAAGACGTAAAACAGCACGAAGGATAGCTTGAGAAGCGGCGTGATCCAGGCCGGTGACTTCATCGACGTGAGCAGGTCGATCGCTACGAACAGAAGGGCGTTATCAGCGAGCGACGAAAAGAACTGCGCCGCCATGATGGTGTAGAAACCACGATTCATTCTAAAGTGCCTGAAATCATACAGCTTGCTTTATACCATGAATAACCGGCTTCCCCAACAAATCACCGGTGTGGCGCGCCCTACGTCCGGTAAAATACATGCTTCGTGATTCGTAACAGAAATTTATGCCCAGGCCCACCGTCGCAACCATTCATATCGATTCCATGCAGCATAACTTGGCGCGGGCCAGGGCTTGCGCGCCCGGGTGCAAGGTGTGGGCGGTGGTCAAGGCCAACGCCTACGGCCATGGCGTGGAACGGGCGCTGCGCGGCTTCGCCGGGGCCGATGGCCTGGCCCTGGTGGAGCCGGAATACGCGCGCCGCTTGCGCGAACTGGGCTGGACCGCGCCGTTGATGCTGCTGGAAGGCTTTTTCGACGTGGCCGACTTGGCGCTGGCGGCGCGCCACGGCTTGAATCCGGCCATCCACAGCCACGAACAAATCGCCATGCTGGAGGCCACTCCCTTGCCGGGCAAGCTAAATCTGCATGTGAAAATGAACACCGGCATGAACCGGCTGGGCTTCACGCCCGAACAGTTCGGCCCCGCCTACGCGCGCTTGCGGGCCTTGCCCCAGGTGGGCGAGATCAGCTTGATGACCCATTTCGCCACCGCCGAGCAGGCCGACCATCCCTTGCTGCCGCTCGCCGAGCAGGTGCGGCGCTTCCAGGCCGGGTCGGCCGGGCTGGCCGGGCCGCGCAGCTTGTCGAACTCGGCCGGCGTGGTGCAGCACGGCGCGCTGGACAGCGACTGGGTGCGGCCCGGCATCATGCTGTATGGCGGCACCCCGGGCAAGCAGCCGGCCGAGGCTTACGGCTTGCGCCCGGCCATGACCTTGTCGAGCGCGATCATCGGCGTGCAAGCTATCGTGGCCGGCGATCTGGTCGGCTACGGCAGCCGCTTCCAGGCCGGGCGGCCAATGAAGGTGGGCGTGGTCGCCTGCGGCTACGCGGACGGCTACCCGCGTCACGCGCCGCAGGGCACGCCGGTGCTGGTCGACGGCGTGCGCACCACATTGATCGGGCGCGTGTCGATGGACATGATCACGGTCGACCTCACGCCCGTGCCAAGCGCGGGGGTGGGGAGCCGGGTCACGCTGTGGGGGCGCGGCTTGCCGATCGACGAAGTGGCGCTCGCCGCCGGCACCATCGGCTACGAGTTGATGTGCGCGCTGGCGCCGCGCGTGCGGGTGGAGGAGGGATGAGGCCGGCCGGGCCGCCGCGCCGGCCGGCATCGCCTATTTTGGCGCCCCTGTCCGGCGGCGGCGCATGACTTGCATACTACACGCGCATTGACGCGCAACCGATCGGGCTACTGATGGCAAAAGCAAAAACCAATTACACCTGCACCGAGTGCGGCGGCACCAGCACCAAGTGGACCGGCCAGTGCGCCGCCTGCCAGCAATGGAACACGATGGTGGAAACGGTGGTGGAGGCGCCCAGCGCCAACCGCTACTCGGCCAATCAGCATCAATCGCTGGCGCAGACCGCGCCGGTGTTGTCCTTGGCCGACATCGACGCCATCGACGTGCCGCGCTTCGGCACCGGCATCGAGGAATTCGACCGCGTGCTGGGCGGCGGTCTGGTGGCCGGCGGCGTGGTGCTGATCGGCGGCGACCCCGGCATCGGCAAATCAACCTTGCTGCTTCAGGCGCTGGCCAATGTCTCGCATGTGAAAAGCGTGCTGTATGTCAGCGGCGAGGAGTCGGGCGCCCAGATCGCGCTGCGTGCCAAGCGCCTGGTGATCGATGCGCGCGACTTGAAACTGCAAGCGGAAATTCAGCTGGAAAAAATCCTCAGCACCCTGGCCGACTTGAAGCCGGAGGTGGCGGTGATCGACTCGATCCAGACCGTGTATTCGGACGCGCTCAGCTCCGCGCCCGGTTCGGTGGCCCAGGTGCGCGAATGCGCCGCCCAGCTGACCCGGGTCGCCAAGCAGACCGGCATCACCATCATCCTGGTCGGCCACGTGACCAAGGAAGGCGCGCTGGCCGGGCCGCGCGTGCTCGAGCATATCGTCGACACCGTGCTCTATTTCGAGGGCGACGCCCATTCCAGCTTTCGCCTGGTGCGCGCGATCAAGAACCGCTTCGGCGCCGTCAACGAGCTGGGCGTGTTCGCCATGACGGAGAAGGGGCTCAAGGGCGTCTCCAATCCATCGGCCTTGTTTTTGTCGCAGCACGACAATCAAGTGCCGGGTTCCTGCGTGATGGTGACGCAGGAAGGCACCCGGCCGCTGCTGGTGGAGATCCAGGCGCTGGTCGATACCAGCCATTTGCCGAACGCGCGCCGGCTCTCGGTCGGGCTGGAGCAAAATCGGCTGGCCATGCTGTTGGCGGTGCTGCATCGCCACGCCGGCATCGCCGCTTTCGACCAGGACGTGTTCATCAACGCGGTCGGCGGGGTCAAGATCACCGAGCCGGCGGCCGACTTGGCGGTGCTGTTGGCGATTAATTCATCGATGCGCAACAAGCCGCTGCCGCGCGGGCTGGTGGTGTTCGGCGAGGTCGGGCTGGCCGGCGAAATCCGCCCCGCGCCGCGCGGCCAGGAGCGCCTGCGCGAGGCGGCCAAGCTGGGCTTTTCGATCGCCATGATACCGAAGGCGAACGCGCCCAAGCTGCCGATCGAGGGCATGACCATCATCGCGGTCGAGCGCATCGACGAGGCGTTCAACCGCTTGCGCGAGCACGAATAGATGGGGTTTTTGTTAATAAATTCGGGTGCGGCGATATCGGACCGGGCAATCCCCGCCGGAACTGGCGTCAGTGGCGCGCTTCGCTTATGCCGCGTTAGCCAACATTGGCGCTCGGATAACGGAAAACGCGCGGTAAAACATTGATTTGTTTCAGGTTTTGCTCTTTGGCGAAAAGTGGAGAATAATGGGAACCGGACTCTTCGGCGCCATGTCGCGTCGCGGGCGTCCACCTGCCGGCCAACGGTGCCATCCGCCGCGCCGTCAACCTCACTTGAGATTGGACGCGAACCATGGTTATCTCCACCGCCGCTTATGCCGCCCCAGGCACGCAAGCCACCCCTTCGGCCGATGTGTACGCCAAGGTGGAACGGCTGATGACGTCGCAAAACAGCGGGGTCGTCAAGCTCAACACCAGTCTCACGCGCGATCAGACCAAATTATCGGGCTTGGGCCAGTTGCAAAGCGCGCTGACCAAGTTTCAAACCTTGGCGCAAGGCTTGAGCGGGGCCGGCCTGACCACTTCCGCCACCGCCAGCAACAAGGATGTGCTGAAAGTCTCCACCAGCGGCAAGGCCGCCGGCGGTACTTACGCGGTCGATGTCACCCAGTTGGCCCAGGCCCAGGTATTGCGCAGCGCCGCGCGGCAGTCGGCCGACGCCGTGATCGGCACCGGCGCGCCGGCCGTCATCAAAATCGAGTTCGGCAGCACGAGCGGCAAGGATTTCACTCCCACCGAAGGGCAAAGCGCGAAGAGCATCACCATCGATAGCGGCAACAATACCTTGAAGGGTATCGCCGCCGCGCTCAAGGAAGCCGGCATCGACGCCAGCGTGGTGCAGGGCGCGAATGGTTTTTCGCTGTCCTTGAACGGACAGAGCGGCGCGGCCAACAGTGTGCGCATCAGCGTCGCGGGCGACGCGGCCATCGGGAATTTGCTCGCTTACAATCCGGGTGCGACCAATAACAATGTGACGCAAGTGGCGGCCGCGCAAGACGCCGTGCTCAAGATCGATGGCAAGGATGTCAAAAGCGCCAGCAACACCTTGACCGACGCCATCGCCGGCACCACCCTGAATTTGACCGCCAAGGGAAGCACCAAGGTGGTGGTGGCGCAGGACGCGGGCCAGATCGCCAGCAATGTCAGCAGCCTGATCAGCGGTTATAACAGTTTGAACGCCAAGTTGCAGTCTTTGCAAAAAGGCGAGTTGAAATCGGACACGGCGCTCGGCCAGGTCGGCAATCAGCTGAGCATCATCTTGAAAAGCGGCGGCGCGGCCGGATCGGCGCTGGCCAGTGCCGGGGTGACGCTCGACAAGGATGGCAATTTGCAAGTCGACGATGCCAAGCTCACGGCGGCGATCGCCGCCGATCCCGACGCGGTGGGTAAGCTGTTTAGCAACGGCGGCAAGGGCTTGACCGATCAGCTAATCTCGAAGATAGGCGAGTTGACCGGCGACAGCGGCAGTATTCATAAAGAAGTGGCCACGGTCGGCAAGGATATCAGCGCGCTGAACGGTAAAAAGGCCGTATTGGCCAAGGCGTTGACGGCCCAGGCTACGGCGTTGGTGCAGTTCTACACCCAACAGGAGCAAGCCGGCGCAAGCGGCGCCTTGCCTGGCTTTACTGGCGGCGCGACCTCGCTGTTCGACTTCATGGGCTAGCAATCCGTCGCGTTCTTGTCGTAGCATAAAGATGTGCACGCGCGCCAAGCGCCGTAGCATATCTTCGCGTAGCTTGGCATACCTCGGCGGCCCCCCACCTAGGTGGCCCCACCTCGGCGGCCCCACCATTCTTCACAACGCGCGTGCTTGCTAGCGGCGGACCCGCATGCGGTTTATTTCGGCAGACGGCCCTGTTCGGCGGCGCGGCGCAGTTGAGCGTCGTTGCTGACGTCAAAGGCGCCATCGCCGGAATCTTGCCGACCCAATAAGTCGCTGGTGCGGGAGCTGCCGGTCATGGCGGCGCCGTTAATACTGTCGACGCGGCCACCAGCGCCGCTCATGCCGGCCGCTCCGGTCCCGCTCGCGCCATAGTTGGCGCCATGATCCGCCATGCCGCTACAGCCACTCAATAGCAGTCCGATCAGGGCGGCGTGCAGCATGGCCTTAGCCGCGCGTCTCGATGTGTTCATGATAATTCCTTTCACGATCTTGAACCGGTCGTGTCGTCACGGCGCGGCAGGGATAAAACGGAAGCTACAATTTAGGCCGCCGTGGGCGCGCCAAGTTCCCGTGGTGGCGGATCCGGACCTGGGCCGCATCGCGGCTTTGATACAGCGCAAGCCGCTGCGTGACAAATACCCTTGCGCGTGCCGGACAAGGCTTGCCAAGCGTTCCACAATGTCCGATCATCTTGCCCGTATGTGTGGCGATGGTGAAATTGATTACGGAGGATGGGAATGCTGTTAAAGAATTGGCAAGCGCGCGTGGGCAAGCGCATCGGACTCGGACTGGGCGGCGTGGCCGCGGCGCTGGCGCTGGCGGCGCCCGTCCATGCGCAAGAGGAAAAGGTTCTCAATATTTACAACTGGTCGGACTATATCGGCGACGATACGATCAAGAATTTTGAAAAAGAAACCGGCATCAAGGTGCGTTACGACGTGTTCGATAACAACGAGATCTTGAACGCCAAGATGGTGGCCGGCAAATCCGGTTATGACATCGTGGTGCCGACCGCTCAGTGGGCGCGCCTGCAAATGGATGGCAACTTGTTGCGCAAGCTCGATAAAAGCAAGCTGAGCAATATTGGCAATCTCGATCCGGCGATCCAGGCCAAGTTGGCCAAGCTGGACCCGAACAACGAACATCTGGTCGACTGGTTGTGGGGCTATACCACGGTGGGCATCAACGTGGCCAAGGTCAAGGCCGCGCTGGGGTCGCTGCCGATGCCGGACAACGCCTGGCAACTGCTGTTCGATCCTAAATACGCGTCCAAGCTGAAGTCGTGCGGGGTGTCCTTTCTCGATTCGCCGTCCGAGGTGTTGCCCGCCGTGTTGCTGTATCTGGGCAAGCCAGCCTACTCGAAAAACGCCGCCGATTACCAGGAAGCCGCCAAGGCCCTGCAAGCCGTGCGGCCTTACGTGACCCTGTTTAGTTCGTCGGGTTATATCAACGACATGGCCAACGGCGCCATTTGCGTCGCTTTCGGCTGGTCGGGCGATATCAACATCGCGCGGCAGCGTGCGCTCGACGCCAAGAACGGCAACACCATCACGGCGCTGGTGCCCAAGACCGGCGCGCCGCTGGTGTTCGACACGATGGCCATCCCGGCCGACGCGCCGCATCCGAACAACGCCCATCTGTTCATCAATTACATCTTGCGTCCGGAAGTGCACGCCAGCTTGACCAACAAGGTGTTTTACGCGAATCCGAACCCGCCCAGCTTGAAATTCGTGCGCAAGGATATCGCCGAGAACAAGACGGTGTTTTTGAGCGAGGAAGACAAGCAGCGCATGATCGCGCCTGAGGCGACCACGGCCGATATTCGGCGCGCCATCACACGCACTTACACCAAGTTCAAAACAGGCTTGTAAGGTCGCCGGGCTGGTCGCGGACGAAAAAACGGCGCGCCTCGATCGAGCGCGCCGTC
>JAYVUV010000071.1:0-11430 GCA_043787615.1 Janthinobacterium sp. | reverse complement strand
ATTGCCGCCTTCGAGCACGATCGAACGCAATTCCTCCGGGGACAGGCGGTTTTCGTGCAGATTGCCGCCCTGTCGGATGCGCAGCAACTTCAGCACCAGCGTGACGAACAGATTGACGAACCAGATCGCCGGCTTGGCCAGAGTCATCAACGGTTTCAACACCACGCTGGTGGGCAGGGCGATGGTTTCCGGATAGGTGGCGCCGATCACCTTGGGCGAAATTTCGGCGAACACGATCAGCAAAAACGCCACCACCCCGGTCGAGATGGTGATCACGTTCTCGTCGTGGCCGAAGGTGGCGATGGCGATCGCCGTCACCAGGGCGGTGGCCATGGCGTTGATCAGGGTATTGGCGATGAGCACCAGCGAGAGCAGTTTGTCGGTGCGTTCGAGCAACCACAAGGTGGTGGTCGCGCGCCGGCTGCCCCGTTTCGCCATATGGCGCAGGCGATGCCGGTTGGCCGCCATCAGGGCGGTTTCGGCCATGGCGAAGAACGCCGAACACAGGATGAGGAGGGCGAGCGCAAGCAATTGCGCCCAGAATGGCACGGTATCCAAGGGGTCACCGTAAAGAAACTTGCGTGGGAAACTGGTCGACCGCGACGATGGCGCCGGCCCAGAGCGGTTGCGGCGCGTCTTTTAGCTTGCGCGGCCGCAGAATGAGCGATTTTAAGGCAAGGGCAGGCTTCATGCAAGTTCGCCAGGCGCGCGCCGCCGTCTCAACTGCCGCGGTAAGTCGAGTACGACCACGGCGAAACCACCAGCGGCACGTGATAATTTTGTTCTGCGTCGGCGATGCCGAAGGCCACGCTGACTTGATCGATGAAGCGCGGTCGCGGCAAGTCCAGCCCCAGGCCGGCGAAATAATCGCCGGCGTGAAACACCAGCTCGTACTGGCCGGCCAGCATGGCTGCGCCTTCCAGCAGCGGCGCGCCGCACCGCCCGTCGGCGTTGGTCAGCGCCGTCGTCAGCAATTGGCGGCCCGCCGGGCCGACCGAAAACAGCGCCACCTTGACCCCGGCGCCCGGTTTGCCGTGCGCGATATCCAGCACGTGCGTGCTCAGTTTTCCCATCCCCGCTCCCTTGGCGCTTGTGCCGTCTTTACCCGAGATAGATGTCGCCTATCCGCGAAATCATATGGCGTACGGCGCCGCTCACTATATCATGGGGCCATGACGCCCTCCGACACCAGCTATAACAATTACCCGCGCGACATGATCGGCTACGGCCAATCTCCGCCCCATCCACGCTGGCCGGGCCAGGCCCGCATCGCGCTCCAGTTCGTGCTCAACTATGAGGAGGGCGGCGAGAACAATGTCTTGCATGGCGACCCGGGATCGGAAACGTTCTTGTCGGAGATCATCGGCGCGGCCGCCTTTCCGGCCCGCCATCTGAGCATGGAATCGCTGTACGAATACGGTTCGCGCGCCGGACTGTGGCGTCTGCTGCGCATGTTCGAGCAGCGCGCCCTGCCGCTGACCGTGTTCGGCGTGGCGATGGCACTCAAGCGCAACCCGGACGCGGTGGCCGCGTTCCGCGAACTGGGCCACGAAATCGCTTGCCACGGCTTGCGCTGGATTTCCTATCAAAACGTCGACATCGACACCGAACGCGGCCATATGCGTGAGGCAGTCGCCCTCATCGCCGACTTGACGGGCGCGCCGCCGCAGGGCTGGTACACGGGGCGCGACTCGCCCAACACGCGCCGGCTGGTGGTCGAGCACGGCGGTTTCCGCTACGACGCCGACCATTACGGCGACGATTTGCCATTTTGGCAGCAAGTGGCGCATACCGACGCGGCCGGCGCCCCGGCCATCACGCCGCACCTGATCGTGCCTTATACGCTAGACACCAACGACATGCGTTTCGCCGCCATGCAGGGCTTCAACTCGGGCACCCAGTTCTTCGATTATTTGAAGGACGCCTTCGACGTGCTGTACGCGGAGGGCGACCCGGACGGCTTGAACGCGCCCAAAATGCTGTCGGTCGGGCTGCATTGCCGCTTGGCCGGGCGCCCGGCCCGGGCCGCCGCGCTGGCCCGTTTTCTCGATTATGTGCAAAACCACGAGCGAGTCTGGATCACGCGCCGCATCGACATCGCCGAACACTGGCACGCGCATCACCCGGTCGCCGCCGCTATGCCATAGCGCTGATAACGGACATCAGCGAAAGAATATAGCGCTGGGCGCCGTCAATGTTATTCTCACAAGCTGGAATACCTGAGGCCAAGCCGAGACCAGCATGTCAGAACCGATTCGTTTTTATCATCGCGGCACCCTTCAGCAGCGCGACGTGGCGCCGACCCGGACCGTGCTACAGCTGTTGCGCGAGGATTTGCATTGCACCGGCACCAAGGAAGGCTGCGCCGAAGGCGATTGCGGCGCCTGCACGGTGGTGCTGGGCAGCTTGCACGATGGCCGGCTGGAAATGAAGGCGGTCAACGCTTGCATTCAGCTGGCGCCCACCCTGGACGGCAAGGCCTTGTTTTCGGTGGAAGACCTGCAGCAAGCCGATGGCGCCCTGCATCCGGTGCAGCAAGCGATGGTGGAGTGCCACGGTTCACAGTGCGGCTTTTGCACACCCGGCTTCGTCATGTCCTTGTGGGGCATGTACCTGAAACAAGAATGCGAAGCGCCCGCCGGCGCGCCGGTCGGCCGGGCCGAGATCGATCTGGCCCTGTCCGGCAATCTGTGCCGCTGCACCGGCTACCGCCCCATCATCGACGCGGCCCAGCGCATGGGCCAATTGCCGCCGGTGGCCTTCGACCGCGCGGCCCTGGTGGCCAAGTTAGCCCCGTTGCAACGCGATGCCATGGCCACCCATGGCGGCGCCGGCCGGCATTTTTACGCCCCGCGCAGCATCGACGAACTGGCGCGCGTGCGCGCCGCGCAACCGGACGCCTGCCTGTTGGCCGGCTCGACCGACGTGGGACTGTGGGTCACCAAGCAGTTGCGTCCCCTGGGCGACATCATTTATCTGGGCCAGGTGGCCGCGCTGCGCCGGGTCGAGCAAACCGGCACCATGCTGGTGATCGGCGCCGGCGTCACGCTGGAAGACGCCTACCGCGCCGTTTGCCGTCACTATCCCGACCAATTGACGCAGCTCTGGCAGCGTTTCGCCTCGCTGCCCGTGCGCCAGGCCGGCACCCTGGGCGGCAATGTCGCCAACGGTTCGCCGATTGGCGATTCGATGCCCTGGCTGATCGCGCTGGGCGCGCGGCTGGTCTTGCGCGGTGGCGCCGGCGAGCGCGAACTGGCGCTGGAAGATTTTTATCTCGGCTACCAGAAAAAGGATTTGCGGGCCGACGAATTCGTGCGGGCCGTGATGGTGCCGCTGCCCGATCCGGCCGTGCGCTTTCGCACGTATAAACTGGCCAAGCGCTTCGACCAGGACATCTCGGCGGTGTGCGCGGCCTTCGCCTTGCGTTTCGATGGCGAGCGTATCGCCGAGGCCCGCGTCGCCTTCGGCGGCATGGCCGCCACCCCCCAGCGCGCCGGCGCGGCCGAGGCGGCGCTGCGCGGCCGGCCCTGGACCGAAGACACGCTGCGCGCGGCCACGGCCGCCTTGGCCTCCGACTACGCGCCCTTGTCGGACATGCGCGCCTCCAGCGCCTACCGCATGACGACGGCGCAAAATCTGCTGCGCCGTTTTTGGCTGGAGACCCGTCCCGCGCAAGCGCTGGCGGACGCGCAGGTCAACGTCTTCGCCGCGCCGGCGTGAGGGGACGCGTATGAACCAAGGAAGCGGCGAGCAAACGCAATCGGCGGCCGAGCAAGCCTGGCGCCAGGTCGGCCGCCCCCTGCCGCACGAATCGGCGCGGCTGCATGTGCTGGGCCAAGCCAGCTACACCGACGACATCCCCGAACTGCAAGGCACGCTGCACGCCGCGCTGGGCTTGTCGAGCAAGGCGCACGCGCGCGTGACGGCGCTCGACCTGGCGCCGGTGCGCGCCAGCGCCGGCGTGGTGGCGGTGTACACGGCGGCCGATATCCCCGGCGTCAACGATTGCGGCCCGATCATCCACGACGATCCGATCCTGGCCGACGGCTTGGTGCAGTATGTCGGCCAGCCGCTCTTCATCGTGGTGGCGGCCAGCCACGACCAGGCCCGCCGCGCGGCCCGCCTGGCCGTGGTTGGCTATGACGAGCTGCCGGCCATCCTCACGCCGCAAGCGGCCAAGGCGGCCCAATCGTATGTGCTGCCGCCCATGCGGCTCCAGCGCGGCGACTTTCTGGCCGCTTTCGCGCGCGCGCCGCACGCGGTCAAAGGCGAATGGAGCGTGGGCGGCCAGGAGCAGTTTTACCTCGAAGGCCAGATCGCCTACGCGATTCCGAAAGAGGACCGCGCCATGCTGGTGCTGTGTTCGACCCAGCATCCGAGCGAGATGCAGCATGTGGTGGCGCACGCGCTCGGCCTGCACTCGCACCACGTGACGGTCGAATGCCGGCGCATGGGCGGCGGCTTCGGTGGCAAGGAGTCGCAGTCGGCGCTGTGGGCCGCCGCCGCCGCCGTCGCCGCCGCCCGCCTGGGCCGCCCGGTCAAGCTGCGTGCCGACCGCGACGACGACATGCTGGTCACCGGCAAACGCCATTGCTTCCATTATGAATACGAGGTCGGCTACGACGCCAGCGGCCGCATCCTGGCGGCCAGGGTCGAGATGGTGACGCGGGCCGGCTACTCGGCCGACCTGTCCGGGCCCGTCGCCACGCGCGCGGTATGCCACTTCGACAATACCTATTATTTGTCGGACGTCGACATCCGCGCCGCCTGCGGCAAGACCCACACCCAGTCCAACACCGCCTTCCGCGGTTTCGGCGGTCCCCAGGGCGCCATCGCGATCGAATACGCGATCGATGACATCGCGCGCGACCTGGGGCGCGATCCGCTCGACATCCGGCGCCTGAATTTCTATGGCCGCGACGACGGCGGCGGGCGTAATGTCACGCCCTACGGCCAAGTCATCGTCGACAACGTGATCGAGGAATTGGTGGCCGAGCTGGAGCAAAGCAGCGACTACCGCGCGCGGCGCGCCGCGCTGGCCGACTTCAACCGGTCCAGCCCCGTGCTCAAGAAGGGCATCGCCCTGACCCCGCTCAAATTCGGCATCGCCTTCAACGTCACCCATCTGAACCAGGCCGGGGCCCTGGTGCACGTGTATGTGGACGGCTCGGTGCTGGTCAACCACGGCGGCACCGAGATGGGGCAGGGCATCAACACCAAGGTGATGCAAGTGGTGGCGCAGGAGCTGGGGCTGGACCTGGAGCATGTGCGTGCCACCGCCACCGACACCAGCAAGGTGGCCAACACCTCGGCCACGGCCGCCTCCACCGGCGCCGACTTGAACGGCAAGGCGGCGCAGGACGCGGCGCGCCAGATCCGCGAGCGGCTGGCCGGTCACGCGGTCACGCTGTATGGCGGCGCGCCCGAGGCGGTGCGCTTTTTCGACAATATGGTGCACGTCAACGGCCATGCCCTGTCGTTTCCCGAGCTGGTGCAAAAAGCCTATCTGGCGCGGGTGCAGCTATGGTCGAGCGGCTTTTACGCCACCCCCGGCCTGCACTGGGACCCGAAAACCATGCACGGCAATCCGTTCTCGTATTTCGCCTACGGGGCGGCGGTGTCGGAGGTGCTGGTCGATACCCTCACCGGCGAATGGAAGCTGGTGCGGGCCGACGCCCTGTACGACGCCGGCCAGTCGCTCAATCCGGCCATCGACCTGGGGCAGGTGGAGGGCGCCTTCATCCAGGGCATGGGCTGGCTCACCACCGAGCAGCTGTGCTGGAACGAGCAGGGCAGGCTGACCACGCACGCGCCTTCGACCTACAAAATCCCGTCCGTGTCGGACTGCCCGCAAGACTTTCGCGTGCGCCTGTTCGAAAACCGTAACGTGGCCGATAGCATCCACCGCTCCAAGGCGGTGGGCGAACCGCCGCTGCTGCTGCCGTTTTCCGTGTTCTTCGCCATCCGCGACGCCATTTCCAGCGTCGGCGGTCACCGCGTGCACCCGCCGCTGAACGCGCCGGCCACCAGCGAGGAAATCCTCAAGGCCATCGGCGCGGTCGAAGCGGCGGCGGGGTGAGGGGAGGATGATGGACGATTGGCTCACAGCGCCGGACGGGCCGGCCGTGTTGGTGACGGTGGCGGCCGTGCAGGGGTCGGCCCCGCGCGAGGCCGGCGCCAAGATGCTGGTGACGGCGGCGCGCCAGTTCGATACCATTGGCGGCGGCCATCTGGAGCTGCGCGCGGTCGAACTGGCGCGCGCCATGCTCGCCGGCGCCGCCGCGACGGTCCGCTTCGAGCGTTTCGCGCTGGGACCGAGCCTGGGTCAATGCTGCGGCGGCGCCGTGCATTTGCTGCTCGAACCGGTCGACCCCGGGTTGGGCGCGTTGCTGGCGCGGCTGCGCGCGCGCCCGCGCGCGCAAGGCGATTGCTGGCGCTTGGCGGCCCTCGATGGCGCGCCGGCCGCGCTTCTGTTCGACGAGAACGACGAGAACGACGAGACCACCGCGCCGCCGGCCGGCGCCGGCCCGGCGTTCTCGCGCCGGCGTCCGGCCCATCTGCTGCAAGACCGGGACGGACGGCGCTGGCTGGTCGATCCGGTGCGCGCGCCGCGCGCCCGGCTGTTTTTGTTCGGCGCCGGCCATGTGGGCGCGGCGCTGGTGCGGGCCTTGGCCGAGCTGCCGTGCCGGGTGACCTGGATCGATCAGCGCGAAGAGCTGTTCCCCGCCGCGCTGCCGGCCAACGTGACGGCCGAGGTGTGCGAGACGCCGCCGGCGCTGGTGCGCGGCGCGCCGCCCGGCGCCAGTTATCTGGTGATGACCCATAGTCACGCGCTCGATCAAGCGCTGAGCGAGGCGATCCTGGCGCGTGCCGATGTCGGCTGGTTCGGCTTGATCGGCTCGGCCACCAAGCGCGCCCAGTTCGAGCACCGCCTGCGCGCGCGCGGGGTGGCCGAGCAGCGTCTGGCCGCCATGGTCTGCCCGATCGGCTTGCCCGGCATCGGCGACAAGGCCCCGGCCGTGATCGCCGCTTCGGTGTGCGCCCAATTGCTGATGGTTTGGCAAGCCCAGGCCCAGGCCGGCGCCGACCACGCCGCGCCCCTGAAACTGGCGGCCTCCACGTCCTCATAGAAAGCATTCATGTCCATCGCTCCCGTCCCTCAGCAAGCATACCGGGCCAGCTTGCTGCACTTTATCGCCGATCCGGCCTTCAGCGAGGATGCGCATCGTTGGCACGCCGATGGCTTGCTGATCGTGGCCGACGGCAAAGTGGTGGCGGCCGGCGATTACGCCAGCCTGGCGCCGACCCTGGCGCCGGAGACGGTGCCGCGGGATTGCCGCGGCAAGCTGATCATGCCGGGCTTTATCGATACCCATCTGCATTTCCCGCAGACCGACATGATCGCCTCGCCCGCGCCCGGCCTGTTGCCCTGGTTGGAGCGTTACACCTTTCCGACCGAGCGACGCTTCGACGATCCGGCCCACGGGCGCGCGGTGGCCGAGTTTTTCCTCGACCAATTGCTGGCCTGCGGCACCACCAGCGCCATGGTCTACGGCACCGTGCACGCGCAATCGGTGGACGCGTTTTTCGCCGCCGCCGAGGCGCGCCAGTTGCGCATGGTGTGCGGCAAGGTGCTGATGGACCGCAACTGTCCCGACTACTTGCGCGACACCGCCGAAAGTGGCGCGCGCGACACGGAAGCGTTGATTCGGCGCTGGCACAAACGCGGCCGCGCCCTGTACGCCATCACGCCGCGCTTCGCGCCCACCTCCAGCGAGCCGCAACTGGGCTTGGCCGGCGAGCTGGCGCGCGCCTATCCGGACACTTTTTTGCAAACCCACGTGGCCGAGAACGAGGACGAGTGCCGCTGGGTGGCGTCCTTGTTCCCCGAGGCGCGCAGTTATCTGGATGTGTACGACCGCTACGGCATGCTGCGCCCGCGCGCCATGTTCGGCCACTGCATCTGGCTGGACGGGCGCGACCGCGAACGCCTGGCCGAGACCGGCTCGGCGGTGGCGGTCTGTCCGACCTCCAACCTGTTCCTGGGCAGCGGCCTGTTCGACTTCGATCTGGCCGACGCGGCCCGGGTGAACCTGTCGCTGGCCAGCGATGTGGGCGCCGGCACCAGCTTCTCGATGTTGCAAACCATGAATGAAGCCTATAAAGTAGCGCGCTTGAAAGGCAGTTATTTGCCGGCGTTGCGCATGTTTTACCTGGCCACCCTGGGGGCGGCGCGTTGCATGGGACTCGAGGGCGTGATCGGCGGTTTCGCGGCCGGCACCGAAGCGGACTTCATCGTGCTCGATCCCAAGGCCACGCCGCTGTTGGCGCGCCGCACCGCCGCCTGCGCCAGCCTGGAAGAATGGCTGTTCGCACTGGCGCTGCTGGGCGATGACCGCGCCGTGTCGGCCACTTATTCGGGCGGGCGGCTGGCGCACAACCGCGCGCCGTAGCGCGCCCCCGCGCGGTTTTCCCTCTCTACTTTCTAGGAATCGAGTTCCATCCATGCAAAAAAAACTCTCCGCCCTCCTGGTCGCGCTGGCCCTGTCCAGCCAGGCCGGCATGGTGGCCGGCGCCCCCGCCGGCGGCAATGAAGCGCTCACGCAACGCCATTTCGCGGCCCTGGTGGCCGGCCCCCAGCCCAAGCTGGCCGAGTTGACCCTGTTCATGACGATGTTGCCAAAGGGCGGAGATTTGCATCACCATTACTCGGGCGCCATCTACGCCGAGCAATATCTGGACTGGGTCGATCGGCAGAATTATTGCGTTGACAAGAGTAACTACAAAATCGTCACCGAGCGCGCCACGGTCGACGCCGAACGCGCCAAGCCGGCTTCGCAGCGTCAATGCTTGTCCGGCGCCGAGGCGCTCAGCGATCCGGGTTTCCTGGCGGCGTTGTTGCAGCGCTGGTCGGACAAGGATTTCGCCAATCACGGCGCGATCCAGTCGCCGCCGGACCGGCAATTTTTCGACACCTTCGGCTATTTCGGACCGGTCTCGGCGACCAACGCCAACGCGGGCTTGAAGTTGCTCAAGGAACGCGCCATCCAAGAGAACCTGGCGTATATCGAAACCATGTACCAGCTGGCGCCGTTTATTCAGCAAGTCGACTTCGACCAGGCCGTGCTGCGACCCGGCCTGGACCCGGCCGCCTTGAACGCCCAGTTCGCCAGCTTGTCCTTGGCGCTGGAGCAAGATCAGAGTTTCAATCAAGCCATCGTCAATTACCTCGACGAGCTCAAGACCAGCAGCGCCGGCATCGACGACGCGCGGTTCACCATGCGTTTTCAATCGTACTCGCTGCGTTTCTTGTCGCCTTCGCAAGTGTTTTCATCGATGGTGGCTGGCTTCAAGATGGCCGGCCAAAGCGCGCAAGTGGTCAGCTTGAACATCGTTGGCCAGGAAAGCGCCAACGTGTCGATGCGCGACTACGCCTTGCACATGCAAATGTTCAAATTCTTGAAGGCGAAGTACCCGAAGGTCAAGCTGGCGGTGCACGCCGGCGAGTTATCGCTCGGCATGGTGCAACCGGAAGGATTGCGGTTTCACATCGCCCAAGCGGTCGAGGTGGCGGGCGCCGACCGGATCGGCCATGGCATGGATATCGCGCACGAAAGCGATGCGCTGGCAATCATGAAAACCATGCGCGAGCGCGACATTCCGGTCGAGATCAATTTGAGCAGTAACGACTTCATCCTCGGCGTCAAGGATCAAGCCCATCCGATCAACCTGTATCGCCGTTACGGGGTACCGTTCGTGATCGCCACCGACGACGCCGGCGTGTCGCGCAACACCTTATCCTCGGAGTACGTGCTGTTCGCCAGCCGCTACAAGACCGATTATGCGGAAGTCAAAAAACTGTCGTATAACAGTCTGCGTTATTCTTTCTTGGCGGAGAGCGACAAAAAACGCTTGATCAAGTTGCTGGATGGGCGTTTCGCCAAGTTCGAGGCCGACATCGCCGCCACGGAGCGCACACCCCGCCCCTGACCGGTCGCACGGCGGTCCTTCCCGGGACCGCGCCCGCCCCACGGCGCCACGCCGTGGGCGCCGCCTCCGCCGCGTGAAAACACATGCTTTCCAGATAATTCTGTGGCCACTTCGCTACATTTTTAGGCTGGAAGCTTCTGCTTTTCCAAAATTCCTGGCAAAAAAATTATCCGTAACAATAGCTCAATTATAATGCGGCAACAGTTGGAGGGCGGTCGTCGGCACCGGTTGGCGCCACCAAACACGCTTATTTATACGCCTAACGTCTCAATGCAAGAGAAAAATTGAATTTGTCAGGCCATTTTGGGTGATGCATAGTGGGGCGAGCATCACCCAAAAGGTGCCGAATGCGTGTCGTTTGCCCCATGTTCGAGCGTATTGACAGCATGTCTGCCGCTCCGCGCGCGCCACCGGCTTGGCGCGAATATTGCTCATGACAAGTTGCAATATGTTTTGCAAGTTTGTCACGAGCTTGACACATTGGATGGCTACACTGCCGCGTCGCACAGCAAGGCGCACCGCTTCGATCCTGTCACCCAGATCGGGGCGGCGGCGTAAAAAGGAAGAGGCGGGACCGGTTTTTTTGTATTGGTCAGTGAACGCGGCCCGACAGCGGCCGCCGGCGACTGCGAAACAGCAAGAGGGAGACTTGACGGTGTATTCGGCGAGCAAGGCCAGGGTGCGGTTTTGCTTCAAGGATGGATCGTTGGGTATCCAAAAAACAACTATTAGTCTTTATTGGGGTTATAAATGATCAATCACAAACGGTTCCGCCTGACGCAAATCGCGCTGAGCCTATCCCTCGCGCTGGTGGCGGCACCGTCCTTCGCACAAAACACGACCTCTGCCATCGGCGGCCGCATTTCCGGCGCCGACGGCAAACCGGCCAGTGGCGCCACCGTCACCATCGTCCACACGGAATCGGGTTCGGCCACCAACGTCGTCACCGACGCCGAGGGCCGGTATGTGCAGCGTGGCTTGCGTGTCGGCGGTCCGTACACGATCACCATCACACGTGATGGCGTGACCGAAAAGCGCGACGGCGTGTACACCCAATTGGCGGAAACGGCCAGCGTCGACGCCACCCTGGGCGCGCCGGCGATGCAAACCGTGACCGTGGCCGGCGTGGCGAGCGGCCGTTCCGACAAATTCTCCAAATCGAACATGGGCGCCGGCACCAGCATCAGCGCGACCGAATTGGCGATACAAGGCTCGATCAACCGCAACCTGCAAGACTATGCGCGCAGCGATCCGCGCGTGTCCCAGACCGATAAAGAGCGCGGCGAAATGTCGGTGGCCGGGCAAAACTCGCGCTACAACTCGCTTACCATCGACGGCGTGGCCGTCAACGACACTTTCGGCCTGGAATCGAACGGCAGTCCAACCGCCAAGCAACCGATCTCGATCGACGCCATCCAGTCGGTGCAGGTGAACGTGGCC
>JAYVUV010000070.1:0-3478 GCA_043787615.1 Janthinobacterium sp. | reverse complement strand
ATCAGGAAGTCGTCGACCCGCTCGACATAGCCCGATTTCGGCTCGACCGCCTTGGTCAAGGGATTGGGCCAGTTGAAATCGACCCAGCCGCTACCCTTGGTTTTGGCGATATCGACCATCTCCTGGATCAGGCTTTTGCCTTGCACATCCTTGAGCGCGATCAGATTTTTGCCGATCAGCTTGGGATTATTGCCATGCGCTAAAGAAACGCCGTGCAAGTCGTACACATAGATATACAGGTCGCGGTCGTGGAAAGTTTTATCGGCCGGGTCGTTGAACTCGGCGAAGGCTTTTTCCTTGCCGACCGACTTGACCAGCGCCACTCCCTTTTGCACCATGGCCACGGCATCGGCCGCCACCGGCTTGTCGGCGCCGAACGCGGCGAACGGCATCAGCAGGGCGCTCAAGGCGAGGCCCCGGGCGAAGGCCGGGATAGGGTATCGTGTCTGCATAGCATGCTCCCATGAGTGACGGCGCGTTCAGTTCAAACTCGATCTCAACCTTGGCTGGCGAGTGGGCTCGGCCGATCTGAAACGATCATAGCGCGCTTCGCCGGCGCCAATGTCAGCTTTGCGCCACAGTGCCGAAGATTGTTCGCCACAGCGCGCGCACTTGTTCGGTGTGGGCGGCGACCCGGGCCGGCTCGACCCGCGCCAGATCCTGGCCCTGCAAGCGCAGCTGGTGTTGCAGCCGGCGCAGCGTGCGGTAGGCGTCGGCCACCGCCGCCGCCGACGCCGCGTCGATCAGGCCGAGTTCGCCACACAGTTTGAGCAGGGCGATGTTGCCGGTGTTGATGGTCAACTGCGGATAACTGGCCGCGTGGCGCAGCACCAGATACTGGACCATGAATTCGACGTCGATCATGCCGCCCGGGTCTTGCTTCAAGTCGAACAGGGGCGAGCGGTTCGGGTGCGCCTCGACCATTTTTTTGCGCATCGACAGCACCTCCCGCTTCAAGCCCTCCCGGTCCGGCCGTTCCTTGCGCAGCACCTCCTCGCGGATGCGCTCGAAGCGCGCGCCGATGGCGGCGTCGCCGGCGCAAAAGCGTGCCCGCGTCAAGGCTTGATGTTCCCAGATCCAGGCCGCGCTCTGCTGGTAGCGCTCGAACGCGGCCACGCTCGACACCAGCATGCCGCTGGCGCCGTCCGGCCGCAAGGCGATGTCGATGTCGAACAGGATGCCGGCCGAGGTGTGCGAGGTCATCCAGGTGATGAAGCGCTGCGCCAGCTTGGCGTACAGGCCGGGCGCGTCCTGGTCGTCGTCGTCGAACAAAAAAATCAGGTCCAGGTCGGACACATAGCCCAGTTCCTTGCCGCCCAGCTTGCCGTACGCGATCACGGCGAAACGCGGCGCCGGCCGGTGCCGGCCGGCTAGGCTCAGCCACACCGCTTGCACCGTGGCCGCCACGATCTGGTCGGCCAGCGCCGAGACATGGTCGGCCAGCCGCTCCACCGTCAACTCGCCGGCCAGGTCTTGCGCCAGCAGGTGGAACAACTGGGCGTGGTGCACTTCGCGCAGCAAGTCGAGCTGCCGTTCGGTGTCGCCGGCCGCGCCACCCTGCAGCAGCGCCAGTTCGTCGGCCACCGCGCCCGGGTCGAAACCGGGCGCGCGCAGGCGGTCGTCGAGCAGCTCGTCGAGCAGGATCGGGTGCTGGGTCAGGAAGGTGGCGGCCCAGCCGCTGGCGTACATCATGCGGATCACCCGCGCCAGCGTGTGCGGATACTCGGTCAGCAGCGACAGATAGGCCGAGCGGCGCGCCACCGCCTCCAGGAAGTCGAGCAGGCGGCCCAGCGCGGCCAGCTGGCCGCCGCCGCCGTTTTGCAGGGCGTGGCTGGCGATCAGGGGCAGGGCCGCGTTCACCAGCGCGACCAGGCGCTGGCGGCTGGCGTCGGGCAGCGAGCGCAGGCGCGGCGCTTGCCAGGTGCCCAGCAGGCGGCGCGCGGCGCCGGCCGGATCGTCGTAGCCGAGCGCGCCGAAGCGGGCTTCGATCGCCTCGCGGTTGTCGGTGTCGGCTCCGGCGTTGCTGGAATCGGGGTCGATGCTGTGCTCCGGCGCGGCCGCCGCCCGGTCGGCGAACATGGCGTCGAACTGGCCGGCCACGAAGCCTCGGTGCCAGTCCAGTCGCAACAGCAGGGCGGCCGCGTCGGGCAGGCCCATCATGCGCGCCACCAGATGCCGGTCGGCCTCGCCCACCGGCAGGGTGTGGGTCTGGGCGTCGTCCAGGTATTGCAGGCGGTGCTCCAGGTTGCGCAAGAAGGTGTAGGAGGTCAGCAGCTGGGCCGCCACCTGGGCGCCCATCAAGCCCTTCTCGGGCAGCACGGCCAGGGTGGCGCGGGTGGCGCGCGCGCGCAGCTCCGGGTCGCGCCCGCCGCGTATCAGTTGAAATACCTGGGCCAGAAATTCGATTTCGCGGATGCCGCCCCGGCCCAGCTTGACGTTGTCGCTGCGGTCCGGGTGCAGCCGCTCCTGGCGATTGACCTCGGCCCGGATCTGGGCGTGCATGTTGCGGATCGCCTCGATCACGCCGAAGTCCAGGTAGCGCCGGTACACGAAGGGCCGCACGATCGCGTCCAGGGCCGCGATGTCGTCCGGATGCCCGCTCACGGCGCGCGCCTTGACCCAGGCGTAGCGCTCCCATTCGCGGCCCTGGACGATCAGGTATTCCTCGACCATGTTCAGGCTGGCCACCAGCGGGCCCGAGTTGCCGTTCGGGCGCAGCGCCATGTCGACCCGGAAAGTGAAGCCGTCCTCGATGATTTCCGACAGCGCCGCGATCAGCTTTTTGCCCAGGCGCGTGAAAAACTCGTGATTCGACAGCTGGCGCTGGCCCGCTTCGGCCAGCACGGTGTCGCCGTCTTCTGGGTAGACGAAGATCAGGTCGATGTCGGACGAGACATTCAGTTCGCCGCCGCCCTGCTTGCCCATGGCCAGCACCATCATCTGCTGCGGCAGGCCGGATTCGTAGCCCATCGGGGTGCCATGGCTGGCGACCATCTCGGCCATCAGGGCGGCCAGGTGGGTCTGGATTGCGAAGTCAGCAAAGCGCGTCATGCTCTCGACCACTTCGGCCAGGTCGGCCTGGCCGTCGAGGTCGCGCCGGATCAGGCCGCACACCAGCAGGTTGCGCAGGCGCCGCATGGCGCGCGGCAGCGGCAGGCCGGCCGCTGCTTCCTGCGCCAGCGCGCCGGCCAGGTCGAGCGTGGACAGGTCGTGCTGCACCAGCTGGTCGATCGCGCCGGCACGGCTGGGAGCGGCTGCCAGCCAGCGTTGGTAAAAGCGTGAGGCGGCGGTCAGGGACGTGCTTGTCATGGAGTTGGCCAGTTAGTTGTTAAGGGCGCTGGGCGCGCTCGCGTCGATGGTACGGTGCGCCAGCGCTTCAGGCAAGACCGGTTTTGCCTGGCGAGGCCAAGGCGCGGGTTTGCGCTAACTGATTAACCTTTGGAAACAATTGAAGGACGAACGTGCCTCGCGCAGCAGC
>JAYVUV010000069.1:0-12774 GCA_043787615.1 Janthinobacterium sp. | reverse complement strand
CGCCACCCGGGTGGGCGGCAATCCCGACCTGGTGCGGGCCGGCGGCACCCGGGTGCCGCCGGCCCGCACCAGGTCGGGATTGCCGCCCACCCGGGTGGCGACCACCGGCAAGCCGCTGGCCATCGCCTCCAGGATGGTGTTCGAACTGCCTTCGGCCAGCGAGGGTTGCACGAACAAGTCCATGCAGCGCATCAGGCGGGCGATGTCGTCGCGCCCGCCCGGCAGCCACGCCAAGTCGGCCACCCCGGCCCCTTCGAGCAGCGTCAGGCACTCGGCGCGGCACGGCCCGTCGCCCACGATCATCAGGCGCAGCCGCTGGCCGCTGCCTTGTTGGGCGGCCAGCAGAAGCAGGAAGGCGCGCACCAGGCTGGCGTGATCCTTGACGCCCACCATGCGCCCGACGGCGCCGATCACGAACGCGTCCTGGCACAGGAAGCCGGGCGGGCCGACGGCGGCGGCCGGCCCCAGGCGCGGATGGAACTGCCCGCTATCGACCCCGTTGCCGATGTGGCTCACGCGCGCCGGCGCCACGCCGATGCGTTCGACCAGCCAGCGCTCCAGATCGGCGCTCACGGCGATGAAGTGGCCGATCAGGGGCGCGAGCGCGCGGCGCAGCAAGCGATGCTTGCGGTTTTCGCCGCGCAGGTCGGCCAGTTCTCGCCCGTGTTCGCCATGCACGCGCAACTTGATCCCGGCGGCCACCGCCAGCAGCTGGCCTTCGATGCCGGCCAGGTTGCGGGTGTGGATCAGGCTCGGTCGCAGGCGTTTCAAGGTACGGTACAGCGCCAGATAGTGGCGCCAATCCTTGCCCTCGCGTTTATTGAGGCTGACGATTTCAACGTCCGGACGCCGGATGCGCTGGTAAAAAGCGGTGTGATCCTTAAGGCAGACGATGGCGTGGCGGTAGCGCTGGGGCGGCATATTGTTAATCAAGTTGATCAAGCCGTTTTCCATGCCGCCCATGCCCAACTGGTGGATCAGATGGACGATCAGCGGCGGCGCGGCGGGCGCGCCGATGTCAGCGCCGGGCGGCATCGGACAGGCTCCGGTCGATGGCGGGCAGCATGGCCGTCAGGAAGTCGCGCAGCGCCGCCTCGGCCGTGGCCTGGCGCTGATCGAAGGGCGCCGTGACGGTGATCTCGGCGCCGCAGTCGGAATCGCCCAGCAGCTTGCCGCGCGCCAGTAAAAACTTGACCCGGAAGGCGTTGGCGGTATCGACCCCGCTCTGGCGATACCAGCGCCACACCAGTACGCGCCCGCTTTTGCCTTGCAAGACGCTTTGGCGCACGGCCAGCGTCCGCCCATCCAGCCGCACCGTGCGCGCCGCGTCGTCGATTTGGCGCCACAGCGCGTCCGGTACTTTTTCCAGTTGGGTCAGTAGTTCGGCGTTCCGGCTTTGGTGCCGATACCAGATCAGTTCCAGGTTCACCGTGCGCGACGCGTCGCGGTAGGCGCGGGCCCACACCGATGGCGCGCCGGCACGCGGCAAACGCCAGGTGTCCGGGTCGGGCGAGGTGGCGCGCCAGCCGGACGGCGGCGGCGCCAACGTCAGCGCGACCGTTGGCCGGTCCGGCGCCGGCGCGAGCAAGCGCGCGGCCAGCAGAGGCGCGCCGGCGGCGAGCGCCACGCAGGCCAGCGCCGCCAGCGTTTGCCGGCCGCCGTGGACGGCGGTGTCGGGCGAGGGCGGTGCCGGCGGGGCCGTGTGCGACCCCTTGGCCGGTGCCCCAATATCGCGCCAGTGTGCCGCGCCCCAAAACAGCAGCAGCGAGATCAAGCCGAAAAAGACCCAGCCATAGATCAGATGATCCACCCCGACCGCCAAGCGCATGCCGCTCCAGTGGCCCAGCATGACGATCAGGTAGGCGCGCACGCCGTTACCCAGCACGGGCAGCAGGAGGGCGGCGGCCAGAAAAGCCAGGCGCCGCCCCGTGGAGTGGAAGTGCAAGTGGGCGTACAGGGCGCCCAGGGCCAGCGAGGCGATCAGGTAACGCAGGCCGCTGCATGCCTCGACCACCGACCAATCGCCGCTGGGGATGCTGAAGAAGTTATTTTCTCGGAATACCGGCACCCCGCTCAGTTGCAGCGCGCCCACCGTGAAGCGGGCCGTAAATTCCATCAAGGGCGGCATCAGCACTTCGCCGAACGGCACCGCCAGCAGCAGGTAGGCCAGCGGGAAGGCGATCGCGCGGGCGCAAGGCCAACCGAGCACGGCCAGCACGCCGGCCGGCAACATCAGCATGACGCTGTATTGCATGAGCACGGGCACGCCGGCGGCGGCGGCCACCAGCCACACCAGCCCCAGCGCGGCCAGCGACAGCAAGCCGGCGCCGGCCGGGCGCTGCCGGCAGGCGGCCAGCTCGGCGCGGCGGCGCCAGATCAGCCAAACGCTGATGGGCAGCACGGCGAAACCGTGGGCGAAGGTTTGCGAGCGCGACCAAAGCGACATCATGGACCAGAAGGTGGCGTGATGGACGGCGCAGACGGCGACGACCACGGCCGCCGCCAGCAGCAGCCCGTGGCGTGCGCGCCGGGCCGGGTCCAGACGGAGCACGGGCGGGGCGCCCTCGGCCATGGCCGGCGCGGCCGCCACCGGCCGGCGCGCGTGGGCGGGCGCGCGGAGGTTCATGCCAGCGCGCCCGGCGTGGCCAGCCGGGCCGGATGCCCGTCGCTGGCGGGCGCCAGGCCCAACATGGTTTCCAGGCGGCTCAGATTGACGCTCCAGTCATGGTCGCGCAGCACGCGCTGGCGCGCCGCCGCACCCAGTGAAGGGCCGTGGTCGAGGAAATAGCCGATGCGCTCGATCCAGGCGGGGGCGCCGTCCGCGACCAGCACTTCGCCGCCGGAGACGGCGTCGATGCCTTCGAGCGCCTGGGGCGAGGCGAGCACCGTGGCTTGCATCGCCATCGCCTCCAGCACCTTGTTTTGCACCCCGCGCGCGATGCGCAGCGGCGCCACCGCCAGGGCCGCGTGGGCCAGGTAGGGCCGGATGTCCGGCACGGCGCCGGTGACGAGCACGCCCGGCAAGGCGGCCAGCCGGCGCACCCGGGACACGGGGCGGGCGCCCACGATATAGAAGCGCGTCGCCGGGCGGCGCGCCAGCAGCGCCGGCAGCACGGCGCGCGCGAACCAGTCGACCGCCTCGATATTGGGCCAGTAATCCATCGCGCCGGTAAACACCAGGGCGGTCTCACCGGCCGGATAGGGGCGGGCATGGTCGAACGGCGCGCGTTGGGGCCGGAAATACACGGTATCGACCCCGTTGTTGAAGTGGCCGACCCGGTGCGCGGCCTCGGGCGCGCGCCGGCGAAATAGCGCGGCCTCGGCCGCCGACACAAAGCTGGCGCCGTCGCAGTCGCGCGCGATGCGCGCCTCCGCCCGGCGCAGGCGCGCGCCCTCGCGCCGGTACAGGGCCGACAGGGGCCAGGGCCGGGTGGCGGCGTAGGCCGACCATTTTTCGGAATCGACATCGACCAAATCGACCACCCGGCGCATCCCACCGGGCAGCACCCGGTCCAGATACTGGGCCATCGGCCCCGAGTAGGCCAGGGCCGCGTCCAGGGCGCCGCCCTGCAACAGGCTGTCGGCCCAGCGGCGCAGGCGCGCGCTGCGGTAATAGGCCATGCTCATCGGCTCGCCGGTCAGCAGGGCGCGCAGGCTGGCCGCCCGCGCCAGCACGGGCGACAAGTCGACGAAGCAGCTGCTGGCGCACCAGGGCCGCAGGGTGGCGATATGGCGGCGGTCGGCCGGATCGTCGATGAAGCAGCCGAGGTGGACCCGGTGGCGCGCCGCCAAATGGCGCAGCACGTGGTAGGAGCGGATCTTGTCGCCCTTGTCGGGCGGATACGGAATACGGTGGGTCAGGTACAGGATTTCGGCCATGGCTAGCCCAGGTAAGGCACGAGCAGCGGGCCGAGCCGGTTGGCCACGGGCAGCGGCAGGCGGCGCCAGGCCGCGATGGCCAGGCGGTAGCGCGGGTTCAGCGGATTGATTTCCGGCACCGCCCGGGCACGGTGCAACTGATAGGCGTAGTCAAGCGGCTCGGCCGTAAAGCCCCAGTTTTTCTTGAAATCGTAGGCGCCGGTGCCCAGTTTGCTGCGGCCGAAATCGAACAGGGCGCAGCCGCGCTGCACCGCGCGCCGCATCACTTCCCAGTACATGTAGTCGTTGCCGGCCACGGTGCGCGCCAGGTCCAGGCCGCCGCCGTAGTAGGGCAGCACTTCGTTCCGGAAGTAAAATAGCAGCACGCTGCTGACGGGCCGCTCGCCCTGGCGCACGGTCAGGATGGCGCAATCGTCGCCGAACACGCGGCGCAGCAGCTGGAAATAGCCGGGCGCGAACATGGGCGTGCCGAGCCGGTGCACGCTGTGGGCGTACACATCGTAGAACGGCGCGATGCCTTCGTCGAGCGTGCTGTGCAAGCCGGCGGCGATGCCTTTGCGCACCATGGCGCGCTGCTTGCGCGGGATGGCCAGCAGGTTGGCCTCGAGTTCGCTCTCCAGCGTCTTGCGGAAGGTGCAGTAGAGCGGACGGCGTTTCCAGCTTCCGCCCTGGGCCGGGCCGCCCGCTTCGCGCGCGCGGTATTCGAGGTGGCCGACCCCGAGCCGCGCGGCCAGTTGCTGGGCCGCCTGGTCGAGCGCGGCAACGGCCGCGGGCGAGGCGCCGGCCGGCCCGCCGTAGACGCAAAACGGCAGCGAGCACAGGCTGTGACCGAACAGCCGGCTTTTGACCTCGGCCAGCGGCAGCACCGCTTCGATGCGCCCGGCCGTTTCGGCGTACAAGAACCAGGTGCGGTGGCCGAAGGCGGTTTCGATCACTTCTTGCCAGCCGGCGCGGTGAAAGAAGCTCGCCTGCGGGCACGCCATCACGAAGGCGTCCCAGCGCGCCCGGTCGGCCGGCTGGAGCAGACCGACCTTCACGGGCGCGGCGGCGGGCGGGGGCGCGGCGGCGGCCGGCGCGCTATGGCACTCGATGCTCATGGTTTTCCCAGAAAAATACGGTCCATGCGGCCCCAGTGGAAATCGCGGGTCAGCGCGCCCAGGCGGCGCTCCATGCGTTCCAGATTGAGGTAATGCCGCCAGCGTGTCTTGAGGCCGATTCCGGCCGGGCGCGGCTGGCCCGGGTCCAGTTCCCAAGGATGAAAATAGAATATGCCAGCTTGCCCGTCGTGCGAGTTGATTCGACGCAAGCACCAGCGCGACACGGCGTAGGGGAACAGGCGGAAGTAGCCGCCGCCGCCGGCCGGCAGGTTGCGCCGCCACAGGCGCACCGTGCTGATCGGCAATTCGAGCAAGCCGGCGGCCCCGTTCGGGTAGCAGGCGAAGCGCGGCGCGTTCGGCATGCCGTAGTGGTCGTGGCGGATCGGGTAGATGCTGGAACTGTAGCGGTAACCGGCGCCCAGCAGGATGTCGAGCGCCCATAGATTGCCGGCGCCGATGGAGAAGCTCGGTGCGCGGTAACCCAGCACGGCGGCGCCGCCGATGTCTTCCAGCAGTTGCTTGCTCATGGCGACATCGCGCGCGAAGGCCGTCGCGCTTTGCTCCGAGGCGCGCCAATGGTCGTAGCCATGGCTGGCCAGTTCGTGGCCGGCGCCGACGATGCGGCGCACCATGGCGGGATGGCGCTGGGCGATCCAGCCCAGGGTGAAAAAGGTGGCGTGGATCTGGGCCGCGTCGAGCAGGCCGAGGATCAGCTCGACGTTGCGCTCGACCCGGCACGCCAGCCGGGGCCAGTCCTCGCGCCGGATGTGTGGCGCGAAAGCCGAGACCTGGAAATAATCCTCGACATCGATGGTGAGGGCGTTGCGGATGGCCGGACGGCCGGGCGCGGGCATGGTTTCTCCTGGCGGCGGTGGCGGTGGCGATTAAAACGGAGCTGGCGCGGCGGCGCGCCCCAGCCAGGCCCCGATGACGGCGGCGATGCGCTCGGCGGCGTGGCCGTCCCACAGGGCGGGCGTGCGGCCGCGCTTGCCGCCACCGGCCAGGATGGCGCCGCACAGATCGAGAATGCGGGCCGGATCGCGGCCGGCCACGGTGTTACTGCCCTCGGCGACCGTGACCGGGCGCTCGGTGTTTTCGCGCAGGGTCAGGCAAGGCACGCCCAGGGCCGTGGTTTCTTCCTGCACGCCGCCGGAATCGGTCAAGACCAGGCGCGCGTGCTGCATCAGGCCCAGCATTTCCAGATAACCCATCGGCGCCAGCGGCAGCACGGTCGGGATGCGCAACATGGGCATCAGCTCGAAGCGTTCGAGCATGGCGCGGGTGCGCGGGTGGACCGGGAAGATGAGCGGCAGGCGCGCGCTCAAGCTCGCCATCGCTTCCAGCAAGGGCAGCAGATCCTCGCGCCGGTCGACGTTCGCGGGGCGGTGCAAGGTCAGCAGCGCGTATTCGCCGGCCCGGCAAAAACCGGGGCGCCCGGCGGCGGCCAACATGGCCGGCAGCGCGGCCGCGCGCGGCAATTGTTGGCGCAGCGTGTCGATCATGACATTGCCGGCGAAGTGGATGCGCGCCTCGGCCACCCCTTCGCGGCGTAACTGGGCGGCGCCGGCCGCTTCGCTGGTAAACAATAGCTCGGACAATTGGTCGGTCAAGACGCGGTTGATTTCCTCTGGCATGGCGCGGTCGAAACTGCGCAAGCCGGCCTCGACGTGGAGCACCGGTATGCCCATCTTGGCCGCCACCAGGGCGCAGGCCAGGGTGGAATTGACGTCGCCGACCACCAGCACGGCGTCCGGGCGGTCTTGTTCGAGCACCGGCTCGAAGCGGCGCATCACCTCGGCCGTTTGGCGCGCGTGGCTGGCCGAGCCGACCTCCAGGTTGATGTCGGGCGCGGCCATGCCCAGGTCCTGGAAATATCGGGCGTTCATGGCCGCGTCGTAGTGCTGGCCGGTGTGCACCAGGGTCAGGCGCGGCGCCGGGCGCAAGCGGCCCAGGGCGGCCAGGATGGGCGCCATCTTCATCAGATTGGGCCGGGCCGCCACCACGCACACGATGTGGCGGGCGGGCGCGCTGGCGGGATCGGTCGGCGGGTGGTGTTCCATGGTGCTCCCTAAAGGTGAAAGACGAGCGTGGCGCTGATGCCGTTTTCGCGGTAGCCGCCGCCCTGGTTGCCGGCGTGGCGGGTGCGGCGCAGGTCGAGCGCGGCGCTGACGGTCGGGCGCAGCGCGCGGCTGATGCCGGCGCTGAACGCCAGATTACGCTCGCGCCGGCCGGTCGAGAGCGACGCGTTGGCGGCGTAGGCGGTGTTCAGATTCAAGCTGGTGCGGACCGAGGCGCGCCAGCTCCAGCCCGCGTTGGCGCCGGTTTGCCGGGTGCGGTCTTCGAGCGCCGTTTCCAGCGGCGGCAAGAGGGCGCTGTCGATGCCGCTGGTGGTCTGGGCGGTGCGCCCGGTGGCCGCCAGGTCGAACGCGAAAGTGCTTTTTTGGCCGGTCCCGACCATGCCCAGGCGCCACTGTTTTTGCAAAAAATAGCGGTGGCTGAAATAATTGACGGCGCCCGCGTCCGGTCCCAGCTGGCGCGCGACGGCGACGAAGGTGGCGATGCGTTGCTGGCGCAGCAGGGGGTCGGGCATGCTGACGCGCCACAGTTGGTCGAGCAGGGCGGCAGTGCCGCCGCTGCTCAGGCGGCTCAATTCTTGCGCGGTGCTGGTGATGTCTTCGTGATAGCCGAAGGTCCAGTTGGTTTGCCGGCCACGGTAGGTGGCGTCGGCGCTGTGGGTGTTGCCGAAGAAGCGCTTGCCGCCGCTCAGGACCAGGCTGGTGCGCGCCGAGGGATACCAGCCGGCCCCCAGCGACCAGCTGCGGCCGCTGGTGGGGGCGGCGCCGCCGGCGCGATCGTCCTGGTAGCCCTGGGCCTCGTGGCCGACGGTGCCGAACAAGCCCAGGCTGGCGGACAGAGGCCGGCTGAGGGTGAGCGCGGCCTGATGCGACACCAGCGGGGCCAACGGCCGGTCTTCGGCGCGCCGGGTTTCGTAGTGGGCGCGCCAATTCCAGCTGTCGGCCGGGCGTTCGCCGTTCAGGTCCAGGCGCCATTGCTCGGCGCGAGCGCCGAGCAAGTCGTTGTCGCTGTCGAGCCGGGTGTGGGTGTAGCGCAGCTCGGCGCCGGCGATGCCGATCCAGCGGTGGCGCAGATAGGGGCTCAGGCTGGTGTTGGCGACGCTGGTTTGGTTGGCCGTGCGCCGCGACGGGTCGCTTAGTTGCGGCCCGAAGGCCGAGACGTTGCGTTCGCCGATGCTGGCGCCGGCGTCGAGATAGAGCCAATCCTCCAGCAGCAGCGCGTGGGCGTCGGCGCCGAGTTGGTGGCTGGTGGAATCGGCTAGTCGCGTGCCGCTCAAGCGTACATAGGAATAGGCCAGCCGCAGGTTCAGGCGCGGCCCGTGGGCGGCCAGCGTCAGGCCCGGCGCCACTTCCGAGAGCAGGCCGGCGTGGGTGTGTCCGGGCGGCTCCAGGGCGATATTGTCGGAATAGCTTTCGCGCAGACGCAGGGTGGGCGCGACGTTCCACTCGGCGCCGCGCGCGCACTGGGCCAGCGACAGCAGCAGCGCGCCGCAGGCGGCCGGCGCTCGGCTAGTCGTAGTAACCATAATAGTCGCTGCCGGGAAAACCCTGGGTCTTATTGCAGATCAGGTTGACGTGGGCGCAGCCTTCGATCCGGCGCAGCGCTTCCTTGACGGCGTGCTGGGTGGTGGTTTCGGCCTCGACCACCAGCACCACCTGGCCCATCTGGGCCGCCAGCACGTTCGCCTCGGTGGTCAAGAGCAGCGGCGGGGAATCGAAGATGACGATGCGGTCGGCGTAGCGATTGGCGATCTCGGCCAGCAACTCGCTCATGCTGCGGCTGGCCAGCAATTCGGTGGCGTGTTTGTTGTTGCGTCCGGCCGGCAAGATGCTCAGGGTCGGCACATTGGTTTTCAAGATCACGTCGGCCAGTTCCAGTTGCGGGTCGAGCAAAATATCCATCAAGCCGGCTGCCGGCCCCAGGCCCAGGACCTTGAGCACGGAGGGCCGGGCCACGTCGGCGTCGACCAGCAGCACGGTGATATCCATTTCCATGGCGATGCTCATGGCCAGGTTGACGGCGCAGTAAGTCTTGCCTTCGCCGGGCAGGGCGCTGGTGACCACGATCAAGTTGCCATGCTTGATGGCGGCGCCGCGCGCGTTGCGCAGCAGGGGACGCTTGATGACCCGAAAATCTTCCGCCACATTGGTGCGCCCGCCATCCTGGGTGACCATGCCGAGCTGGTTCATGCGGGCCAGGTTGATGACGCACGATGTGACTTGGCGCGCGGGCGCGGGGGGCGCAGGAAAATCGCTCACGGTGTGCCTTTCAGTAAGACGGCCGGGCCGTTCAATGGCGCGTCAGGGTGAACGCCATCACGGCGCAATAGGCCAGCAGCAAGGCGCCCAACATGCCGCCGTAACCGTACTGGCCGCGGCGGCGCTTGATTTTTTCAGCGTCGGTCCAATTCATCGCCACCGTGCCCAGCACGGGCAAGCCGGTGATGTCGCGCAACTGGCCGGGACTGAGGAAAGTGGGCCGGATCTGGCTCACCAGCAACGCGGCGGCGGCGCCGGCCAGCACCGCGCCGACCAGCACGGCGCTAAACAGCATCGGCCGATTGGGGCCGTTCGGGGTCAGCGGCACGGTGGGCGGGTCGATGATCTTGAAGGTCATCATCTCGGTGGTGGAATTGAGTTCGCCCGACAGCTTGGCCGCTTCGCGGCGGCCGAGCAGTTTTTCATAATTATCTTTGTTGCTGGCGTAATCGCGGTTCAACTGGGTCAATTGCGATTCCACTTCCGGCACCGCGCTGCTGCGTTCTTGCAACTGTTGATAGCGGCTTTGTAATTCCCGCACCCGGGCGCCGATGGCCGCCACCTTGGCGTCGGCCTCGGCTTGCGCCACCTTCAATTGTTGCAGCATCGGGCTGTAATTTTTCCCCGGATCGGCGGGGTTCGGTTTGAGTTTGTTTTCCTCGACCTTGCGCGCTTCGAGCTGGGCCACCAGGCGCTTGGCGGCGATGATGTCGGGGTGCAATTCGGTGTATTGCATGCGCAAGCTGTCCAGATTTTTGTTGAGGGCGGCGATGCGGCCGTCGAGCTCGGGATTGTCGATCGCGGCGGCCGCCGCGCTCGATTCGAGATTGAGGACCGGCTCGTCGCCGGCGATCTGGCCGCCGATGGCTTTGCGCGCCTGCTCCGCTTCCAGCCATTCCAGCTTGGCGTTGTTCAAGGCGTCGGCCGCCATCAGCATCTGGGCGCTGTAATCGATGCCCTGGCGCGGCAACAAGGCGCTATGCTTGATTTTGAATTCCTTCAGAATATTTTCGGCCACATTCAATTTATCTTCGTAATTCTTTATTTGTTCATCGATAAACTGCACCGCTTTTTCAGCTTCGCCTTTTTTGCCGCGAAAACTTCCCTCGACAAAAATGGTCAATAAAGACTGCACCACGTCGCGTACCAGTTTCGCACTCTTGTTGTTATACGTGATGGTGTAAATGTCGTAGCTGTTGGTGCCGCTGATTTTAATCTTGTTCATTAATTCTTCGAGTTGGCGCTCATGCTCGCGCGGGGTGGTGGCGCCCACATCCAGATCGACCATGCGGATCACCCTTTCCAGGTTCGGACGGCTGAGCAAGGTGCGGCTCATGATGGCCACTTGCTGCTCGATATTGGGGGTGCTGGTCATGCCGGCCAGCAGGGGCTTGAGGATGCTTTGGGTATCGACGAACACGCGCGCCGAGGTTTGGTAATCGTCGGGCAGGGTGGCCACTTTGGCCCATCCCAGCAGCGCCACCAGCCAGGCCACCAGCAGGGCATGCCAGCGATACTTCCATATGCCCTTCAGACTGGATAGCAATTGGCTGATCAATTCCTCCATACACCGTCTCCAAGAAGATACGCATGCGATCCAACGGACTGTAGCGGATTAAATTATATGGCCAGGAAAGTGATAATTATCTTCAACATTGGTTGTTTTTGATGCATGTCAATGAGCTTGGGCATCTTTCTCTCAATCATAAGAAAGATGGATAGGACCGGCTCACGCCTTTTATATTGTGGCGGGCGGCCTGTGGTTTATTCGTTATGTCTATTACATAAAGGCAGCCATGGATTATTTACGCCGTCAATTGCTGCGCAAGCTCGCTGGCGCAGCCGCCCTGGTTTGCCTGAACGGCTGCGCGGGCCGTGCGCCGGCTGCGCCCCCTTTGGCGCCGCCGGCGCGCGATTATGTGATCGGCCCCGGCGACGCCGTCAATATCCTGGTGTGGCGCAATCCGGACGTGTCGCTGACGGTGGCGGTGCGCCCGGACGGCAAAATCACCACGCCGCTGGTGGAGGATTTGCAAGCGAGCGGCAAGAGCTCGACCGAACTGGCGCGCGATATCGAAAAGGCGCTGTCGAAGTTCATCCAACAGCCGGTGGTGACGGTGATCGTCACCAGCTTCGTCGGCCCGTATTCGGAACAGATCCGGGTGCTGGGCGAGGCGGCGCGGCCGCAGGCGCTGGCTTATCGCCTGGGCATGTCGCTGATGGATGTGATGATCGCCGTCGGCGGCATCACCGAGTTCGCGGCCGGCAACCGCGCCAGCATCGTGCGCGTGCAAGATGGCCAACGGCGCAAGTTCGGAGTACGGCTCAAGGATTTGCTCAAGGATGGCGATGTGTCGGCCGATGTGGAAATGCGACCGGGCGATGTGCTGGTGATACCGGAGAGTTTTTTCTGACTAAACATCGTCAAGTTCGACCATGTTCTCTCAACCTCGATCAAAACACTATCATCACGCCCCATTTCCTCTCGCATGGAAAAAATGTGGACCGGGCGGCGCGAAAAATAATCCCGGCATCGCGGGAACTTTCCATGTTTTCCCCTTGTCACACGGCATTGGGTTCAGCTCGTCTTTTAGGCGACTTGTTAATACAAACGTGAGGATACAGATGAGCCAGGACGATCAACCTATCATTTCTTTCGACACGCCGGGCGCGCTCAGCGACCTGGTGGTGGGTGAAGGAAGCGCCGAGCCCGAGCTCGACCAGACGATCGATCAACAAAAATTCAATATCCGAATGGCGAACTCACGCGGGCGACGTGAAGCGGCCAGCCTTTTGATCAAAAAAATGTATGGCTGGCGCGGTTATTCCGTCGAGCCCGGCTCCAGTCCGGCCCTCAACAAGATCACCTTGTTCGCCGAAACGGGCGGTAGCACGGTCGGCACCATGACGCTGTGCCTGGACGACCATGTCAACGGCTTGCCGGCCGACGACAACTTTCGTGACAAGCTGGACGACTTGCGCGAGCAGGGCCGGCGCCTGTGCGAGCCGTCGCGGCTGGCCATCGATAAAGGCGTGTCGAAACGGGTGTTCGCCGCGCTCATTCACATCTCTTATATTTATGCGCATAATATCCACCGTTACACCGACTACGTCATCGAAGTCAATCCGCGTCACGTCATGTTTTACAAGCGCATGCTCGGTTTCCGCGATTTCGGCGGCGAGCGTCACTGCACCCGGGTCGGCGCCCCGGCCGTGTTGCTGCGGCTGGAATTGGAATACATGGGCGAACAAATCCGCAAATACGGTGGCTTGATGGAACAACACGGAGGCGAGCGCTCGTTTTATCCCTATTTTTTTCCCACGTGGGATGAGCCCGGCATTACGGACCGGCTGAAAGAGGGCCGCACCTAGCAGCCTGTCGGACTTGGGGAGTCGAAGCGAGAAATGCGCTGGACGAGGCCAGATTTTGACGATTTCGCAGTGCCAATAGCGAGCTATTGGCC
>JAYVUV010000068.1:0-9155 GCA_043787615.1 Janthinobacterium sp. | reverse complement strand
GTCGCCCGTGATGCTGGTGGCGCCGATGGCTTCCTTGGTGCTGTTGAGCACATCGATCGCCTTGCTGTAGTCACCACGCGAGACGGTGAAGGTGAAGTCGGTCTTGCCGTCGACCGATTGATTTTGGATGATCATGTCCACTTCGATGTTGGCCTCGGCCACCGGCCCCAGGATGTGGTAAGCCACGCCTGGACGGTCGGGCACGCCCAACACGGTGATTTTGGCTTCGTCGCGGTTGAAGGCGATGCCGGAGATGACTGCTTGTTCCATATGTGTGTCTTCCTCAAACGAAATCAGGGTGCCCGAATTGGCTTCGATCTCCAGCGCCAGCATGGGATCGGTCAGCGACGACAGGACGCGGGTCGGCACGCGGTAGTTGCCGGCGAACTCGACCGAGCGGCTTTGCAGCACTTTCGAGCCCAGCGAGGCCATTTCCAGCATTTCCTCGAACGTCACCGTCTTGAGCCGGCGCGCCTCCGACACCACCCGCGGATCGGTGGTGTAGACGCCGTCGACGTCGGTGAAAATCAGGCATTCGGCCGCCTTCATGGCGGCCGCGATGGCCACCGCCGAGGTGTCCGAGCCGCCCCGGCCCAGGGTCGAGATGTTGCCGTTCTCGTCCACGCCCTGAAAGCCGGTGATGATGACGATCTTGCCCGCGTCCAGGTCGCGCTTGACCTTGGCGTCGTCGATCGACTGGATACGCGCCTTGGTGAAGGCCGAATCGGTCTTGATGGCCACTTGCCAGCCCGCGTAAGACACCGCCTGCTTACCGATCGCCAACAAGGCCATCGACAACAGCCCCACCGACACTTGTTCGCCGGTCGAGGAAATCATGTCCAGCTCGCGCGGGTCGGGTTGATCCATGATTTGCTTGGCCAAGCCGATCAAGCGGTTGGTCTCGCCGGACATGGCCGACGGCACCACCACGATTTGGTGGCCGGCGTCGTGCCACTTGGCTACGCGCTGGGCGACATTCTTGATGCGATCCGTCGAACCCATCGACGTACCGCCGTATTTGTGGACAATTAAAGCCATAACAGGGTGTGTTCCGCTCAAGAAGGAATAAAAAGAGGGCTTTACTCTACATGCTGCGTTGCAAAAGAACAAGCCATAAAGCACATATCCTCATACCGTTTTGGCATAAGGTCATAACAGATTGGCTAGCTCGGCGGCCGGCCGGCGCCGCGCCGCGCGCTCAGTAAGCGGCCCAGCGTAAACCAATGCGCGGCCCGTCCGCCGCGCCTAGCAGGTGGCAATCCATGCCGATGCCGGCCGCGAACAATAATTGCTTGCCGCAACTGACGGTCGGCAGGCGCGCGCGCTCCCAGGCCGGCACGTCCAAGGCTTGGTAATGGTATTTCAAGCTCTTGGTGGAACGGTTGGCGGCCAGCTTGAGCCGTTCGCCGCCCTTGCGGAAATCGATTTCCAGGGTGTGGGCGCGCAACCAGGCCGGGTCCAGTCCGTGCTCGACCGGCTCAAAGTGCAGCACCCCGCCATACGCGGGAAAGTCGCGCGCGGCCTCGCCGGCCCAGGTGAACAATTGGCCCGGACGGCCGTCGTCGCTCTCGTCGCGGGTGCCGGCCAGTTCGGCCAGCTTGGGGGTCAGGTACAGGCGCTCGCGGTGGCGCCGCACGTGGCAATCGGGATGGGTGACCAACAACTGGGCATCGGGCCGCGCGTCTAGCAACTGGGCCAGCATTTGCTCGAGCCAGGCGGTCGAGGGCATGCGCAGCCCGCGCGTGCCGAACCAGTGGCGCAACAGGTTGTGGCAGCGGTCGCTGCTTAGTTGGCGCAGCCGGGTCAGGTCCAGGCAATCGCCGTCCAGGCACAGCGCCAGGTCTTGCGCGGCCAGCTCGGTCAAGAGCCGCTGGGCCGCCTGGGCATGCCGGGCGCTGCGGGCGAAGCGCTCCTGGTAGCCGGGAAAGGCCAGCGCCAGCGCCGGCATCACCTGGTGGCGCAGCGCGTTGCGGGCGAAACGCGGATCGGTGTTCGATTCGTCCTCGACGTGCTCGATGGCGTGCCGCGCGACATAGGCCGCCAGTTGGGCGCGCGAGGCCGATAACAGGGGCCGCGCCATCACCAAGTCCGGATTGCCCAATAGATCGGGCGCGGCGTTGGCGCGGTCCATGCCGGATAGCCCGGCCGGCCCCGAGCCGCGCAGCAATTGCAGCAGCACCGTCTCGGCCTGGTCGTCTTGATGGTGGGCCGTGAGCAGCAGCGCCACCCCGTGCGCGCGGCACAGCTCGCCCAGCGCGGCGTAACGGCGCTTGCGGGCCGCCGCTTCGATGCCGCTCCGGTCGGCGCGCGCGATGTCGATACGGCGCGTGTCCACCGTGGCGCCCAGCGCCGCCCCCAGCCGCTCGCAATGACCGAGCCAAGCGTCGGCCTGCGGGCTCAGGCCGTGGTGGACGTGGAAGGCGAACAGGGCCGCGCCGGACGCGCGCGCGTAGCCGCCGGCCAGGTGCAGCAGCGCGCAGGAATCGAGGCCGCCGCTCAAGGCCACCGCGAACGGGAGCGGTGCGCCGTCGGCCGCGCGCAGGGGCAGGCTGTCCATGGCGCGCGTAAATATGGCCGTCAAGGCGGCCAGCGAGGTGGCCGGCGCTTCGCCGCTCTGTTGCTTGTTCAACGTTTTCTCCTTGCTCAATAAAAAAACCGGGGATCAGCCCGGTTTTCTCGCGCCGGGTCGCCCCGGCCCCGCCCGCAGCGCGAGCGGTTTACTCGGTCGGCGTGGTTTCCTTGAATTTGCCATAGGCCATCAGCTTTTGATGACGCGCTTCCAGCAAATCCTTGGTTTTCATGCCGTGGAATTGGCGCAGCGAATCGGCCAGCGCCCGTTTGAGCAGGGTCGCCATCTGCTTCGGGTCGCGGTGGGCGCCGCCCAGCGGTTCGTTGACGATCTTGTCGATCAAGCCCATCGCCTTCAAGCGGTGCGCGGTCAAGCCCAGCGCCTCGGCGGCGTCGGCCGCGCGTTCGGAGGTTTTCCACAGGATGGAGGCGCAGCCTTCCGGAGAAATCACGGAATAGGTCGCGTATTGCAGCATCAGCACGGCGTCGCCGACGGCGATCGCCAGCGCGCCGCCCGAGCCGCCCTCGCCGATGATGGTGGCGATCAGCGGCACTTTCAATTCCGCCATCACATACAGGTTGTGGCCGATGGCTTCAGACTGGCCGCGCTCCTCGGCGTCGATGCCGGGAAAGGCGCCCGGGGTGTCGACGAAGGTGAAGATCGGCAAGCCGAATTTTTCCGCCACTTTCATCAGGCGCATGGCCTTGCGGTAGCCTTCCGGGCGCGGCATGCCGAAGTTGCGCAGCGCGCGTTCCTTGGTGTCGCGGCCTTTTTGGTGGCCGATCACCATGCAGGGCTGGCCGTTGAAACGGGCCAGGCCGCCCACCACCGACAAGTCGTCAGCGTAGCTGCGGTCGCCGTGCAATTCATGGAAATCGGTGAAGATTTCATTCACATAATCCATGGTGTAGGGCCGCTGCGCGTGGCGCGCGATTTGCGACACTTGCCAAGGCGTCAGCTTGGCGTAAATATCCTTGGTCAGTTGCTGGCTCTTCTTGGCCAGCCGGTCGATCTCTTCGGAGATGTCGACCGCCGAATCGTCCTGCACGAAACGCAGCTCTTCGATCTTGGAATCGAGTTCCGCGATCGGTTGCTCGAAATTGAGGAAAGTCGTTTTAGTCATTCTACCTCCTGGTTTTTATTCCTGGCCCCTGCGGCCGCACAAAGGATGTCCGCGCCGTGGCGCCGCCGAAGCCGCGCGGCCCGCCCACGCGGATGCGTGTGCCGGCCGGCAAATAACCGCGCCACTGGCTTGCGAGACATCCAGAATCATTATTCTACCGGAACCGGGTCCAGGCTACGCCATAAGTACCAGGTGGCCACGGTGCGCCACGGTTCCCAATTGGCCGACACTTCGCGCGCGTCGCTGCGCGAGACCGGTTCGCCGGAAAAGTAATTCACGCTGATGCCCTGGATCAAGCCCGGGTCGTCGAGCGGCAACACGTTCGGCCGCAACAGATTAAATATCAAAAACATCTCGGCCGTCCAGCGGCCGATGCCGCGAATTTGGACCAGCTCGGCGATGACGGCTTCGTCGTCCATCTGGTCCCACTGGCTGGCGTGCACCCGCTTGGCCTTGAAATGGTCGGCCAGGTCGAGGATGTATTCAGTCTTGCGCTTGGATAAGCCGCAGGCCGACAATTCGTCGGCGCCGGCCTTGAGCACCTGGCTCGGGGTGCATTTGGGACAGGCCAGCAGCAGCTTGTGCCAGGCCGTGTCGGCCGCCTTGGGCGTGATTTGCTGGCCCACGATGGAGCGCGCCAGCGTGGTGAAGGGGTCGCCGTGGCCAACCAGATGCAAATCGCCGAATTGCGGGATCAAGCGTTTCATGATGCGGTCGCGCTTCATCAGCTCGACCTTGGCCTCTTCCCAATAAGCCGGCACGGCCACCAGCGGCGCCGCCGCGTCCCCGCTCTCCCTGGTCGACGCCATTATGCGCGGCGCCAATTGGTGGTGCCGTCGGGCTTGTCTTCCAGGACGATGCCGGCCGCCAGCAGCTCGGCGCGGATCGCGTCCGAGCGGGCGAAGTCGCGCGCCTGCTTGGCGCCCAGGCGGGCCGCGATGGCGGCCAGGATGGCGTGTTCGCCGAGCTGGGCGGCGTCGCCCACGCTCGCTTGCAGGAATTGTTGGGCGCTGCGTTCGAGCAGCCCCAGCACGCCGGCCAAGCCCTTCAGCTGACGCGCCGCCAGCGGCGACTTGGCGCGGTTGACTTCGCCGGCCAGCTCGAACAGCACCGCCACCGCGATCGGGGTGTTGAAATCGTCGTCCATGGCGTCGGCGAAGCGGCGCGCGTGCGCTTCCTGCCAATCGAGGGCGGCGCCGTCGCCGTCCACCTCGGCCAGCGCGGTGTACAGGCGGGTCAAGGCCAGGCGCGCGTCGTCCAGATGCACGTCGGAATAGTTGAGCGGGCTGCGGTAATGGGCGCGCAAGATGAAAAAGCGCACCACCTCGGCGTCGAATTGCTTGAGCACGTCGCGGATGGTGAAAAAATTGCCCAGCGACTTGGACATTTTTTCGCCATCGACCCGCACGAAACCATTGTGCAACCAGTAATTGACGCTGGTGTGGCCGAAGGCGCCCTCGGATTGGGCGATCTCGTTTTCATGGTGCGGGAATTGCAAATCGGCGCCGCCGCCATGGATGTCGAACCGTTCGCCCAGCAAGGCGCAGGCCATGGCCGAGCATTCGATATGCCAGCCGGGCCGGCCCTGACCCCATTTCGAGGACCATTTCACTTCCGCCGGCTCGGCGTCCTTGGACGACTTCCACAACACGAAGTCGAGCGGATCGCGCTTGCCGGTGTTGATATCGACCCGTTCGCCGGCGCGCAAGTCGTCGAGCGACTTGCCGGACAGCCGGCCGTATTGGGGAAAGGCGCGCACCGCGTAATTGACGTCGCCATCGTCGCCCTGGTAGGCCAGGCCGCGCCGCTCGAGCCGCTCGATCAGGCTCAGCATTTGCGGCACGTAGTCGGTGGCGCGCGGCGCCGAGGTGGGCGGCAAGATGCCCAGGGCGCCCGTGTCCTGGTCCATGTAAGCGGTGAAACGGGTGGTCAGTTGCGAGATGGTTTCGCCGTTCTCGACCGCACGCTTGATGATCTTGTCATCGATATCGGTAATGTTGCGCACGTACGTGACTTGGTAGCCGGAAACAGCCAGCCAGCGGTACACCACGTCGAAAGCCATCATCATGCGCGCATGACCGATATGGCAATAATCGTAGATGGTCATGCCGCAGACATACATGCGGACCTTGCCTGTCTCGATAGGAACGAATGCCTGCTTCTCGCGCGCCAGCGTGTTGTAAATCTTTAGATTGCTCATCGTACTCTTACGTGTGAGGGACAACAAGGGAGCCGGCCGGCGCCACAGCGGGGCGACGTGTACGCTCCTGCTGGGATGGCCGGGCGGCCCCGTGACCCGCTGTCTTGTTCTTATTTGTTAGAATGGACGTTCTGGATCAAGTATAACATTGATAAAAACCATACTGGCCCGATATGAACTAGGTTTTTATGCGATCCCGACGCCATCCCATTTTCACTTCTTTACATTTCAACACTCATCACAGCCAAGGAAGCACCATGCACCATCCAAAACTGAGCCAGCTGCCCTTCCTGGCCAAATTCATGACCCTGTTCGCCGGCCTGACCCTGAGCGGCGTGGTGTTGGCCGTCAATCCGGCCCCGCAAGTGGCGATCAAGACCAGCATGGGCGAGATCGTGGTCGAGCTGGATCAAGAAAAAGCGCCGAAAACGGTGGAAAACTTCCTCCAGTACGTCAAGAGCGGCTATTACAAAGGCACCATTTTTCACCGCGTCATCAACGGCTTCATGATACAGGGCGGCGGCTTCAACAAGAAAATGGTGCAATTGCCGACCAAAAAACCGGTCGAGAACGAAGCCAAGAACGGCTTGCAAAACGTACAGTACAGCATCGCCATGGCGCGCACCGGCGACCCGCATTCCGCCACCTCGCAGTTTTTCATTAACGTGGGCCAAAATGCCGCGCTCGACTACCCGGGCCGTGACGGCTTCGGCTACACCGTGTTCGGCAAGGTTATCAAGGGCATGGACGTGGTCGACCAAATCAAGGCCGTGCCGACCGGCGATTCCGGCCCGTATCAAGACGTGCCCTTGACCCCGGTCGTGATCGAATCGGCCACATTGCTCAAGAGTGCGGCCGACAAGCCTGTAAAATAGCGCCTGGCCCGGCCGCCCGCGCAACATCGCGCGGCGGCCCCGCCGGCGACGCCGGCCCTTTCACCAATTTATCGAGGATTTACTATGACCGCTGTCATCATCACCACCAATCTGGGCAAGATCACCGCCGAACTGGACGCGGAAAAAGCGCCGAAATCGGTCGCCAACTTCCTCGCTTACGCCAAAGCCGGCCACTACGACAACACCATTTTTCACCGCGTGATCGCCGACTTCATGATCCAAGGCGGCGGTTTCGAGCCGGGCATGAAACAAAAGCCGGCCGACACCACGGTCGAAAACGAAGCCAAAAACGGCTTGAAGAACGAGCCTTACACCCTGGCCATGGCCCGCACCTCGGACCCGCACTCGGCCTCGGCGCAGTTCTTCATCAACGTCAAAAACAACGGCTTCCTGGACTTCCCGGGCCAGGACGGCTGGGGTTACGCCGTGTTCGGTAAAGTCACCGAAGGCAAGGAAGTGGTCGACGCGATCCGCGCCGTCAAGACTTCGCGCAGCGGCATGTTCGCCGACGTGCCGGTCGAGAACGTGATCATCGAAAAAGTCGAAGTCGCTTAAATCGATGTCGCACCGCTCTTTGCCGACGGCGCGCGGCCCGCGATGAGCGTGCCCGCCGCGCCGTTGGCGCTGTTCGTCTCCGACCTGCATTTGCAGGCGGCCCACGCCGGCACGGCGCGCGCCTTCCTCGACTTCCTGGCACGACGCGCGCCCGGGGCCGGCGCCCTGTATCTGCTGGGCGACCTGTTCGAATACTGGGCCGGCGACGACGATTTGGTCGACCCGTTCCACCAAAGTATCGCCGCCGCCCTGCGCCACCTGAGCGACAGCGGCGTGGCCGTGTACTGGATCGCCGGCAACCGCGACTTCCTGGTCGGCCCCGGTTTCGCCGAGGCGGCCGGCGCGCGCCTGCTGGCCGAGCCGCATGTGGTACAGATCGGCGGTCATCGCCTGGTCTTGCTGCACGGCGACGCCGAATGCACCGACGACGTCAACTATATGGCGTTCCGAAAACAAGTGCGCGACCCGGCTTGGCAAGCGCAATTTTTGGCTATGCCGCTGAGCCAGCGCAAGGCCATCATCGCCGGCCTGCGCGACAGCAGCCGCCAGGAACAGGGCGCCAAATCCTACCAGATCATGAATGTCACCGAAGCGGCGGTCGCCCACGTGTTCGCCGCCAGCGGCAGCGACATCATGATCCATGGCCACACCCACCGCCCCGCCTTGCATCTCGGCGCGGACGGCGCGCGCCGCCGTTACGTCCTGCCCGATTGGGACATGGATACGGACACCCCGCGCGGCGGCTGGATCGAAGTGACGGCCGATGGCGCCATTGTGCGCCGCGACTACGACGGCGCCGTTCTGGCCTGACCTAGGCCCAAGCCTGCGCTTTTCAGCGCCCTCCCCCGATTGATTCGACCGCGGCAGCGCGCCACGGTTCCCGTGTCAAGGCAGGGAGGCGATCAAGCGCGCGCCGCAAGCGGTCGCATCATCATGATAAGCGTACGCGCGCCCTTGATGGCGGCTTCCCGTGCCGTCGCTGAGGATGGCGTAATCGCCCTTGCATCGTGGACAGTGCGTCGCGTCGCCATCCAAGGCGGCCGGCAAGCCCAGCACCTTGGTGCCGGACGAGGCCGCGATGACATGACCGCCGTGGTCGGTCTGATCGTTTAAACGGATAATTTTGCGTCCATTATTTTTCATGCCACAACCTTCTATCTCTCAAGTCTCAACGGGCAAGTGGCTTATCGCCGGGTAAATAATACGAGCCTTCAGGCGTGCCCGGCACTTTGACGCGGAATTTCAGCCCGGACAGCAAGCGATCCCACAGCGCCACCGCCTCGTCGTCGCTGACCGACGCGGCCCGGGCCGCGCCGACGGTGTCGTGCTCGACCTTGCTAAACAACTGGGCGCTCAAATCGGATGGATTGGCCACGTCTTTCGGCGTGCCGACCAAAGCCCACTCGAAGTCATGAACGCCGTCCTTGCGCACGATCAGCGACTCTTCCCCGTGCCAATGTTGCACATCGCGCTTGCCTTCGCGTAGCACCGTGCGGCTGGGGTACGACAGCCCCTGTTCCTTTTTTGCGGCGGCGATACGCGCCAGCATGGACAGCTCGGCCTTTTGCTTCGCATAGTCGGCCGGTTGTAGATCGGCGTAGGCGTCCTTGTTCGAGATGACCGAGAAATTGATGTCGGGCAGGCTGGGCAGATGGATGCCGATGCTGACCTGTTCTTGGTCAGCATAAAGTTGGTCTGGCAGGAACGCATGATTCATGCAATAGCCTGGTTCGTTGGGAGTGTCATCGGGAGCGAGCGGGCGAAGCCGTTCCGCATCCTCGGATCGCAAGGCCGCGCCGGTTACCTTTGAAG
>JAYVUV010000067.1:0-4070 GCA_043787615.1 Janthinobacterium sp. | reverse complement strand
ACATGATCAGCCTCCTGAAAGTCGGGCGCGGCGCGTCCCCTCCTTTGGTTGACTACGCATCCGCCTGAAAGTTCGACATTGCAAACTAAACCGTCAGCTTGGCTGCCCACTTACACCGCCTGCAACGCTTCAATCGGCTGTGAATTAGACAAGGGAAGCAAATTACGCAATCTGAGCGAGATCAGCAAACCGCCACCCAGCGTCGCGCCCAGCATGGCCACCACCCCCGGCCAACCGGCGTGCGCCCACATCACCCCGGTCAGCGAGCCGATCACGCTGGACCCCACATAATAAAAGAACAGGTACAAGGCGGAGGCGAGCGCGCGCGGCGCGCCGGCGCGTCGCCCGACCCAGCTGCTGGCGACCGAATGGGAAGCGAAAAAGCCGAACGTAAACAGCGCCATGCCAAGCACGATGGCGGGCAGCCAATCGAACAGCGTCAGCAGCAAACCCGACAGCATCAGCGCCATCATGATCCACAGCACGCCGCGTCGTCCCAGGCGGTCGGCCAGCTTGCCGGCCCAGACGGAACTGAAAATACCGATCAGATATAACAGCGCCACCGCCCCCACCACGCTCTGGCGCAGGCCGAACGGCGGCGCCAGCAGCCGGTAGCCGATGTAGTTATACAGGCTGACGAAACTGCCCATCAACAAAAAAGCCAGGCAAAACAACCAGGGCAAGCCCGGATCGGCGAAATGCTGGCGCACGCCGGCCGGCAATTCGCCCCAGCCGTGCCGGCGCGCCACGAAATTGCGCGAGGCGGGCAGGCTGCGCCAGAATTCGGCCGCCGACACCAGACCGAGCACGCCGATCGCGCCCAGCGCCAGACGCCAGGAAAAGAAGTCGCTCAAGAACGAGGTCACCAGCCGGCCGGCCATGCCGCCGAACGCGCTGCCGGCGATGTACAAGCCCATCGACAATCCCAGCGAGGGCGCCTCGATCTCCTCGCCCAGATAGGTCATGGCCACGGCCGGCATGCCGCCCAGCGCCACGCCCAGGGCCACCCGCAGCAATAGCAACTGGCCGTAATCGCGCGCCAGGGCGCACAGCACGGTCATCAAGGCCGCTACCGCCATCGCGCCGGCCATCAGCGGCTTGCGTCCCAACCGGTCCGACAGGGCGCTGGCCAGCAGCAGCGAAACAGCCAGCGCGGCGCTCGAGATCGAGAGCGACAAGCTGCTCTGGGCCGGACTGAGGGCGAATTCGCGCGACAGCACCGGCATCAGCGGTTGTATGCAGTAGAGCAAGGCAAAGGTGGAAAAGCCACCGAAAAACAGGGCGCGATTGGTGCGTTTGAATTCAGCCGTGCCGGCGCCGATGGCCGGTCGCGGCGCGGCCACGGTCGGGGATGCGACGGAAACGGCGGAGGCCAGCGGTAGGGGTGCGAGCACGGGCAGAGCGGACATGGCGGACGAAATAAGATGGAAGAATTCCATCATAAGATTGCCCGGTCATTCAGTCCAATATATATTTAATCGCTCTTTCATACTTTAAACAGATCAGACTATGGAATTACGCCATCTGCGCTATTTCGTCGCCGTCGCCGAGGAATTGCATTTCACGCGCGCCGCGCAACGCCTGCACATCGGCCAGCCGCCCCTGAGCCAGCAAATCCAGGCGCTGGAGGCGGAACTGGGCGCGCGCCTGTTCGAGCGCAGCAAACGCTGGGTGCGGCTGACGGAGGCCGGCCGGCTGTTCCTGACCGACGCCAGGCGCATCCTGGAGCTGGCCGAACAGGCCGCCGTGACGGCGCGCCGGGCCGAGCGCGGCGAGGCCGGCGAATTGCGCATCGGTTTCACCTTTTCCACGCCGTTCACGCCGCTGTTCGCCAGCGTCATCAATCGCTACCGCCTGCGATTTCCCGCGGTCACCTTGACGCTGCATGAAATGGCCACCCTGCATCAGATCGACGCGATCGGTCAACGTTCCATGGATTTGGGCTTCGTGCGTCCGCCCGAGGAGGCGGTGCCGGACAATGTGAGCCTGAGCACGCTGCGGCTGGACCCGCTGTTGCTAGTGCTGCCGGTCGACCACGCGCTGGCGGCGCAAGCGCGGGTGGCCATGGCCGACCTGTCCGGTCTACCCTTCGTGATGTATCCCAAGGACGCCGGCACCGGCATCCGGCCGCAGATTTTGCGCCTGTGCCGCGACGCCGGATTCGTGCCGCGCATCGGCCAGGAGGCGGGCGAGGCGTCCACCATCATCGGCCTGGTCGCGGCCGGCTGCGGCGTGTCGGTGTTGCCCGCCTCGTTCGAGCGGATTCGGATGGACGGGGTGTGTTATCGGCCGATCGCCGACGCGGCCGCCAATACGCCGCTGTTGCTGGCCCAGCGCAAGGGCGAGACCTCGCCCCTGGTGACGGCCTTCGTGGCGCTGGCCATGGCGGCCGCCGCCGCCGGGTAGCCGCCCGCCCGCCCGCCCAACGCCTAACGCCCAATGCTCAGACGTAGTCGGCGTCCAGCTCGGAGCCGGCGTAGTTTTCGAATTCCGCGAACAGGCTTTTCATGCTGGCCCGGGTCAGGATATGTTTCAGCACGGTGCAACCCTGGCGGTAAGCGTCGATGCGTTCGATCAGCACGTCGTGATGCTGGACCGGCACCTTGGCCAGCAAGCCGGCCCAGCCCGCCTCGAAGTCGGGCTTGTTCTTGCGCACCGCCTTGACGAAGCGCTCGAAATCCTTTTGGCTGGTGCGCGCCACGATACGGCCGTTGCCTTCGACCGCCAAAATCACGGCCACCCCGATCACGCCCTCGGCGTTCAAGTCGGTGTCGGTGACGGGGCCGGCGTCGTTATGGCGGCGCAGCCAATTGGCCAGGCGCACGATGGCTTGCACTTCCTTGCGCTGCTTGAGCTGGAGCGCGTATTTCTCCGGGCCGTGCCAATTCTGGTTCGGGTCGGCGCTACAAATATCGACAAACAGGTCGCGCAAGCGACGTTGCAGGTAGACCGGGTCTTGGTCGTATTCGCCGACCAGCGCGTCCTCGGGCAATTGCGACAGCTCGCGCACCAGCCGGAAGCCGGCCTGGAAGGCGTGCTCGGCGCCATATTCGATCAGGAAGTCGAGCGCGGCGTCGTCGCCCTCGTGCATCAGCGCATGGTCCAGCCCGAGCGACACCCCGCCCACCGTCAGGTACAGGGCTTTCTGGATGCCCTCGGCGGTGCGGTCGTTGGTGAATTTCTCGGCCACCATGGCGGTGATGCCGGTCAATTCGTCGGCCAGGTTGGCGGCCGCGTCAGCGCGCGGGTCGGTGGCCAACAGTTTGATGGCGCGCACCAGGCGCGGCAGGTTTTCTACAACAATCGCAGGCAGCATGTATTGGTTTTCCAGGTGGCGCGTCGGCACGCGGGTTAAGAAAAGATGCCGGTGCCGATGCTGCGCCGCGCGCCCGGTTTGGCCACGCCGCCACGGGTGCTGGGCACTTGTTTGCGCAAGCGGTACAGCAATTCCTTGGTGCTGCGCTGGAGGAAGGGCTGTTCCTCGTCCGGGTCGTCGTTGTATTCCGCGTCGGCCAGGTCGGCGCTGTGGCGGAAGTCGGGGAACAACTCGAACAGGGAACGGTCCCAGCCGTCTTCGCTGGCCTGGGCCAGTTCGATGGCCAAGGGCACCACGTCGTTGTCGGACGAGGTTTGGCCGGTGATATACGGTCCCTTGGTGACGATTTCGCCGGCCACTTCCAAAATTTCCTTGGGCGCCATCGAAAACAGGATCGCGAAGGCGGTCACGCCATGGTCGCTGGCCGAAGCCTCGGCCAGCAATTCGCGCCGGCGCTGGGCGTCCTCGCTGGCGAACACCACGCCGTGGATGTGGGCGAACAAGGATTCGGCGATGCGCTCGGGATCGTCCTCGATCTGGTCGTCGCTCCAGGTGGCGGCGAAAAAGGCCAGGCTGTCGGCCCAGGCCTTGGGCGGCACCAGCAGGGTCGCCAACGACATCTTGCCGCCGTCGAAGCCGGCCAGATGCAGGGCCGTCACCTGGGCCGGAATGCTGGACAGCACTTCGACCACGGCCAGGTCGCCGTACTGGTCGGCCGCGTCGGCGAAAGCTTGCTCGGCGTGGCCCAGCGAGC
>JAYVUV010000066.1:0-9408 GCA_043787615.1 Janthinobacterium sp. | reverse complement strand
GATGATAGTGCTGCAACCAGTGTGAAAGTAGGTTATCGTCAGGCTAGTTATAGTGAAAAACCCCCATCAGCCTAAACGCGCTCAAGCTCGCGTTTAGTGTGGATGGGGGTTTTTTTACGTCCGCAGCTTTTATGCGAGCCGGAGGCTGGCCGTCCGAAACCTGGGCAGCGGCTGCGCTATCGGATCGGTGCAAGTCGGCCCGTAAAAAAAACCCTCGTTTGCACCAGGGGTTATCTATATCTAACCTGAGAAAGCGCCTCAAGCTATCTTGGCACTTCTAGGCACTGCGCCTCATGCAACACAGCGCGCTGCGCGGTGCGCACTCGGAGCAGCACACATTTTCCTGCGACTGTCAGCAAACGGAATTGCTCCGGCTTGTCCACATCTCGGCCGTTTAGTGGCAAGCCACGCGCATCGCGTGGCCTGGCTTTTTCGATCACCAGCAAACTATCGCGTAACAATACATCTTCCGCCAGCCTTACCGTCGGTACGCCCAGCATGCGGGCCACCGTCGTTTGCACTTCCTGCCACGCCACTTGATTTGGCGCGCTTAACACGGCGGGAACGTCGGCGGCGGGGACGCTGTCCGCCGCCGCGCATGCCGCGATGACCGGCAGCATCGCCGCAGGCCACCACCGCAGGACTTGCATCAGACTCATCGCACCGGGCGCGGACGGTAAATCCGATTTTCACGGACAAAGCTACGGCCGAGTGAAGCGTCCGGCAGCATGACCTTCGACATGCTGGCGCCATTCGCCATCATGGCCGAGGCGCAGCTGCCGCCGGTGCGAAATTGCATCGCAGCCGCGAGGCGCGCTTCTGTGATGTCACCCAGCGGTTTGCTGAAATCGTCGGCGACCGCGCAACCTGGCAAATTGTTGCCCGTGTTGGCGCCACCGCCCGGTATGAAACCGTCGGCATATTCTCCGAAGCCGGCTTGATTGACCCCTTTGAATTGCACCGTGAAATACGTTGTGCTGCAATTGTCTTGCGGGTAGAAGCCGTAAGGTTTGCCGCAGGTGGTGTTACCGATCAAAACCACCTGAATCCCGACGCCGCGCAAGCCGTTGATGATCGCTTCGCTTGCCGAGCATGTGCCGCTACCGGCCAGAATGAACACCCGCGCCAATCCGAGTTGCGGCAAGACTTGACCCGTGGTCGTGGAAAACCCCTGGGTCGTGGTGTAAAAAGGTGTGATCGCGTCCGCGTCACTCAGCTTGAACGGATTTTTGTCGTTAAAACTGGTTTTTTCGAAAGTCTTGCCCGCGGTCGGCGTGGGGCCGGCGATCATATACGCCAGTTCGCTGGCGATATCGAGCAGGCCGCCACCGTTATAACGCAGATCGAGTACCAAGTCTTTGATGCCGGCGCCGGCGTTGGCCAGTTTCAGCTGATTCACCGCGGCGATCAGCTGACTCTCGGCGGTGGCGATATGCTCGTTGAACTGCATATAGCCCACATCCGCGTACGGCGCCGGCAAGGTTTTGACATTTTGCACGGGGGTGGAAATAACGGTACGTGCCGCCATGGTGATGGTGCGGGTAGCCGTGCTGCCCTGATCCTGGACCACAAAGGTGTATTGTTTACCCTCCGTCGGCGAGAACAAACCTTCGTTCAGCACCGCCGGGTCGCCATCGACCACATTGACGCCATTGACCTGCACGATTTTGGCGCCACGGCCCAGGTTATTTTCCGACGCCGGTGTGCCCGGATCGGAATAGGCCACCACCGCGCTGCGCGGCGGTTTGCTCGCTATCAGCGCGATCTGGAAGCCGAAACCGACACTGCTGCCGGCATTGGACAAGGCGTTCCATTCGTCGGTCGCATAGGTGTAATGGTATTGGTCCTTGGGCTTGCCGGACGGGGTGACCAGGGTCGAGCGTTGGCTATTGAAGTAGGCGTTCAGTACTTCCAGGTTGCTCGTCAGCTTGATGCTGCTTTTTGAGTTGTCGGACGGTTCCACATCGGTGACGGTGGCGCCGATGACATAAAAATCCGGATTGGTGAACGCGACATCTTGATACCACAGATAGGTCTCATTCACGTAGCCGCGTATCCATGCTTTTTCGGTGGTCAAGGAACCCTGGGTATCGCCATACGGCTTTTGCGTGAACGGATCCATGGCGCTGGCGGGACGCGGTGCCACGCATTGCTTGGCGACGGTGGCGGCGGCCGCGATGACCCCGTTTCCCGCCGAGGAGCTGGGATGGCAAACCGAGTCGCTGCCGATGCATTTTCCCGCGTCGGGACCGCCGCCGCCGCACGCCGATAACGTCGCGAAAACGAGTCCGGCATAAACAACATTTTTCATTCTGGGCCAACCTTTTATGAATGTGAGATTTTTGTGTTCAACAGGCAAGTGTACGGATCGTCTTACCTTTTGTCTATAATCCGTTGCCCGTTTATTACCAAAATGTATGATGGTGGCGGCCAATCGTGCAACGCGCAATCGCCATGGCCGGCGCCATCGCGCTAATCGCACACTTCGCTCCATTCGAGGCCAAAACGGGCCAGATATTTTTTGAGCCGGTCCGCGTCGTTTGGCTTGGCCTTGGCGTCGCGCGAAACCGCATATAACTTGCGGCCCGCGTCGGACAGCGATTTGGATTGACGGCAAAGCGCGATGACGGCCTTGAGTTGCAGTGCGTCGAACAAGTCCAATTGGCTGGAAGCTTCCCCCAGCAGGCGCTCCAGCGCCACCTCGCTCGAAGGCAGCGGTTGCGCATAATGCCGCCACAGCCGCTGGAGGCGGCCGCATTCGCCGACCACGATGGCATCGGTGATGCGGCCCGATTCGGCCAGCGTGGCCATGCGCGTGAGCGCGGCGTGCAAGTCGCGGAAATTGCCGGCCCAAATCGCCTCGGCCGACATGGCGAAACGCATAAAGCGCTCGCGCGCCTCTTTATTGAAGCGCACCATTTGCCCGTTTTCGGCGCTGAACTGGGCCAGTAGATAATCGAGATTCGGTTCGATGTCTTCCGGCCGGTCGACCAGGCCGGGCAGCGCATAGGTCCACAGGTTAATGCGCGCGTACAGATCTTCGCGGAAGCGCCCGGCCACCACGTCGCGCGACAGGTCGCGGTTGGTGCCGGCGATGAGCTGAAAATCGCTCTGCGCTTCATGGTCGGCGCCGACCGGCAAAAAGCGTTTTTCCTCGATCGCTTTGAGCAGCATGGCTTGTTCGTCGGCGCCCAACTCGCCTATCTCATCGAGAAACAGTAAACCTTTGTGCGCGCTGCGCAGCAAGCCCGGTCGATCGGTGGCGGCACCCGTGAACGCGCCTTTGATATGACCGAACAAGGTCGAGGCGGCGCCGTCGCCGTGCAGCGTGGCGCAATTGAGTTCGACGAATTTGCCGTCGATTTGATGCCTTGCCTTTTTCAATTCGAAGACGCGGCGCGCCAAAAACGATTTGCCGGCGCCGGTCGGTCCCATGAGCAGAATCGGCGCCCGCGATTTGATGGCCACCCTTTCGATCTCGTCGATCATGGTATTGAAATGGGCGTTGCGGGTGGCGATGCCCGATTTAAGGAACGCCACGCCTTCTTCTTGCTCGCGGCTGAAACGTTGGGCGATCTGATCGTAGCGCGACAGATCCAGATCGATCAAATCATAATTGCCGGCGGCGCCCGCCGTCTGGCGCCGCGGCGGCGAGGATTGCAGCAGGCGGCCGGGAAAATAGCGCGCCTCGGTCATCAGGAACATGCAGATTTGCGCGACATGGCTACCGGTGGTGATGTGAATCCAGTATTCCTCATGTTCCGGATCGAAGCGATACTGCCTGGCGAAGTCGAAGAGGCAGCCATACACGTCCTCGAAATCCCAGGCGTCGCGGATCGGCAGGGTGTGCGCGACCACTTCGGTTTCGGGCGATACCGCGCCGATATCCTGCCGCACCTCCTCGGCCAGCCGGGAGAATTTGGCGTCGAATAACAGTTCGAAACGGTCCACCGCCATGTCTTCGTGCTGGGTCAGGGCGACGCTGGGGCGCCAGCGTTCCCAGCGCGCGGCGCCTTTGCCGCTGTCGAGCTGCGTGCCGAGGAAACCGATGACGACGATGCGTTTTTTGATCATTTCTATATAAATGTTTATCTTAAAAGATAATTTTACATGAAATTGCTTTGGTTGAATATGCGAGCCGAGCAAGTTGTTATGATAAAAAGTGTCGGAGAATCAGTTACTTGCAAAAAATCCGACCGCTATCGCATCGCTGGCACAGCATTTGCAATAGAAGAGGAAAGTCAAAGATAAAGGAGTGGAGATGGATAGCGCAACGAAGCCAGTGATGGGTTGGGTCATCCGCGTTGGCGCGGTCGAGAGGGCGACGCTGGAAAGTCATGGGAATGCTTGGCCAATCGGCTACATTGAAAGCCGCAGCGCGCACCATGGCGCAGCGGGCGCCGGTGGCTGGTGTTTCGGCGCGCAAGCCCGCGATGTCGCCGAATTGACATCCGGCGCTTATTCAAAGCGCCAAGCGCGGCGGGTCTGGCAAGACGTGTTCTCCGTCCTTGCCGAGCAAGATTGAACAATATTTAACGACGATAAAATATATGAAAAACGATCATTACGATGTCATGAACATTGAGGGCGGCCGCCCGGTCAAAATGTGGACCCAGGGCGTGCCGGTGGAGGAGTCGGCCAAAAAGCAGCTGGCCAATACCGCCAAGCTGCCATTTATTTACAAGCATATCGCCGTGATGCCGGATGTGCATTTGGGTAAAGGCTCGACCATCGGCAGCGTGATTGCCACTCTGGGGGCGGTGATTCCAGCCGCGGTCGGGGTGGATATCGGCTGCGGCATGATGGCGGCCAAAACCACCCTCACCGCCACCGATTTGCCGGATAATCTGGGGCCGTTGCGCAGCGCGATCGAACGGGCCATCCCGCACGGCATGTCGCCTAAAACGCGCGGTTTTCGCGGCCGCGACGAGGGTTCATGGCACACGCCGCCGTCCGCCGTCGATGCCGCCTGGGTTCAGCTCAAGGACGAATTCGATGCGGTTTGCCTGAAAACGCCGCGCCTGAGAAACACGAACAATTATCGCCACCTGGGCACCCTCGGCAGTGGTAATCACTTCATCGAGGTCTGTCTCGATGAAATCGGTTTTGTCTGGTTCATGCTCCATTCCGGCTCGCGCGGAGTGGGCAACGCCATCGGCACCCATTTTATCGAGCTGGCGAAGCAGGACATGCGCACCCACTTTATCAATTTGCCCGATCAGGACCTGGCGTATTTGCCCGAGGGTACCCAGCATTACAATGATTATGTGGAGGCGGTCGGCTGGGCGCAAAAGTTCGCCCGCACCAATCGCGAGGTGATGATGCAGAACCTGATCGCGGCGGTACGCACGGTGATCGCCAAGCCGTTCCAGACCCATGTCGAAGCGGTCAACTGCCATCACAACTATGTACAGAAGGAGCGCCACTTCGGACAGGACGTATTGATCACCCGGAAAGGCGCGGTATCGGCCCGTCCCGGCGAATTGGGGATCATTCCGGGATCGATGGGGGCCAGGAGCTTTATTGTGCGCGGCAAAGGCAACGAGGAGAGTTTTCACAGTTGTAGCCACGGCGCCGGTCGCACCATGAGCCGCACCGAGGCGAAACGCCGCTTCAGTTTGGACGACCAGATCAAGGCGACCGAGGGCGTGGAGTGCCGCAAGGATGCCAATGTGATCGATGAAATTCCCATGGCCTACAAGGATATCGACGCCGTGATGCATGCGCAGCGCGATCTGGTGGAAGTGGTGCATACCTTGAAACAGGTGGTCTGCGTCAAAGGATGACGGCCGCGCTCACGATAATAAAATTACCAAGAAAGTAGAGTGCTCATGATTGAATTGGACGGGTCGGCCGGCGAAGGCGGCGGCCAGATTTTACGCAGCGCCTTGACGCTGTCGATGATTACGGGGCAGCCGTTTCGCATCGCGCGCATCCGCGCGCGGCGCGCCAAACCCGGTTTGATGCGTCAGCATCTGGTGGCGGTGCAGGCGGCGGCCGAAGTGTGCGGCGCCGACTTGGCGGGCGCGGCGCTCGGCTCGCAAACCTTGGAGTTCGCGCCCGGAAAAATCAAGGGCGGCGACTATCGCTTCGCCATCGGCAGCGCCGGCAGCTGCACGCTGGTGCTGCAAACGCTGATGCCGGCCCTGCTGTATGCCGATGGCCGCTCGACCGTGAGGATGGAGGGCGGCACCCATAATCCGATGGCGCCGCCGGCCGAGTTTCTACAGCGCGCCTATGGCCGGGTGCTGGCGGCGATGGGCGCCGAAGTCGATGTGGTGTTGACGCGCGCCGGCTTTTATCCGGCCGGCGGCGGCCAGTTGCTTGCCACCGTACAGCCTTGCGCCGCGCTGCGCCAGATTTCGCTGACCGAACGGGGCGCGCGGCGCGCCGGTTTCGCCGAGAGTTTGATCGCCGCCGTGCCGGCCAGCGTGGCCAAGCGCGAGCTTGAATGCGTCGGCAGCGCCATGGGCTGGGATGCGGCGCAGCTGCTGATCCGCGGTTTGCCGGTCGAGCACGGGCCTGGCAACGCGCTACTGGTCACGCTGGAGCATGAACATGTGACCGAGGTGTTCGCCGGCTTCGGCGAGAAGATGGTGCGCGCCGAAGCGGTGGCCAAGGGCGTGGTGCAGCAGGTGCGGCGCTATCTGAGTTCCGGCGCGGCGCTCGGCGAGTATCTGGCCGACCAGGTGATGCTGCCGATGGCGCTGGCCGGCGGCGGCAGCTTCACCGTCGACCGGGTGTCGCAGCACGCGCGCACCCAGGCCGAGGTGATCGCGCGCTTTTTGCCGGTGAAGGTCGACTTCGCGTCCGGCGACACGTTTAGCACCTGTGTGTTGTCCACGCCGCGATAGCGCCAACGTTCGATCCGGCTCGACGTCAAGACGCATGACCGCCATGCGTCTTGGCGTCGGTTCGTGCCTCGTGTTACGCGTTTAAAACTGATATTGCGCGCTGGCGCCCAACAGCCAGTTGCGCCCGGGCGCGGCTTCGTAATAGCGCTTGTTCGTATCGCCGACAATCAGCGAGCCGACATAATCGCGGTCGAATAGATTGTTCAGGCGCGCGAATTGGCCGAAGCGCCAAGCGCCGGCGCGCTGCTTGGCGTTGAAGGTGGCGTTGACGATGGCATAGCCCGGCGCGGCCTGTTCGCGATTGCTATCCTCGGGGTAGGCTTTGCCGTTGGCGACCGTTTCGAGGGCGGCGCCGAACCGGCCATCGGCGTCTTTCCACGCCAGTTCGCCAAACAGGCTGGCGTTCGGCACGCCCGGCAGCCGGCTGCCGGCCAGTACCGCGCCGAAGCCCTGGTCGTACACCGCGCGCAACCCGGTGAGCGCGAGCCGCGTGCTCACGCCCTGACGCCAGGCGCTATCGATCGCCACTTCCACGCCCTGGCGCAAGGTGGTACCGGCGTTGCGGTAGCTGGTGCGCCCGCCACTGGCGTTGTCGACCACCAGCTCGTCGCGCGTGCGCACCTGGAACAGTGCGGCGTTGATGCGCGTGGCTTGACCCAATTGCGCCTTGGCGCCGAATTCGACATGGGTGCTCAGCGCCGGCGCCAGCTGGAAATTGAAGCCGCCACCGCTACCCGAATAGAATAATTCGTTGAGGGTCGGCGATTCGAAGCCGCGCGCGGCGCTGACATACAGGTTCAGTGTCGGCCGCACTTTGTAGAGCAAGCCTACCAGCGGCGTGGTGTGGGCGTAGCGCAGCGTGCCGCTGTCGTCGCCGTTGCTCAGAAAATGGTCGTCGACCTCGATCTTCATGCGGCTGTGGCGCACGCCCGCGTTCAACACCCAGCCGCCGCCCTGCCATTCGGTTTGCAGATAGGGATCGACGCTGCTGACCACGTCCTGCTCGTCGCGTCGCAGCGCGCCGCGCAGGCCGAACTGGGTGCCGATGTAGTTTTCAAAACCCTGACGATCGTCGCTGGAGCGGCTGGTGTCGAGTCCCACGGTGGTGCGAAATATGCCGCCGGCGAGCGGGCGCGCATCGATCCAGTTCAAGTCCATTCCATGGAAATCGCGGTCGAAGTCCACCACCCCGCCCGAGTGGCTGGCCGGCGCCTGGAAGGCTTTCGAAAACGCTTGATACTGAATCACCTGGCGATTGCCGCCATAAAGGGTGAGGGCCAGCCGGTCCTCGCCGAAGCGCTGCTCGTAATGGGCGCCGATCTGCTGATGGTCGATGCTCTTGCGCGTGTCGTAACGTTCGGCGAAGGTGCGCTTCGGCGTGCGCGCATCGCTTGGATCGATTTCGCCGGCGCGCGGGTCGGCCAGGAAGGTCGACCATTGCACGCCCAGCGGGTCCTGGGTATCGTTCTGGCGCAAGCCATTGGCCACCAGGGTCAGTGTGGCGTGCTCGGTGGGCGCGACGCTGATCTTGGCGAATGCCTGATCGCGTCGTGCGGCGCTGTGGCTGCGATAGCCGTCGGTTTCAAAGCGCGAGGCGTCGAGCACGTAGCCGATCGCGCCCGGCTTGCCTTGCGCGTTCACGTCCATTTTACGCACGCCGTCGCTGCCGCCGCTCATGCGCATTTCCAGCGTGGGCGCGCCGGCGCCGTCCTTGGTGAACATTTGGATCACGCCGCCCGCGTGGTTGCCGTAGATGGCGGAGTAGGGGCCGCGCAGCACCTCGATGCGCTCGGCCATGTCGAGATCGAAGGTGGCGGCCTGCCCTTGGCCGTCCGGCATGGTGGCGGGAATGCCGTCGCTGATCAGGCGCACGCCGCGCACGCCGAAAGCGGAACGGGCACCGAAGCCGCGCGACGAAATTTGCAAATCCTGGGCGTAGTTTTGCCGGTTTTGCGCCACCAGTCCCGGCACCGCCGCCAGCGCTTCGGAAGCGTTGACCCGCATCTGGCTGTCGCCGATGCGGGCGGCGTCCAGCACGTCGATCGAGGCGGGCAGGTCGAAGCTGGCATGTTCGACGCGGCTGCCGCTGACCACCACCACCGCCATGGCTTGGGCGGTGTCCGATTGGCTGGCTTGGCCACTCGCGGCGAACGGTATCAGGGCGGCGAGGGAAAACAACGCGGTGTAGGAATGCGGGTAGAACTGGTGCGGCATGCGGGCTCCATGAATGGTGGGACGGCGTGGCGTTCGCCTGGTGTTGCGTGTCGATCACTATACCTGCGCCGATCCGCTTCATGTTGCCCGCCTGAACCAGCTCGACATGGAGGGGCCGCGATATTTTTTGCTTGCCGCCTCAAAAAATCCTTGCGCCTCCCGCGAGGGCCTTGCTATAGTTCGCCTCCCCGCAAAACGGCATATCAATGTGGCTTGCGGGGCCGGTCGAAACGAGCGGGTAGTAAAAAAGAAGTGGTTGACGACATAGCGAAAACGCTGCATACTCTTCCTTCTGCTGACAAACAAAACGCTTTGTCACCAAGCAGCGCAACACCGAATC
>JAYVUV010000065.1:0-17924 GCA_043787615.1 Janthinobacterium sp. | reverse complement strand
GGTCAGAGCTGGGCCAAACCCCATCCCTAAACAATGTCCTGAGTGAGGATGCCGAATCGCTACTGCCAAATCTCACTCCATCCTGATATATTTTTATCGCCTCCTCGTATCGGTTGTATGTCTCCATTCGTGTTGCAAGTCTGGACGCTGCTGGGCCATATCCTTGCGCATACGAGCACCGCACCATGACCATCATGCAAAATGCGCGTGTTTTCGTCGCGGGTGAGCTGCCAAGCAATCTTGCTGCGCCACAGCTTGCGCGCTTCAATATATAAGCGGTAAGTCGCAGCATCACGTGTGGCCGGCATGTGTTCTTTCCAGTGGCCGCACACCGGTAACGGGTCGTTAATTTTGAATTTGGTTAACCCGCTTGCCATGACGTGAAAACGCGTTTGTGCAAGTTAAGCACCAAATAATATGTGCCAAATAAAACCGAAATGATCAAAATAAAAACTACGGCCAACCGCAGATGCGGACTCTTCATCGGCATATCATTCTTCCTTCCTGCCGTAGTGCTAACAGGGCATATATTCCGCGAAATAACACAAAAAAATTGTGGCGTTAAGCATACAACATTAATACGTTGGCGACTCGTTTGATTCCAGTTCGACCGCGCCGCTCACGCCGCCCCATTCTGGAAGCTTGGCTGGCGGAAGAGGCAACACCTTATCCAAACGCGTTAGCTTGAGATCAGGATTAATATCTAATACATTGGAAATCTCTTTATACCGCTTAGCCCGTTCCGGATCGGCTACGATACCGAGTGCGCTTAACGATTCACGATGCTTAGGATCAGAGCTGGACCAAAATCCATCTGCAAATAATAACCAAAGCGACGATGCCGAATCAGAATTTCCAAATCTCACACCATCTTGGTATACTTTTATAGCTTCCTCATATCGCTTTTTAACTTCCAGCCTTGTTGCTAGCCTCGAAGCCGCTATTCCGTGTCCTTGCCTGTAAGCGCATTGCACCATGGTCATTTCATCATCTAGGCGGTCAGCATGTAAATATGCGTCTGCCAGAGCCAATTGTGCCTCTGGACTACCCAACTGGGCCGCTTTCAAGTAGTAGGCCCAGGCGATCTCCTTGTCGGAATGTACACCGCCATAACCGTGCTCATATGCCACGCCCAGATCGAATAAGCCCCAGGGCTGACCGGCGGCAGCGGCTTGACGCACGATCGCCACCGATTTGTCCGCATCGCCCTCAAGCACACGGTTGCTCGGCATCGTACCCAAACCCCGTTGATAGAAATGCGCCAGCAGCGCACGGGCACCCCAGTCCCCGCGCTCGGCGGCCAGGCTAACATCATGCAAAATGCGCGTGTTTTCCTCGCGGGTGAGCTGCCAAGCAATTTTGCTGCGCCACAGCTTACGCGCTTCGATATATAAATGGTAAGTCGCGGCCTCACGTGTGGCCGGCATGTGTTGTTTCCAGCGGCCGCAGACTGGCAATGGGTCGGTAAGGTTGAATTTTTTCAAACCAGTAGGCATGACGTGCAAGGCGCGCTCCTGTAAATGCAGTGTTAAAAAATAGCCACCAGCCGCCATTGCGACAAGCAGAACGGATAGATAAGTCCATCGCGAAAATAACAGTTTCATTGTTAGACGACTGGGGAACCAGGCTCGCGGTCGACGTGAAATGGCATTAGTTGACTAATAAGCGGACCATTGCTATCTTTATTACCCAAATTTTTTTTCATCATATCCTTCCACCTTTTTAATGTCTCCGCCATATCACCAAACTGTTTCGGCCCCGGATCACCTGTGCACTGCTTGAACAAATCAGCGCGCAATTGATATGCGACATCCTTGGCTTCACTGAGCACGTTCAGTTCGCTGTCGAATACCATGCTGCGCAAATTGAGGTTGGCGGAACCCAGCGTGAAGGCGGCATCGTCCACGATGGCCACCTTGGCGTGGATGTAGATCTCTTCGTAGTCGTCTTTACTCATCTCTTTCGCGTCCTTTTTGGCGCATGTCCACATCGATCCCATCAAGAGGCTGATACCCTGCTCGGCCATTTCCTCCACCGTGAGCGGAAATTTTTGCTTCCCCATCTGCGCCCTTTCGACCGCTTTGGCATGCTCCTTTACCATGGTCGCACTTTGACCGAGTTCGCTGGCCACGTCGTAGGTTGGCAAGTCCATACCGGCCCGCTCGGGCGTGGACGTCAGCAAAAATATATAAATCTGCTGTTTATAGCCGCCGTCCCGCAAGCGCTTCACGCACTCCTTCAAATGCATCGCCCACGGTTCATATTGTATGTATTGATTCTGAATAAACATGTAATGGTGGGTCTGCCGGGCCAAATTCGCATAGCACTCTTTAATCGCCTTCTCTCTATGCAGCGGTTGCGTGCGCATCAATTGCACGCTGTGCTGGCCCGACGGCAGCGAGAAGGCGCGCCAGCCGATTTTGTGGCGACGCAGGATAAATTCTTGGTCAAATATGTTGTGGGCGGCTTCGTTGAGCGCATCGACCGCTTGCTCCGCGATGCCGCGCACCGGCGGCTTCTCGGTGGGGATCGGCGCGTGCGGTGAAGGAATCAACTTTTTAACCCATGCATGCGCCGGATTCGATTCGCCCCACGCCTGGCAAAAGTTATGATTCAGGTCCGACAGGATGGGTCCGCGCAGGCGGCACGACACATCTTGATACGGTTTGGTCACATAACGATGCCGCTTCAGATAGGATTCCACCGCGTACTCCTTGGCCGCGATTTCGTATTCGCTCATTTTGTAATTGGGCGCACCGGGCGCGTAGTAAGCGCCCTCCTTCCAGGCGTCGGCGGGCGCTTTTTTGTAGTAGGTTTCGCGTCGCGGGTCGCGGAAGAGATGCGCTTCGGTATCCCAAAAATCGCTGATGGAATTGTGGCCCATCACGTAGCCCAGGGCGATTTTGGGCATCTCGTAATCGATCAAGACCATTTTTTGGTGGTGGGTGGCATACAGTTGGGCGGCGACGGATTTGACGCTCCAGGCCGGGTCCTCCCCTTCCATCGAGCTGCCCCAATATACGCTTGGCACCGAACGCACGTAAAATTCGATATTCGGGTATTTTCCGGCGCGAACTTGATCGAACCATTCGGCATTGTAAGTCTGATGGGATTCCGAATAAAAGCCTCCTTCGCTCGAACCGACGCATGGGAACAGCGCACCATAATAGCCCGGAATATTTTTCATCTGCCCTTCGGACAACACATCGTCATGCCACACAAGCAAGCGCACCGTGACCGGATGCTCCTTGCGGGTCGCGATTTCCTTGAGCAAGTCGCCGTAACGCTGTCCCATGTGCGCGGCCGCGCCCCTGACCAGCACCATGCCGGGATCGAAGCCCCAAGTAATGATATCGACGCTATGTTTGGCGTTGTGAATATCGCCGGCCAGCTCGCCGAACACGCGCTCGCCGCAAATGAGCGGTTCGATCGAACAGCCATGGCGCGGACCGTAAGTCGGATAAGGCGTGCGCACCCACCATGGCAGCGTCAAGCACAGGTAGGGCGGCAAGCCTTTCTTGTAGGTCAGGTGTTGCACGTACAGCTTGGCGTTGTCGTTCATGTTGCTCATGGCTGAGCTCCTGTATCGAATTTCTTGTGGAGGTAGTCGCGGATCACAGCGGGGGCGCTCCATCGTCGCGCGAGGTCGGGTTGGCCAGCATGCGGTCTTGATCGGTCCCGGTGTGGGAGTCGCCCAGGATACCGGCCTCGTTGTGGTAGCCGTGGTAGCCCAGCGCAGCGCTGGCCTCGTGGCGTTCGGCGTGCTCGCCGGAATCGATCACATAGCGCTGCCCGCTGGGTAATTCCACGGCGTACTTGGCCTCGGAATCGAATGCGTGTTCGATCAGGAGATTGCCGTTTTCATCGATATGCGCGTCGTCCGTCAGGGCCTCGTCTTTATACAGCTTGAAAGGCACCCCGACATTGGCGCGGCCGTCAGCCACGGCATGCGTGCCGAAGTGGAAAACGCCCTTGCCGTCGAGCGTGGATTGCGCCGGCAACACCTGCGCCATGGCGAGGTTTTTCGGCCCGACGAACCGATGCTCCGCGGCGTGATTGATATACGCGCCGTTCGTGCCGTGCTCGATTCCAGCGGCGTTATATCTAACATAGCTGCCGCCGCCGTTGATGACGACTTCTTCCTTGGCCGTGATGGTGATGCGGTTGGCGGTTTGCGTGATGTTCAGCTTGGCCAGCAGATTGATACTGTCCGATAGCGCCTGCATGTCGATGTCGCCCGCGCCCGCGATCAGCTTCATGCCGGCCTTGTGCACGAACAGTCGCAGCGTGCGCCGGATGCTGGCAAAAAAGCTGTCGCCGCTGGCGATCGACAGGCTTTTTCCGGTGGTGATCGCGGTGTGCTCGTCGCTGGCGATATGGGTCGATTGGCTGGTGGTGGTGTGGATGCCGGCCGGACTGGCCAGCACCAGATGCGGCGCGGCCAGTTCCGGGAAAACGCCCTCGCCCTGGTCGGCTCCGGCTCCGACCCCGGCGATGCCATTGTTTTGCGCGTCCAGCGCCTCTGCCACCTCGCTTTGCTGCCGTCCCTTCGTTTCCTGGGCGCCAGCTTGCTCGGCCGCTTCGGTCAGCGCCTGATGCCGCTCGTGCGCCTGTTTCAAGCGCCGCACCGTTTCGCCCATGTCCTTGATGTGCGATCCCGCGCCCGGGCGCGACTCGGTGGTGAGCAACATGCCCCTGGCCGCGCGGGCCACGCCCCAGGCCTGGGTGTACAGCTCCCAGCCCTGCCCGCGCGCCTCTTTGCGGCCGGCGTTGCCGTCGAGACGGGTGATGAAACCGAGCGACAGCTGGCTATGCTCGTGATCGCTTTTCAGCTGGGCCTGGATTTCATGATGGGTGTCGTCGAGCACCAGGAAATTGCTACGCCCCATGATGCCGTTGCCGCCGGCGGGGGTCAATTCGCGGCTGCGCAGACCGCTCAAGGCGCGCTGGTCCGGTAGCGACCAGGGCGGCATGTAATTGGCGTTATGCAGTCCGGCCACCACGAACGGACGGTCCGGATTGCCGTCGATATGGCCTAAAATTATTTCACTGCCGATGCGATGGGTCGCATGAATACCCAGTTGGTTGCCCGCCCATGGCGTCGCCGCGCGTATCCAGGCCGAGCTGGATTCGTTGTTACGGCCTTCCCGATCCCAATGAAATTGCACGCGGATACGGCCGTATTGATCGACGTGCAGCGCGCCCTGGCCTTGCGGTCCGACCACGGTGGCCGTTTGCGGCGCCAGTATTTTGGTATCGACGCTATTGAAATTGCGCCCCGGCCGCCAGGGAACGGCCTTGCGGATACAGGTGAACTGGTTGCTGTACTCCGGCGGCGCCCCGCTTTGCAAATAATTGTTGGTGGCGACATGGCGCGCTTCCAGAATCAGGAACACATTTTTGCCCGGCTCGCCGCCGTGGCCGTAGGGGCTGGCGCCGTGGACATTTTGCAGCTTGAAGTAGCGGCCCGGCGTCAACCGGAAATTATTGCCGCAACCGTGATACTGTTTGCCGCCCTTTTCAATTTCTTCCATGCGCAGGCGCGCCAATCGCTCGCCGTCGGCGAAGCTCTTGAAGCCATAGGCGCCGACATATTCGTAGGTTTCGATGGCCGGCACTTTACCCTGCCGCATAATCGTCGGCATCAATGCCAAACGCGGCGTCGGCGATTTGAAGTCGAACGCGGTCACGGCCACGCTGCCCTGCGTGACATGGCGCACCGACGACCATTCACCGATGGCGTCTTCTTCCTGGGCGCCGCCATGGCGGTGCAAGCGGACATTCGGGTCGCCCTCGATCGGCTCGGCGTAGGTCGAGTCGTCGCACAGGATCAGTTTGTGCTCGGTGGCGCTGTGATCGTAAAAATAATGCCAGCCGGCCGCTTCCAGGCGGCGCTGCACGTAATTGCTGTCGCTTTCATCGAACTGGCAGGCATAGGTCATCACCGGATCGTCGCCATGTTGACGGTAATCCCAAACGGCGTGGCTGGCGTAGTTTCGGAAGATGGCGGTGATCTGCTGGATCAGTGTTGTATTGTGAAACAGGTAGTTATTTTTTCGCAGAGCCAGATAGTCGAACCACGGCACCAGCCGGGCTTCATAAAAAGCGATGTGTTCGACTTTTTTCAGGCTGAAGCTCAGGCAGTAACCCGTGAAAAAACGCAGCGTGCCATCCTTGCGCACCAGTTGGACACACAGCAGTTTGCCGAGCATGCCCTTGAGCGGAAAATTTCGGTCGTCGCTCAAAAGTTCGACCTTGAATTCGAAGCCGCGCGAGATGCTTTCCACCCCTTCGAGCCGATTGACCAGGAATGTCGATTGTGGCGCATCGTTGCGCGGAAAGGAGAGCCGAAGAATACGATGGTGTTGGCGACCGCCGACGAGTTCTTTAACGCTCTGTATGACTGTATTCATGCTGGGTTCCTCGACTTGGCCGACATTATCTATCGTGAGGAACAATTTTAAAACCTATATAAATAAATAAGATTGACATTGCTCATTAGCATGATAAATTGCCTTTGCGCCAGACATAGCAAGGCACGATAGTCGCCAAGCGGTGGACAAGCCGCGCGACGGCGCGACTGTGCAAACTTATTAAAATACCTTGATGGTAAGATGCTCGCTCATCGGGCCGCGCGCCCAACTTCAAGGCACAACGAATGGGCACGAAAGAACGCAATAACGTGAAAGTCGCCGGCGACGGTCCGGTCACGCTGCTCCTGGCGCACGGCTTCGGCTGCGACCAGACCATGTGGCGCTTCCTGGCGCCCAATTACACCGGCCGTTTCCGCGTCGTGACCTTCGACCTGGTGGGCAGCGGCGCATCGGACCTGTCCGCCTACGACAGAACCAAGTACGCCACCCTGCATGGCTACGCCGACGATGTGCTGGAAATCATCGCCGAATACGGTAACGGACCGGTGGTTTTCATCGGCCATTCGGTTAGCGCCATGATCGGCATGCTGGCCGCCATCAAGCAACCCCGCTGTTTCACCGCGCAAGTGATGGTCGGCCCCTCGCCCTGCTATATCAACGACGGCGACTACATCGGCGGCTTTTCCCGCGACGACATCGAAGAGTTGCTCGAGACGATGGACAGCAACTATCTCGGCTGGTCCAGTAACCTGGCGCCAGCCATCATGGGAGTGCCCGAGCGCCCGGAACTGGGCCAGGAACTGACCAACAGCTTTTGCCGCACCAATCCCGACATCGCCCGGCATTTCGCGCGCGTCACCTTCCTGTCCGACCATCGCGCCGACGTGTCGAGCTGCGCCACGCCCACCCTGGTGCTCCAGTGCAGCGACGACATGGTCGCGCCCATGAGCGTGGGCGAATTCATGCTCGGCACCCTGCCCGTCTGCCAGCTGCGCGTCATCGATAACGTGGGCCATTGCCCCCACATGAGCGCGCCGGCGGCCAGCACGCTGGCGATCGACGCGTTTCTGGCGACCGCCCTGGCCTAGCCCATGCCCGGCCACGGCGGCGCCATCAGCGGCGCATCGGACGCGTCCTATTTCGAGCATGCGCCATGCGGCTTGCTGGTGGCCGATGCCAAGGGCGCCATCCTGCGCGCGAACGCGGCGCTGTGCGACTGGCTGGACTTCAGCGAGGCCGAATTGATCGCCGGACGGCGGGTGCAGGATTTGCTCAGCGTGGGTGGCCGGCTATTTTTCCAAACCCATTGCGGGCCGCTGTTGGCGATGCAGGGTTCGGTCGCCGAGGTCCAGCTTGAAATCATCACCCGGCAACGCAAGCGGCTGCCGGTGCTCATCAATATCGTCCGGCACGCCGGGCAAGACGGCCCGCGCGATATGTGGAGCCTGGTGGTGACGACGGAACGGCGCGCCTACGAGACCGAGCTGCTCAACGAGCGCAGAAAGGCCGAGGCGTCCGCCGACGCTAGACTGCAAGCCGAAGCCTTGCTGCGCGAGGCGAACGCCCAATTGTCGGCCGAGCATCACCGCAAGGATGAATTTCTGGCCACCCTGGCGCATGAATTGCGCAACCCGCTCGCGCCCTTGCGCAACGTGCTCGAGGTGATACGCCGCCAGCAAGCGCCGGGCGAGGCCGCGCCCTGGGGCTTGGACATTGTCGAGCGCCAGACGCGCCAATTGACGCACCTGGTGGACGACTTGATGGATGTCTCGCGCATCACGCAGGGCCGCATGCGGTTGCGCACGGCGGCTTGCGATCTGGTGGCGATCGTGCGCGCGGCGGTGGCCGACCTGTCGGGCATGATCGCGCGGGCGCGCCACGAGCTGGCGCTGCACGCGCCCGCGCGAGCGGTGATGGTGGACGCCGACGAGGTGCGCCTGACCCAGGTGATCGGCAACCTGCTGACCAACGCCGTCAAATACACGCCGGACGGCGGCCGCATCGTGGTGCGCGTGGAGGTGGACGGCGAGCAGGTCGCGGTGTCGATCGCCGATTCCGGCATCGGCATTCCGCCTTCCGCGCTGGGATCGATCTTTACCATGTTTTCCCAACTCACCCCGGCGCTGGAACGCTCGCAGGGCGGCCTGGGCATCGGCCTGGCGCTGGTGCGCGGGCTGGTCGAACTGCACGGCGGCCGCATCGCGGCCGACAGCGCCGGCATCGGCCATGGCAGCGTGTTCACGCTGACGCTGCCGCTACTTCGGGCAGCGGCGCCCGAGGCGGCGCCCGCCGCGCCGGCCGCGACAACGACGGCCTGGCGCGTGCTCGTCGTCGACGACAACGTCGATGCCGCCGACACGCTCGCCATGGCGCTTGAAATGCTGGGTCACGAGGTCAAGGTGGCCTACAGCGGGCATGACGCGTTGGCGCAGGCGGAGCCATTCGCGCCGGCGCTGATCCTGCTCGATATCGGCTTGCCCGACCTGAACGGCTACGAGGTGGCGCGGCGCATCCGGGCCACCGGTTGGGGCCGCCGCATCATGCTGGTGGCCGCCACCGGCTGGTCGCACGAAGCGGACCGCCAGCGCGCCAGCGACGCCGGCTTCGACCGCCACCTGGTCAAGCCCATCGATTTCGAACGGCTGCAAGAAATGCTCGGCGCCTTGTAGCCGGCCCGGCGCGCCTCCGATGCGACGGGAGCGGCGCTGCGATGGCGGCCCCGGCATCGGTCAGCGCTTCACGCGTATCGCGCGGGACCGCGGCACACGGCGTGTCAAGCCGCCTGGCGCAGCGCCTTGGCGGCCGCCACCATGTTGCTCAGCGCCGGCAGCACCTCGGCCCATTGGCGCGTTTTCAAGCCGCAGTCCGGATTGACCCACAGCCGCGCGGCCGGAATACGCTCGGCCGCCTTCCGCATCAGTTGCACGATGTGCTCCTGGCTCGGTATATTGGGCGAATGGATATCGTAGACGCCCGGGCCGATCTGGTTCGGATAGTTGAAGTGGTCGAAGGCGTCCAGCAACTCCATGTCCGAACGCGAGGTTTCGATGGTGATCACGTCGGCGTCCATGTCGGCGATGGAGCCGATGATGTCGTTGAACTCCGAATAGCACATGTGCGTGTGGATCTGGGTCCGGTCTCGCACCCCGTTGGCGCTGATGCGGAACGACTCGACGGCCCAGTCCAGATAGTGTTTCCACTGCGCCCGACGCAGCGGCAAACCTTCGCGCAGCGCGGCCTCGTCGATTTGAATCACGCGCACGCCGGCCCGCTCCAGATCCTGCACCTCGGCCCGTATCGCCAGCGCCAACTGTTGGCAGGACACCGAACGCGGCTGGTCGTCGCGCACGAAGGACCAGTTCAACATCGTCACCGGGCCGGTCAACATCCCCTTCATCGGCTTGTCGGTCAGCGACTGCGCATACACGCTCCATTCCACCGTCATCGGCTTCGGGCGGCTGATGTCGCCGAACAGGATGGGCGGCTTCACGCAGCGCGAACCATACGATTGGACCCAGCCGAACTGGCTGAAGGCATACCCTTCCAACTGTTCGCCGAAGTATTCGACCATGTCGTTGCGTTCGGCTTCGCCGTGCACCAGCACATCGAGCCCCAGCGCTTCCTGCTCGTGCACGCTGCGGGCGATCTCTTCCCGCATCGCGGCGCGGTAACCGGTGGCGTCCAGCGTGCCGGCCTTGAACGCGGCGCGCGCCTGGCGGATGTGCGCCGTTTGGGGGAAGGAGCCGATGGTCGTCGTCGGGTAGGCCGGCAGTCGCAACAACGCGGCCTGCCCGGCGGCGCGCTCGGCATACCCGCTCAGGCGCGCGCCCAGGCTGGCGTCGATGGCGGCGATGGCGTCCCGCACGGCCGGATTGTGCACCCGCGGCGAGGCGCGCCGGGCGTTCAGCGCGGCCTGGTTGGCGGCCAGCTCTTTCTTGACCGCGCCGCGCCCGCCGCGCAGGGCCTCGGCCAGTACCCGCAGCTCGTCCAGCTTTTGCAGCGCGAAGGCCAGCCAGGAGCTGATGTCGGCGTCCAGCTTTTGCTCGCTGTTCAAATCGACGGGCACGTGCAGCAAGGAGCACGAGGGGGCGATCCACAGGCGCTCGCCCAGCCGTTCGGCCAGCGGCTCCAGCCAATCGAGCACGGCGTTCAAATCGGTCTTCCAGATATTGCGCCCGTTGATGACGCCCAGCGATAACACGGTCTCGGCCGGCAGCAAGTCCAACAGCGGAGCGATGTCGTCGAAGCCGTTGATGGCGTCGATATGCAAGCCGGCCACCGGCAGCGTGGCGGCCAGCGCGCGGTTGTCCTGCAATTGGCCGAAATAGGTGGCCAGCAGCAGCTTGACCCGGCACGCCTTCAATCGATGGTAGGCCAGCGTGAAGGCTAGTCGCCAGTCGGCATCGAGCTCGGTGACCAGGATCGGTTCGTCGATCTGCACCCATTCCACGCCCTGCCCGGCCAAGGCGTCCAGCAACTGGGAATAGGCCGACAGCAGCGCAGGCAACAGCGCCAGCTTGTCGGAATCGTCCTTGGCCTTGCCGATGGCCAGGTAGGTCAGCGGGCCGACGAGCACCGGCTTGGCCTTCACGCCGTGCGCCTTGGCTTGCGCCAGTTGCTCCAGCAAGCGCGAGGCGTCCAGCGCGAAGCTGGTCGCGGCCGTGAATTCGGGCACGATGTAATGATAGTTGGTGTCGAACCATTTGGTCATTTCGCCGGCCGCCACGCCGCCGCAGCACTCCTGGTGCTCGGCCGACCGCGCCGAACGGCCGCGCGCCACGCGGAAGTAGTTGTCGAGCTGGTCGCCGTGGAAATCGCTGACCCGCTGCGGCAAGTTGCCCAGCGTGAAGCTCATGTCGAGCACTTGGTCGTAGAACGAAAAGTCGCCCACCGGCGCCAGATCCAGGCCGGCCTGGTGGTCCCAGTGCCGTTGGCGCAGTTCGGCGCCGCGCTCTTCGAGGGTCGCGCGCGAGGATTCGCCCTTCCAGTACGACTCCAGGGCGAACTTCAGTTCGCGCTTGGCGCCGATACGGGGAAAGCCGAGGTTATGGGTGGTGGTCATGCGGCACTCCTAATTAGTCAGTCGGCCCATGGTAAAGCGCGTCATCGATGAAGTAAAATGGTCTTTTCTCACACATTCATGAATTTTACTCATACGATATGTTGGAACGCATCCATCTCGCCATCCTGACGGAGGTCGAGCGCCAGGGTTCCCTGACCGCCGCCGCCGAAGTCTTGCACGTGACCCAATCGGCGCTCAGCCACAGCATGAAAAAGCTCGAGCAACAGCTGGGGACCGCCATCTGGCTGCGCGAGGGGCGCAATCTGCGGCTGACCCAGGCCGGCCAATATCTGCACGCGGTCGCGCAAAGGCTGTTGCCTCAATTGCGCTTGGCCGAGGAGCGTCTGCGCCAATATGCCCAGGGCGAACGCGGCACTTTGCGCATCGGCATGGAGTGCCATCCTTGCTACCAATGGCTATTGAAGATCGTCTCGCGCTATCTGACGGCGTGGCCGCTGGTCGATGTCGACGTCAAGCAGAAATTCCAGTTTGGCGGGATCGGCGCGCTGTTCGGTTTCGAGATCGATCTGCTGGTCACGCCCGACCCCTTGTTCAAGCCCGGCTTGCGCTTCGAACCCGTGTTCGATTACGAGCAAGTGCTGGTGGTGCACAAGGACCACCCCTGGGCCGGACAGGAGGAAGTGCGGCCGGAACAGCTCAACGAGGAAACCCTGATCACCTACCCGGTTCCGCTCGAACGCCTGGACATCTACAATATGTTCCTGCTGCCGGCCAATTGCGCGCCGCGCAAGCACAAGACCATTGAAACCACCGACATCATGCTGCAAATGGTGGCAAGCGGACGTGGCGTGACGGCCCTACCCAAGTGGCTGGTGACCGATTACGCCCCGCAGCTGCAACTGCGCACGCTGCGGCTGGGACCGGCGGGCATCCAGAAGCACATTTATCTCGGCGCCCGCGAGTCCGATCACGCCACCGACTATCTGCAATCCTTCATCGCGTTCGCCCGGCTGGCCGACCATTACCCGCTGTGACGGGGTCCGACCTCGCCGCCATGCGGGCAGGCCGCGCCACGTCGGCATGGTGGACAAAACAAGGCGCGGCCGCACGCTTGCCGCGCGCCCCGTTCCGGCCAAGAAATGGCGGCGCCGCTCCACAGCCACGCCGCAATAAGCCAGCGGACGAGCCCCGCCTGCGCAAGCGCCGCCAGCCTGGCACCAGGCCGGTCGCGGCGAGCGACGCGCCCAGCGCGCAGCCTCGCCAAAGGAATTATTGCTCGCCAGCGAAGGCCGCGCCCAGGTCGGCGACCGTGCGTCACCACAACAGTTGGCCCTAAACCTGTGACGGCGGAGCCGCGACAACGCGGGCTTATCGACCCGCTGCGGCATCGATGAGGGGGATGATCGGCGCCATGTAGTCGCTTCTGGAGCGCTCGCCCAGATCGATCGCCTTGGTGCCGCCGGCCGCCACGAACGCGACATCCTCGATGCCGAGCACCTTCAAGATCAGGCGCAGCCAGGCCGTGGCGATATCGCGCTCCCGGATCGGCGAGCCTTCGGTGTAGACCCCGCCCGAGGCGAGCAAGACCGTGCAGGCCTTGCCTTTCAACAGACCCTCGCCGGCAAAGCCCAGGGTGATGCCTTTGCGGACGATATGGTCGAACCACGACTTCAACACGGCCGGCACATTGTAGTTATACACCGGCGTGCCGATCACGATCACGTCGGCCCGCAGCAACTCCGCCACCAGCTCGTCGGACAGCGCCAGCGCCGCCTTCATCCCGGCCGACTGTTGGTACGGCGGCGTGAAGTACGCGGCCAGGAAAGCGGCGTCGGTGAAGGTCAAGGCGGTGCGCATCAAATCGCGCCGTACGACTTCGCCGTCCGGATGGGCACGCGTCCAAGCGTCGATATAGCGCGCGCTCATGTGGCGCGACACGGACGCGTCGCCGCGTGGACTGGCTTCGATCACGAGAAGATTCGACATTGTTTTACTCCAATAAAAGAAGTACCCATCCTAAAGTCCGCGCGATGTTCTGAGAAGTGATTAAAATATGATGATCTTAATCACTTGAGGTGATGCTTTGATCGGTGCGCTGACATTGGATCAGTTACGGGTGCTGGTGACCATCGCCGACGCGGGCAGTTTTTCGGCGGCGGCGCGGCGGGTCGGCCGGGTGCAATCGGCCATCAGCCAAACCATCAAGACGCTGGAAGACGCGCAAGGCATCGTGTTGTTCGACCGGAGCGAACACAAGCCGCGTTTGACGGCGGTGGGCAAGATGCTGGTCGATCAAGCCCGCTTGGTGCTGGCCGGCGCCGAGCGCTTCGAGTCGCTCGCGGTCGGCGCGCGCGCGGGCTGGGAGACCGAATTGCCGCTGGCGATAGACCCGCTGATCCCCACCGGGCCGTTGATCGCCAGCTTGCTCGCCTTGCGCGCAAGCTATGCTGACATCCCGCTCAGTTTCCGCACCGAAGGCTTGGGCGGCGCCGAACGCCGCCTGCGCGACGGCAGCGCCAGCCTGGGCGTATGCATGTTGCTGCCGGCGGTCCCGGCCGATATCACGGCGTATCCCTTGATGGACCTGGAATTGTTACCGGTCGCCGCGCCCGGTCACCCTTTGGCGGCGGCCAGGCGCACGCTCGACATCGCCGACCTGGCGCAGCACGTGCAGCTGGTTCTGTCCGATCCCGTGGCCCAGGACGGGCCGAATTATGGCGTGGTCGGCGACCGGCTGTGGCGCTTCGTCGACAACGGCAGACGGCTCGATTTCCTGTTGGCCGGGCTGGGCTGGTGCAAGATGCCGAGGCACATCGCGGAACCGTTGATACGGGACGGGCGATTGGTGGCGCTGGCCACCCACGATCAGCTGGTGGTGCCGAGCGCGCGCCTGATCATTTACGCGGCGCATGCGCGCGACAAGCCGCTCGGTCCGGTGGGAACGTGGCTGCTGAACGATCTACGCCAGCGTCTCGTGATCGCTTGAGCCGATTTTCGCGGCGCATCGGCGGCCGCGTCTCAGCCCGCCGGGCGCGGCTTTTTATGATGATGCGGCTGCATGAAAGGCGTGGCGCCCAACATGACCACGCCGACCGCGGCGATCATCCACAGCGCCGGATGGAAACTGCCGCTGGCGTCGCGGATCTGTCCGACCAACAAGGGACCGGCGGCGGCGATGACATAGCTCACCAGCAGCACGAACGCGTTCCAGGAATTGGCCTCGTCGGCGTTGGCCGCGTTATCGAGCGGCAGGGTCATGGCCAGCGTGAACGAGCCACCGGTGCCGAAGGCGATCAGCGCCACCGTCAGGAAGGGAAACGCGGTGGGCGAGATCGCCATCGCCACGGTGCCGGCCAGCGCGATGGCGGCGCTGATGGTCAGCGGCGTGCGCCGGTCCTCGTTACGGCTGAGGAAGCCGAACACGGGATTGGCCACCATGAAGGAAAAGGTGAAGCCGGCCAACAGCAAACTGGCGTGGGCGGCGTCGCGGCCATATTCCACATACATGGGCGCGATCCACGAGATGAAGGCGTAAAAAACGAAATTATTACAGGCGAAAAACAGGGCGATGAGCCAGGCGGTGGAATTATTGACAGGCATGTTGTAGCGCCGTTTGGGCGCCCCGCCGTGCTGGAGCTTGGGCGCGCGCCGCTCGATGACGAGCCAGGCACCGAAGGCGATCACGCCCGGCACGGCCCAGATCCCGGCGCCGACACGCCAGCCCTCGACGGCGGCCGCGATGGCGCCGGTGGCCGCCGCCGATAGCGTGCTGCCCAGCGCGATCGCGGTGGCGTAGACCCCCATCAGGATGGCGGCTTGTTTGGGATAATTCCCTTTCACGAAACCGGCGATCAGGGCGCCGGCCAGCGCGATGCCGGCGCCGACCCCGACGGTGGTCAGGAACAGGAACGCGGAAGAGCTCGCGAAGGCGCGGGCCAGGCTGGCGCCGGCCAGCACGGCCAGGGCCGCCAGGATCACCCGGTCGCGCCCGAAGCGGTGCGCCAGCCACGGCGCGGGCAAGGCCAGCAGTCCCATGAGCAGGGTTGGAATCGCCGTCAGCAGCGACGCTTGCAGATGCGACAAGCCGAATTGCGCGATCAGGCGCGGCAGCAACGGGCCGAGCGACACGATGCCGGGCCGCAGGTCCAGCGCCACCAGCACGACGCAGGCGATGGCCGCGAACATCGAGATCGAGCGCGCCGCCGGAGCGGCCCCGGGCTGGATGGCTCCGGGCTGGATGGCTCCGGGCTGGATGGCCCCGGGCTGGATGGCCCCGGGCTGGATGGCCCCGGGCTGGACGGCGCCGGGCGCGCGCGCCGATTGGCCGATCGCCGGAGCGGCTTTCGATTGCCGCCTGGTTTCGAGCGCGTGTCCGGACGGGATGGTGAGCGACATGTTTGATTCTCCAATGATGGCAATGACGATGCAGTGGTGGCGCCCTCGGCGTGCCGCGCGCCATCGAGGCGCAGGCCGGCCCGCGATGCGCGCGACGATCAATCTTTGACGGCTGTGGCGGCGGCTTGTTCGATCAACTTCGCCACGGCGGCGGGATGGGCGATGAAAGCGACGTGGCTGCCCTTGATGTCGACCGTCGTGCTGCCGGCGCGTTTGGCCATGAAACGTTGCAGTTCGGGATTGACCGTGCGGTCGGCGGTCGATATCAGCGCCCAACTCGGTTTGCTTTTCCAGGCCGCCTGGGTCACGGGCGCGCCGGCCGTCGCCACCGCCGGCATCACTTGCGACAGAGCCATGAACCGCGCCGCCGCCGCCGGCACGTCGGCGGCGAAGTCGGCGTGGAACAGCGCCGGATCGAAATACAGGTGGCCGTCGGCGGTGGCCTGGATGCCTTTGCTGGCCGGCGGCGTTTTCTTGACGAGGTCGAGCAAGCTCTCGCCCACTTCGGGCTGGAAGGCGGCGACGTAGACCAGGCCGGCCACCTTGGCGTGCTTGCCCGCCTCCGTGATCACGATTCCGCCATAACTGTGGCCCACCAAAATGCTGGCGCCATCCATGCCGTCCAGCGCCCGGTTGGTGGCTAGCACATCGTCGGCCAGCGAGGTTTCCGGCTCTTGCACCACGGCGACCTTGAAGCCGTCCCGGGTGAGGATGTCGGACACGCCTTGCCAGCCGGAGCCGTCGGCGAAAAAGCCATGCACCAGCACCACGTTTTTGACGGGCGCGGCCATTGCTGGATGGATGCCGGTCGCGGCCAGAACCAGGGCGACGGCGCAAGCGATACGATTCAGTGTGTTCATTTCATACTCCAAGAAAAGTGAGGAAGAACGGCGGGCGCCGTCTTCCGTTCGGTCGGTGTTAGTTCACGATGGATCGGGCGGGACGGTCGCTCACGCCAGGCGTTGCAGCAGCAAGGCCGCCGCCTCGGCCGACGACCCCGGGTTTTGGCCCGTGATCAACAAACCGTCGCGCACCACATACGAAGCCCAATCCTCGCCCTTGGAATACACGCCGCCCTTGGCCTTGAGCTCGTCCTCGACCAGGAAAGGCACGATCTCGGTCAAGCCCACGGCCGCTTCCTCGGTGTTGGTGAAACCCGTCACTTGCTTGCCCTCGACCAAGGGCCGGCCGGCCGCCGTTTTCACGTGGCGCAGCACGCCCGGCGCGTGGCACACCAGCGCGACCGGTTTGTCGGCGGCGATGAAGGCCTCGATCAAGGCGATTGAATGCTTGTCTTCGGCCAAGTCCCACAGCGGACCGTGGCCGCCCGGATAAAAGACGGTGTCGAAATCGGCTTGCGACACGCTGTCCAGGCGCACCGTGGCGGCCAGTTGCGCGTTGGCCGCCGCGTCCGCCTCGAAGCGGTGCGTCAAGGCCGTTTGGAACGATGGCTCGTTGCTCTTCGGATCGAGCGGCGGCTGGCCGCCCAGCGGCGAAGCCAGCACCACTTCCACGCCGGCGTCCTTGAAGGCGTAATACGGCGCGGCCAGCTCTTCCAGCCAGAAGCCGGTCTTGCGGCCGGTGTCGCCCAATTTGTCGTGGGAAGTCAAAACGATCAATACTTTTTTCATGGTGTTACTCCTAGGTAGGGTTAAAGTACATACAACTAATAGACCGGTCGTCTATTTTGGTGGCAAAAAAATGTATAGCAAAGAAATGCGCCTTCATCCCTTAATCGGCGGGCAGATGCAGGATGTGTCGCGTCGTGAGCAAGGCCATGGCAAACGGTTCCATGCTGCGGCTGATCTTCACCATCACGCTGGCGCCCAGCCACAGTTGATACAGACTGTTGGCCACCGAGTCGGCGTCGCCGTCGATGGCGAGCGAGCCCTCGGCCACCCCGGCCTCGATCGCCCTCGCCAGACGGCCGACGATGCCCTCTGTGCCACGCTTGATCGACAGGCGCATGGCTTCCGACAAGTCCGCCACCTCCGCCGCCATCTTCACCGCCAGGCATTTGCCCTGGCAATCGAGAAAAGACTGGGTCGCCTGCCAGACTTGCCAATAGCTCAGCAAACGCTGCGCCATGGTCAGGCCCGGTTGACGCAGCGTCACGTCGAGCTCGGCCAGAT
>JAYVUV010000064.1:0-4088 GCA_043787615.1 Janthinobacterium sp. | reverse complement strand
GCGCGCGGCTTCACAGCGGCGCGGCCGCCGGCGGCCGGGTTTCTGCCGCCGCGGGGAAGGGCGCCAGGTAGCCGATCGCCAGCATCAACAAGCCGACGCCGACAAACGAGACGATGCGCTCGATTCCGCCCGCGTTCGACAAGTCGACCGCGAACAACTTGAGCACCACCAGTCCCAGCAAAATGGCGCCCAGGCTCCATTGCGTGCGGTTGCGGCGCGTGGCGGCGTGGCGCATCAAGATCAGCGCCGTCGCGCTCCATACCAGCGAAAGCAGGGCTTGCACGAAACGGGACGCGAACAGGGCGTCGAAGCGGTAGTCGATGTCGCCGTAATTGGACACGCTGCGCAGTAATATGAGATTGAGCCACAGGTAGACCGCGCAGCCGGCCAGCAGCGGCAACCGCCTTTGCCAAGTGGGCCACAGCCCCGGCAAGTCGGCCCGCAGCAGGCGATAGCCGGCCACGGCCAGCAGGATGGCGAAGCCGGTGCTCAAGTCCACAGGGTTGAGCAGGGGCAGATACGGCAGCGGCGCGGTGGCGCCGTTCGAGCCCAGGTTCCAGGACGCCACCAGCAGCAGCGACCAGACGATGGCGAGCGGGATCAGGCAGCGCCGATACCAGGCCGCGACCGGCGCCAGCGGCCAGCGGCCGTCGTCTTCCCGGCCGCGTCGTATCAGCAGGGCCACGATCAGCATCATGAGCCAGGCCGGCACCAGGTGCGACCAGCCGGCGCTGGCGTACCAGCCGGCTTGGGCGAGCAGTTCGCCTTGTTCGGTGGCCGGTCGCAGCCAGCCGGCGATCAGCGCGCCGCCGGCCGGCCAGATCATCAGCCAGGGCGCGCCGGTGCGCACGGTGTGCAGCGCCTTCATGACGGGCCGGTTGATGGCCCAGCCATGCCGCGGCCACAGTGTCAGCAGGTACTCGCCCGCCAGCCAGGCGGCGGCCAGGGCGATCCACGCGGTGTATGCGGGCTGCTTGTCATCGCCGTACTGGACCAGCAGGATGGCGGCGCCGATGGCGGCCAGCGCGCTCCAGGCGCCGGCGCTAAGCCAGCGCAGCGCCGGCCAGGCCAGACGGCGCGCCAGCCAGGCGAAGACCGGCGCCGTCACGGCCACCGCCATCACATAGAACGACAGCCAGTCGATCAAGTACGTGCCGAATCGGTGCTGGAAATAGTGCACGGCCCAGGCGGAAAACGCGAACAGCACCGGGCCGTGCCAGGTCAGCGCCGCCCACGGCAGCATGAGGCGCGCCATGCGCGCGAGCGCGGCATCGCCGTCGTCGGCGCGGTTGGCGTGGCGGGCGAACAGCCAGCCGGTGATAAACAGGCCGGCGGCCAGCATCAGGGCGCTCGGGAAGGGACCGGCGAACAGCGACGGCGAGGGGCCGGTGTCGTCAAGCCACAGCAGCACGAAAAACGCCGCGCCGGCCAAGGCTTGCACCACCACCGCGTATTGGCTGGCCAGGCGCCAGCGCATGCGGCGCGCGATCAAGCCCAGGCCGGCCGCCAGCAGCAGCGCGCTCGCGGTGAGCAAATTGCGTTCGGTGTCGCCGTGGGTGCGCAGCACGATTTCGGTCCAGGAACCGGCCAGCAGCCAGAGCGCCGCGCCGGCCAGGAACAGCACCGACAGCGGCGCGAGCTTGCTCCCGCTGGCGTCGGCGTTGGCGCGGAAGGTGGTCGCCATGAAGAACGCGGTCGCGGCCAGGATCAGGAAGCCGAGCCACAGGTTCGCGTGCGCGGCCGCCCCCGCGTCCAATCCCGACACGGCGGCGATGAAGGAGAACCACGCGCCGCATTGAACCAGCAAGCCGAACACCCAGGCCAGCGGTTGGCGTTGGCGCAGGCCGACCCACACCATGCCGGCGCCTTCCAGCGCCCAGGCGGCCGAGGTCCAGCGCCCGTCCAGCGCGAACGGCAAGGCCAGGGTGCCGAACACGATGCCCAGCGCCAGGAACGATTCGGCCAGCAGTTTAAAGCTGCTGCCGCGCCGGCGCCACAAGGTCATGGCCAGCGCGGTGTAGAACAGGCCCATGGCCAGGGCCGAGAAGGCCAGGCCGAAGCGGAACTCCTTGACCAATCCGGCCTGCAGGCCCATCGCCAGCAGCGGCGTGCCGAACACCAGGGTGGCGTCGACATAGTGCGTCAAGCGCGGCGCCTGGCGCGCGGCGTAGGCCACGGCGATGGCCACGTAAAACAGGAAAAACAGGATCAGGAACAGCTGGGCCGACAGATAATCGGCCGGAGTATATTTAAGCACGCCCCAGGCGGTGCCGATGGCGAAGGTGAAGCCGAAGCCGAGCAGGTTGAGCATGCGCCATGAACGCTTCAGGGCGATCGCCAGCACGCCGGCGTTGAGCACGGCGTAGTAGGTGAACAAGCCGATATGGCTGCCGCCGCCGCTGGAAGCGAGCAGCGGCGCGGCGAAACCGCCGACGATGCCGAAGGTGGCCAGCCAGACCGCGTTTTGCAGCACCGCGAGCAGGCAGGTGAAGGCGGTCAGCGTCAGCAGCAGGGCGAACGCCATGGCCGGGGGGATCAGGTGGTAGAGGCGGAACGCGCCGAAAGTGACCAGCATCAGGATGGCCAGGGCCGCGCCCTGCACCGGCAGGCTGATGCCGGGGCGCGCGCGGCGGATGCGCCAAGCCCACACCAGCATGCCGATGTCGGCCAGCGCCACGCCGGCCAGACGCAATTCGATCGGCACCGTGATTTGCGCGGCCACATATTTGAGCAGGAAGCTGACGCCGATGAACAGGATCAGCAAGCCCATTTTGGCGACCAGATTGCCGCCGAATAGCCAGTCCTTGGCCTTGCCGATCCAGGCCGGTCGCGGCGCGACGTAACGCGGTGAGAACTCGTCGAGTTTATCGGCCGGCGCGGCGGCGCTCTCGATCGCCTCTTCTTCCGGCACGAAATCGGCATCGGCATCGGCATCGGCATCGGCCACTTCGTCGGCCGGGGCCGGGACTGGCATGAGCACCGGCGGCGCGACGGGTTGGGTGGCGGCGGGGCGCGCGTCTTTTGGCGCGGCCGGTTCGAGCGCGGGGACGGGCGGTCGCAACCCGAAGTCGGGCGCCGGCGGCGCGGCGGCGGGCGACACCGTGTGGCCGGTGGCGGCCGGCGCGGCCGTGGCCTCCTGGCGCGGCGCCGTGGCCGGCGCCGAACGCTCGCCGCGTTCGAGTTCGCGCAGCCCCTGGCGCAGCGTGTCCACCTCCGCCGTCAGCCGGCGCACCGTTTGCTCCAGCGCCTGCGCGGCTCGGCGCGCCGCGCCAGCCTTCATCATGGCCAGGATCGGCATGCCTAAAATGTAGAGCACCAGTAGTATGCCCAGTCCGATCATCGATTCCATGGCGCCCGTTTTCCGTTTAATCTGTCCGGCCGGCCCGGCCGGTGGTTTGCCGGCCGCTGTTCGCGGCCCCATCGTCACGGCACATTACCGCATTATTTGTGACAATCGTTGACATTTTATGCGGACCGGACCCGGGCGGGGCGGTTCTAGAGTAGGCGCACTATTCCGGCTTGGCTTGACGCAAGCCCGCGCCATGCTAGCGTTGTTTGCCGGCGTAAATGATTGTCTGCGCCGCCGATGTCCTGTATTTTAGCCATCTTATCCACTATGAATGTTCGCCATGAGTCAAAGCAGCCAGTTCGCCTTATTGTCACAGCGCCGCTTCGGGCCGTTTTTCTGGACCCAGTTTTTCGGCGCCTTCAACGACAATCTGTTCAAGACCGCGCTGATGGTGATCCTGGCCTACGAGGCGGCCAGCTGGACCAGCTTGAGCGCCTCGCTGGTCACCAATCTGATCCCCGGCCTGTTTATTCTGCCCTACGTGGTGTTTTCGGCCACCGCCGGCCAGCTGGCCGACAAGTTTGAAAAATCGGGGCTGGCGCGTTTCGTGAAGTGGCTGGAGCTGGCCATCATGGTGATCGCCGCCACCGGCTGGATGACGCACACCTTGTCGCTGCTGATCACGGCGCTGGTCGGCATGGGCATCCATTCGACCTTGTTCGGCCCCGTCAAATACGCCTATCTGCCGCAGCAGCTCAAGCCCGAGGAACTGGTGGGCGGCAACGGCGTGATCGAGATG
>JAYVUV010000063.1:0-12538 GCA_043787615.1 Janthinobacterium sp. | reverse complement strand
GCCGCATCCGCGCATCGCCGCCACCGCCGCCGGCCTGGGCTTCGCCCGCTGCACCCTGACAGGATCAGGCGACGAACGCCTGCTCGCCGCGTTACAATCACCATCATGAACGAATTGCCTACATTACCCGAACCGAGCGCCCATCCCGGCGCCACCATCCAACCCGGCGTCCTGGTCGACGGCATGCCGCCGCCGCCCGGCCCGCTGCCATCGGCCGGCCCCGCCACCGCGCCGGGCGCCGGCCTGGGCGATGCCTTGCAGCGCCCGCTCGTGATTGGCGTCGTCACGCTGGCCATCTTGCTGGCCGCGCAAACCTGGTCGACCCATAACCAGGTGCGCAATCTGCGCGAGGAAGTGGCGCGGCGCCTGCAAAAAAGCGACTTGAGCAATGTCGAGACGGCCGCCCTGGCGCGCGCGGCGCAAGAGACCGGCAAGGAATTGCAAGCCAAGGTGGGGTTGCTGGAAAATCGCCAAAGCGAGGCGCAAAGCCAGCAACTGGCGCTCGAACAACTGTATAACGACTTGTCGAAGAACCGCGACGAGTGGGCGCTGGCCGAGATCGAGCAAGTGCTCTCGACCGCGAGTCAGCAACTGCAACTGGCCGGCAACGTAGCCGGCGCCCTGATCGCGCTGCAAAACGCCGACCGCAGCCTGTCGCGCTCGGACAAGCCGCAATTCATCACCATCCGGCGTGCCATCGCCCAGGACACGGAAAAACTCAAAGCCTTGCCCAGCGTCGATTCGACCGGGGTCGCGCTGCGGCTGGACAATGTGATCGGCCAGATCGACAGCTTGCCGATGCTGGCCGACGAAAAGCCGGTGTTGCCGGCGGCGGCGGTTCCGGTCGCCAGGGTCAAAGGCAAGCTCAAGGGCGCGCCGGAACTGGTCGGCCCGCCGGCGCAGCCGTCCACCCCCTGGTTGCACGGCCTGCATGAAGTGTGGACCAGCTGGAGCGGCGAGATGTGGAGCGACGTGCGCCAGTTGATCCGCATCCGCAGCGTCGACACGCCGGAAGCCTTGATGCTCTCGCCCAGCCAGGCGTATTTCTTGCGCGAAAACTTGAAGCTGCGCCTGCTCAACGCCCGTCTGGCCCTGCTCTCGCGCAACGAGACGGCTTTCCGCGGCGACTTGATCGCGGCCCAGGAAGCGCTGGTGAAATTTTTCGATACGCGCGCCAAGGCCACCCAGACCGTGCAGGCTTCCCTGCGCCAGGTGCAGTCGAGCAATCTGGCGGTCGAGATGCCGACCTTGTCCGACAGCTTGAACGCCGTGCGCACTTACAAAGCGAAGCCTTAATTCCATGCGTCTATTTCTCTGGTTACTCGCGCTGATGGCGGCGGCGATCGGCATCGCCGTGACGGCCCGTTTCAATCCCGGCAACGTGGTGCTGTTTTATCCGCCCTACCGGACTGACGTGTCGCTCAATTTCTTCCTGATCCTGCAAGCGCTGCTGTTCGTGCTGCTGTACCTGATGATACGGGCCTTGCGCACCACCATGAAAATGCCGGGCCGGGTCGCCGCGTACCGCCAGCGCAAGCGCGAGCGCGACGGCAACAAGGGCTTGCGCGACGCCTTGAAAGCCTTGTTCGAAGGCCGTTTCGGCCACGCCGAAAAAGCCGCCCTGCGGGCCGCCGACCTGGCCGAAAACGCCGGCCTGGCTGGCTTGATCGGCGCGCGCGCGGCGCACCGCATGCGCCAGTCCGAGCGGCGCGACGGCTGGCTGGCCAAGGTGGCCGCCGACCCCGGCTTGAAAACGGCGCGCTTGATGACGATGACCGAATTGCTGGTCGACGAGCATCGGCCCGAAGCGGCGCTGGAAGCGGTGCGCGAACTCAACGCCAGCGGCACGCGCCACATCCACGCCTTGCAATGGTCGCTCAAGGCCCAGCAGCAAGCCAAGAACTGGCCCGAGGTGCTGCGCCTGGTGCGCTCGCTCGACAAGCACCGCGCCCTGCATCCGGCGCTGTCCTCGCGCCTGCGCGAACTGGCCTATGACGATTTGCTGTCGGACCGCTCGCACGACGCCGAATCGGTGTTGCGGGTGTGGTCCACCATCCCCGCCGCGGACCGGGTGCAACCGTATGTGGCATGCCGCGCGGCAACCGCCCTGAACGCGCGCGGCTTGCACGACCAGGCGCGCCTGGTGGCCGAGGAATCGCTGGCCGCCAATTGGGACGAGCGGGTGGTGCGGGCTTACCGCGAGGCGGCGGCGCCGGTCGGTTCGGCGGCGCTGCTGGCCCAGATCGAGCATTGCGAAGTGTGGTTGCGCCAGCGCCCCAACGACGCCGAGCTGGCGCTGACCCTGGGCGCGCTGTGTCTGAAGCAAAAGCTGTGGGGCAAGGCCCAGCGTTATCTGGAGCAAGCCTTGTCCGACGCCAGCGACGCGCCTATGGTGCGCGAAGCCCACCTGAAACTGGCGCAAATGCACGAAGCCTTGTTACAGCCCGAGGAAGCGGCCTCGCATTACCGCCAGTGCGCGCTGGCCACCATGCTGTAGCGTAGCGGCCCGCTTAGGGACGCGGGCTTGGCGCCGTGGCGAGGGTGCATCGCTTGCTGCGACGCACCAATCGTTGCCATTCTTCGTTATAATTATGTAGTTAAAAATTTGTCAGCATCGGCTGCTGGAATCCGCACGGGTTTCCAGCGCTCTCATCAAAAGGAAAACCCATGAGCTTAAATAAAGTGTCATCCGGCCGCGACGTGCCGAACGATTTCAACGTGATCATCGAAATCCCCATGAACGCCGATCCGATCAAGTATGAAGTCGACAAAGAACGCGGCGCTATTTTCGTCGACCGCTTCATGGGCACCGCCATGCACTATCCTTGCAACTACGGTTACGTGCCGAACACCTTGTCCGACGACGGCGATCCGGTCGATGTGCTGGTGATCACGCCGTTTCCGCTATTCCCCGGCGTGGTGGTGCGTTGCCGTCCGATCGGCGTGCTCAAGATGACCGACGAATCCGGCGAGGACGCCAAGGTGCTGGCGGTGCCGGTCGACAAGGTCTTGTCGATCTATAGCCATTGGCAAAAACCGGAGGATTTGAACGAACTGCGCCTGCGCCAGATTCAGCATTTCTTCGAGCATTACAAGGATCTGGAAAAGGGTAAATGGGTCAAGATCGACGGCTGGTATGGCCCGGAAGAGGCGAAGACCGAGATCATCAACGGCATCAAGTCTTACGACAAACAGCAAGCCGCTTAAACGGCCGCCAAGTCCGCGCCATGCGGGCGATGGGAAAAACGCATCCGCGCGCGCCGCCGATGCGTTTTTTTTATTCCCGGCGCCGTACATGATGTCGCTCAAGCGCGCAGCGCGTCCGGCGCGCGCCACGGAACCGCCCTGGCCGCGCCGCGATCATACCGGTATGCGGTGCGCGGCCGGTGGCGGCTTCGCCCGCATGGGGGAGGGCGCTATGGCTTCGGTTTCCATGTTGTCGCAATCGTGGTCGATGTTCGCCTTGCGCGGCGCGATCGCTTGGCTGCTGGCCGGCTTCGCCTTGGCGGCGCCCGGCATCACCTTGTTGTCGCTGATCGCCGTGTTCGCCGCTTACGCGTTGCTGGCCGGCGCCGTGGCGGTCGCGGGCGCGCTGCGCCAGCATGGCGACAGGAATGGGTGGGTTTGGCTGTTGATGGGACTGGTGAGCGTGGTGGCGGGCGTGTTGGCCGTGATGCGCCCGGCGCTGGCCATGCTGGTGCTGGTCATGGTCATCGGCGCCAACGCCGTGTTGACCGGGCTGCTGGAACTGGTGTTGGCGGTGCGGGCGCGCAGCCACGCGCATGGCGAATGGCCGCTGGTGCTGAGCGGTGCGGTGTCGGTGCTGTTCGGCACCCTGCTGCTCCTGTATCCGGGCGCCGGCGCCTTGGCGGTGGTGTGGCTGGTCGGCTTGTATGCCGCGCTCACCGGGCTGCTGTATTTGGCGCTGGCTTGGCGCGGCTATCGGGACATGGCGCGCAAGCGGGCCGACGCGGTCGCCGACACGAAGGCGGCCTATTCCACACCGGGCGGCGCGGCCGCCGCGACGGGCGCCGGCGGCCGCGTGGCGGCGGCGATGCCGGACCGGGAGCGGCGGGTCGGCGAACGGCGCATGGGCTCGGCCACCGGCCACTAGTTACTGATTGGTTAGCGCTCACTCAACGCGGAAGGGGCTGCGTTCGCTTAGCTCATCGATATACGCGTCGATGCCGCCGCTTTCCTGCGCCAGGAAGCGTTCCACCGCGTCGGAAAAGGCCGGATGCGCCAGCCAGTGCGCGGACCAGGTTTTTTGCGGCAGGAAGCCGCGCGCCATTTTGTGTTCGCCTTGCGCGCCGCCCTCGAAGGTGGCGATGCCGCGCTCGATGCAAAATTCCAGCGGCTGGTAGTAGGCCGTTTCGAAATGCAGGCAGGGCACGTGTTCCAGCGCGCCCCAGTAGCGCCCGTACAAGGTGCGGGCGTCGTGCACCACCAGCGAGGAGGCGATGGGATGGCCGTCCCGTTCGGCCAGCACCAGTAAGAGATGCTCCGGCATGGCGGCGCCGATGCGCAAGAAAAAATCCAGGTTTAAATATGGCGAGGAACGGTGCTCGGCATAGGTATTGCTATAACAGCGGTGAAACAGACGCCAGTCGGCCGCACCGATCTGGGCGCCCGGCACGCGCCGTAGCGTCACGCCGGCCTCGGCCACTTTGCGCCGCTCGGCGCGGATATTTTTGCGCTTTTTTTGCTCCAGCGTGGACAGGAAGGCATCGAAGTCGGCATAGCCCGCGTTAAGCCAGTGAAATTGCACGCCGCTGCGCAGCATGAAGCCGGCTTGTTGCAGCCGCAAGGCTTGCGCCTCGGGCGGGAACAGGATGTGGGACGAGGAAATGCCCGCTGTTTCTTGCTGCGCGCACAGGAACGCGATCAGCGCGCCGCGCGCCGCCTCGTCGCGCGCCAGCAGGCGCGGCCCGGTCACCGGCGTGTACGGAATGGCCGACAGCAGCTTGGGGTAGTAGTCCAGGCCGTTGCGCTGGTAAGCCTCGGCCCAGGCCCAGTCGAACACATATTCGCCGTACGAATGCGACTTGAGGTAGAGCGGCATGGCCGCCACCAGGGTCTCGCCTTGCCACAAAGCCAGATACTGCGCTTGCCAGCCGGTGTCGGCGCTCACGCAGCCCGACGCGTGCAGCGCATGCAGAAAGGCGTACGATAGGAAGGGGTTGGCGTCGCCCTGACACGCCAGCAGGGCAGACCAGGCCGGCTCCCCAATTTGAGCCAGAGAAGAAACGATACCCGTGCGATAATTCATCTTTGTTGTATGCATTCGCCAGCCGTGCCTGGGCCGCCTTTCGCCCGCGGGTGGAAGCCCGCCTTGTGCCTGCTTGTTGGTCCGCGCCGCTCGCCCGCTGTTGGCCGGTCGCGCGGTGCTGTCCGCCTCATCGTTCGAACCGATCACCTATTACTATCACCTGTGGCCATCATGACAGTCAAAGTCGCCATCGCGCAAATGAACAGCACCGTCGGCGACCTCGCCGGCAATCGCGCCCGTATTGTCGAGGCTTGCCGCCGCGCCGCCCAGGAAGGCGCCGATATCGTGCTCACCCCCGAATTGTCGCTGGTCGGTTATCCGCCCGAAGATCTATTGCTGCGCAAAGCATTCTACGCAAAAACGCAAGAAACGTTTGGCGCGCTGCGCGTCGAGCTGGCCGCGTTCACCGATTTGCACGTGGTGGTCGGCTTGCCGCTGCTCGAAGAAGGCGGCGAGGGCGGGGAACGGCGCTATAACGCGGCCGCCGTGCTGGTCAACGGCAAGGTGCTCGGCATGTACCGCAAATACGAATTGCCCAACACCACGGTGTTCGATGAAAAGCGCTATTTTTCCCCGGCCGATCAAGCCCTGGTGTTCACCGTCAAGGGCGTGTGCTTCGGAATCAATATTTGCGAAGACACGTGGTTCGGCCACGCGCCCGCCCGCGCCCGTGCGGCCGGGGCTCAAGTGTTGCTGGTGCCGAATGGCTCGCCCTACCATATGGATAAGCAGCATCTGCGTTACGACACCATGCGCGCCCATGTCAGCACGCAAGGCCTGTCGCTGGCGTACGCCAACCTGGTGGGCGGCCAGGACGAACTCATTTTCGATGGCGGCTCCTTCGTGCTGGACCAAACCGGCGCGCTGCGGGTCCAGCTGGGCCATTTCGACGAAGCCCTGCGAGTGATCGAATTCGACGGCGCCACGCCACTGGCCCAGCCGCTGCCCGAGCCGCTGTCGGTCGAGGCCCAGGTGTATCAGGCGCTGGTGTTGGGCGTGCGCGACTATATCGGCAAGAACGGTTTCCCTGGCGTGTTGATCGGCATGTCGGGCGGGGTCGATTCGGCCCTGACGCTGGCCATCGCGGTCGACGCCCTGGGCGCCGAGCGGGTGCGCGCGGTAATGATGCCGTCCCAATATACGGCCGATATTTCATGGATCGATTCGCGCGACATGGTCAAACGGCTCGGCGTGCGCTACGATGAAATACCGATCAGCCCCGCCTTCGACGCCTTGCGCGCCACCCTGGCGCACGAGTTCGCGGGGTTGGCCGAGGACGCGACCGAGGAAAATATCCAGGCCCGGGTGCGCGGCACCATCTTGATGGCGCTGTCGAACAAGCATGGCAGTATCGTGCTTACCACCGGCAACAAGAGCGAGATGGCGGTCGGCTATTGCACCTTGTATGGCGACATGGCGGGCGGTTTCGCCGTGATCAAGGATATCGCCAAGACCTTGGTGTATCGGCTATGCGCCTACCGGAACGGGGTGGGCGACGTGATACCGCAACGCATCTTGACGCGCGGGCCGTCGGCCGAGTTGCGGCCGGACCAGTTGGACCAGGATTCCTTGCCGCCTTATGAAGTGCTCGATGGCATCATGCAGTTGTATATGGAGGAAAACCGCCCCGTCGCCGAGATCGTCGCGGCCGGCTATCCGGCCGCCGACGTGGCCAGGGTGACGCGGCTGATCAAGATCAACGAATACAAGCGGCGCCAGTCGCCGGTGGGGATACGGGTCACGCACCGGGGTTTCGGGCGCGATTGGCGTTATCCGATCACCTCGAAATTTACCGAATAAGCCATTTATTTAAGGAGAAGCCATGAAACAGATTACCGCCGTCATCAAGCCATTCAAACTCGACGAGGTGCGCGAAGCCTTGGCCGAGGTCAACGTCACCGGTTTGACCGTGACCGAGGTGAAGGGTTTCGGCCGCCAGAAAGGCCACACCGAACTGTATCGGGGCGCCGAGTACGTGGTCGATTTCTTGCCCAAGGTGAAGGTGGAAGTGGTGGTCGACGATGGTGTGGCCGAGCAGGTGGTGGACGCCATCATCAAGGCCGCGCGCACCGGCAAGATCGGCGACGGCAAGATCTTCGTGCAAAACGTCGAGCAAGTGATCCGCATCCGCACCGGCGAGACCGGGCCGGACGCGGTGTAACGGTCGTCGGCGGCCGCTTCACGGCGGCGCGCCGGTCGCCTGCGCCGTTCGGCCACGCCGTTCGCCTTGCTAATTATTGATGCGCATGTCGAATTTCCAGGTGACCAGGCGCAAGCCGGTGATGAAGGTGGCGCTGGTCCACAAGGCGACGTCGTGGGCCACGCCGAAGTGTTTTTGAATCAGATACAACCAGCAGCCGAAAAAGGCGCAGATCGCGTACGGCTTGCCATCTCGAAACACCATCGGCACTTCGTTGCACACGATGTCGCGCAGCACGCCGCCGAAAATGCCTGTGATCACCCCCATCATCGAGGCGATAAAGATCGGCATGTGCGCCCTTTGCGCTTCGGCCACGCCGGCCACCGCGAACAAGCCCAGGCCGATCGCGTCGGCCACCACGATCAGGCGCTCCGAAACGATCTGGCGCAAGGTCCGTATCAGCGGCGCCGCGCCCAGCGCCAGCACGAAGATCAAAATCGCATATTCTTGATGGGCGACCCAGAACAGGGGGCGCTTGTCGAGCAGGATGTCGCGCAGGGTGCCGCCGCCGAACGCGGTGATGAAGGCGACCGTGAACACGCCGACCAGATCCATCCGTTTGCGGCGCGCTTCGATGAAGCCGGAAAACGCGCCGACCAGGATCGCCATGATTTCAATGAAGGTGATCAGCGATCCGGGCGGCAGTTGTAATGCTTTCATGAGGTGGCGGGAAATGGGAATGCCGACAGGCTAACATGGCGCGCCCCGGCTGGGGGTCTTGGCGTTGTCAAAACGAAACTAGGAAGCGATGGGCGGCGGGGCGAACCCCGGCCGCCGCCGGTCTAGCGTGGCGCCAGTAGCGCGCTGCGCAGCAACACCACCAAGGCGCCGTCGCCGCCTTCGGAAGGACGGGCCGCGCAAAAGGCGATCACCTCGTCTTTTTGCACCAGCCAGCTGTGCACCATGGACTTGAGCACCGGTTCCTGGCTCTTCGAGCCCAGTCCCTTGCCGTGGATCACGCGCACGCAGCGGTACTGGCGCTGCTCGGCCTGGCGCAGGAAGGCGCCGATGCGGTCGCGCGCGTCGTCGCGCCGCAAGCCGTGTAAATCGAGGTCGGCCTGGATCGGCCAGTATCCCTTGCGCATCTTGCGCACCACGTCGGGGCCGACCCCGGCCCGGGTGTAGCTGAGGGCCGGGTCTTCTTCCATCAGCGCGTCGACCTCGAACAAGTCCGACAGCGATTCGCGCAACACGGCGCGGTCGTCGTCCTCTTGCTGGCGCGGGGTCAAGGGCGCGGCCGGGGCGGTCGGCGCCAATGTGTCGCGCCGCGGCATGGGTTGGACTTGCCCCACGCTGTTGCGAAACAGATCGGCTTCCCTGGCCGCCGTCTTCTCGCGCAGCGCACGCTCGGCGGCGGCCTGGGCGCGCGCGCTTTCTTGCTCCTTGAGCGCGCCGCGCAAGGATTTCAGATCGGCGAAGTCTTTCATCGAAGCCATCGTTGGGCGGGAGCGGGCGGGCCGCCTTACTCCTGGCCTTCCAGGTAACGTTGGGCGTCGAGCGCGGCCATGCAACCGGTGCCGGCGCTGGTGATGGCTTGGCGGTAGATATGGTCTTGCACGTCGCCGGCGGCGAACACGCCCGGCGCGCTGGTGGCGGTGGCCATGCCTTCCAGCCCGGTCTTGGTCTTGATGTAGCCGTTGTGCATGTCGAGCTGGCCCTCGAAGATGCCGGTGTTCGGTTTGTGGCCGATGGCGATGAACACGCCGTGCAGCTTGATCGGGCTCAATTCGCCGTTCTGCGACTTGACGATGATGCCAGTCACGCCGCTGGCGTCGCCCGTCACTTCTTCCAGGGTATGGTTGTACTTGATCTCGATCTTGCCTTCGGCCACCTTGGCGTGCAAGCGGTCGATCAAGATCGCCTCGGCGCGGAATTTGTCGCGCCGGTGGATCAGGGTCACCTTGTTAGCGATGTTCGACAAATACAGCGCTTCCTCGACCGCGGTGTTGCCGCCGCCGATGACGGCCACTTCCTGGTTACGGTAGAAAAAGCCGTCGCAGGTGGCGCAAGCCGACACGCCCTTGCCCATGAAGGCGGTCTCGGTCGGCAAGCCCAGGTACTGGGCCGAGGCGCCGGTGGCGATGATCAAGGTGTCGCAAGTGTATTCATGGCTGTCGCCGATCAAGCGGATCGGTTTTTCGCTCAACATTGTGGTGTGGATATGGTCGAACACGATCTCGGTGTTGAAACGCTCGGCGTGCTGGAGCAGGCGCTGCATCAAGTCCGGGCCTTGCACGCCCAGCGGGTCGCCGGGCCAGTTTTCCACGTCCGTGGTGGTCATCAATTGGCCGCCTTGCTCCACGCCGGTGACCAGCATCGGGTGCAGGTTGGCGCGCGCGGCGTACACCGCCGCGCTGTAACCGGCGGGGCCGGAACCGAGGATCAAAACGCGGGCGTGTTTGGCAGTGGTCATGGCGAGCTTCTTAATAAGTTAGATAGGTCAATTGGGGTCGGGCGCAGCGAGATCAAGCTCGCTCGACATTCCCATCGTCAACAATGGCGTTTCGCGGCCGGCCTGGCCGGCTCGATCGGCAAGCAAAATTGCACTTGCGCAAGCACCGCTTCGATTATAGTCGAAGCCGCGCCAGCGCATGAATCATCGGGCCGGCGCCGCCCCATATGCCTTAGAATACGAGGATATGGCTGCTCCCGAGCCACAACTAGCCGAAGTGGACCCGCCTCACATAGTATGACAAAACCTAGTTCTCCCACAACTTCTAGTTACAAGCGCACCGCGACCGAACGCCCACCCCTGCCCAATCGCCTGGTGCGCCTGCTGTCGGAGGCGCGCTGGTTCGTGCTGGCCGCGCTGGGCTTGTATTTCGTGCTGATACTGATCAGTTACTCGAAGGCGGACCCTGGCTGGTCGCATTCCAATCCCGTGCCCAAGGTGGCCAATCTGGGCGGCAGCGCCGGCGCCTGGCTGTCCGATTTGCTCTTGTATATCTTCGGCTTTTCCGCCTGGTGGTGGTGCGTTTGCCTGCTGCGCGGGGTGTGGAACGGTTACCGTGGGCTGACCCGCACATTTTTGCTGGAAAAGGAGGCCGATCCCGAGCACCACCATGAAGCCTGGATACGCGGCGCCGGCTTCGTGCTGCTGTTCATCGGCAGCGTCGGCCTGGAATACCTGCGCCTGTACTCCCTGCGCGTGGCTCTGCCGCGGGTGCCGGGCGGGGTGCTGGGCCAACTGATCGGTCACAAGGCCCATCTGGCGCTCGGCTTCACCGGCGCCACCTTGTTCTTGCTGCTGCTGTTCGGCCTGGGCTTGAGCCTGTTTTTCCATATTTCGTGGCTGGCCGTGGCCGAACGCATCGGCGGCGCCATCGAGTTGGCCATCGAGTGGTTCGTGGCCCGCTATCACGACCGGCAAGACCGGCGCCAGGGCGAGGTGGCCGCCGTCAAGCGCGAGGAAGTGGTGGTCATCGAGCGTGCCAAACATGTCGAAAAACACGTCATGGCCGCACCCGTCAAAATCGAGCCGCAGATGGCGGTGGTGGTCAAGTCCGAGCGGGTCGAAAAAGAGCGTCAGGTGCCGCTGTTCCAGGACATTCCGGGCGACAGCAAGCTGCCGCCGCTGGCGCTGCTGGACGAGGCCCCGCCCGTGCTGGAAACGGTATCGGTGGAAACCCTGGAATTCACCAGCCGCCTGATCGAAAAGAAACTGTCCGACTTCGGGGTGGAGGCGAAGGTGGTGGCCGCCTATCCGGGACCGGTGGTGACGCGCTATGAAATCGAGCCGGCCACCGGGGTCAAGGGCAGCCAAATCGTCGGCCTGGCGCGCGACCTGGCCCGTTCGCTGTCGCTGACCTCGATCCGGGTGGTGGAAACCATTCCCGGCAAAAATTGCATGGCCCTGGAGTTGCCCAATCCCAAGCGCCAAATCGTGCGCCTGACGGAAATCGTCGGCTCCAAGATTTACAACGACGGCGTCTCCAGCCTGACCATCGCGCTGGGCAAGGATATCGCCGGCAAGCCGGTGGTGGCCGACCTGGCCAAGATGCCCCATCTGCTGGTGGCCGGCACCACCGGTTCCGGCAAGTCGGTCGGCATCAACGCCACCATCTTGTCCTTGCTGTACAAGGCCGATCCGGCCGACGTGCGCCTGATCTTGATCGATCCGAAGATGCTCGAAATGTCGGTCTACGAAGGCATTCCGCATTTGCTCGCGCCGGTGGTCACCGACATGCGCCAGGCCGGCCACGCCTTGAACTGGGCCGTCAACGAGATGGAGCGGCGCTACAAGCTGATGAGCAAACTCGGGGTGCGTAACCTGGCCGGCTACAACGCCAAGATCGCCGAGGCGCAAAAGCGCGAGGAACACATTCCGAATCCGTTCAGCCTGACCCCCGATTCGCCGGAACCGCTGGAAAAATTACCGACCATCGTCATCATCATCGACGAGTTGGCCGACTTGATGATGGTGGTGGGGAAAAAGGTCGAGGAATTGATCGCCCGCATCGCGCAAAAGGCGCGCGCCGCCGGCTTGCACTTGATTTTGGCCACCCAGCGCCCATCTGTGGATGTGATCACCGGCTTAATCAAGGCCAATATCCCGACCCGGATCGCGTTCCAAGTCTCGTCCAAGATCGATTCGCGTACCATTCTCGACCAGATGGGCGCCGAAGCGCTGCTGGGCATGGGCGACATGTTGTATATGCCGCCAGGCACCGGCTTGCCGGTGCGGGTGCATGGCGCTTTCGTGTCCGACGAGGAAGTGCACCGGGTGGTGAAATACTTGAAGGCCCAGGGCGAGCCGAATTACATCGATGGCATCCTGGAAGGTGGCACCCTGGAAGAGGGCGGTGCCGAGGGCGCGGCCCCGGGCGAGGGCGGTGGCGAGGCCGACGCGCTCTACGATCAGGCGGTGGCGGTGGTGCTGAAGAACCGGCGCGCCTCGATTTCGCTGGTGCAGCGTCACTTGCGTATCGGCTACAACCGCGCGGCGCGCTTGCTGGAACAGATGGAACAAAGCGGCGTGGTATCGACCATGCAATCGAACGGCAACCGGGAAATTCTGGTGCCGGTGGCAAACGCCGAATAACAACAAGGATCAGCATGACCGAATTCAA
>JAYVUV010000062.1:0-6549 GCA_043787615.1 Janthinobacterium sp. | reverse complement strand
AAACCCAGGCCGAGCACCATGCGGGTGTCGGCCGGGTCGATCACGCCGTCGTCCCACAGGCGCGCGGTGGCGTAATAGGGGTGGCCCTGGTCTTCGTACTGCTGGCGGATCGGCTGCTTGAAGTCGGCTTCCTCTTGCTCGGACCAGGCGCCGCCCTTGGCCTCGATGCCGTCGCGCTTGACCGTGGCCAGCACGCTGGCGGCTTGGTCGCCGCCCATCACCGAGATGCGCGCGTTGGGCCACATCCACAGGAAGCGCGGCGAAAAGGCGCGCCCGCACATGCCGTAATTGCCGGCCCCGAAGCTGCCGCCGATGATGACGGTGAACTTGGGCACGGCGGCGGTGGCCACGGCGGTGACCATCTTGGCGCCGTTGCGGGCGATGCCCTCGTTTTCGTATTTGCGCCCGACCATGAAGCCGGTGATATTTTGCAGGAACACCAGCGGGATCTTGCGCTGGCAGCACAGTTCGATGAAGTGGCTGCCCTTCAAGGCCGATTCGGAAAACAGGATGCCGTTGTTGGCGATGATGCCCACTTCGATGCCGTGGATGTGGGCGAAGCCGCAGATCAGGGTGGTGCCGTAGCGCGCCTTGAATTCGTCGAAGGCGCTGTCGTCGACCACGCGCGCGATCACCTCGCGCACGTCGAACGGTTTACGCGTGTCGCGCGGGATCACGCCGTACAGCTCTTGCGCCGGATAGCGCGGCGCCAGCGGCGTGCGCCGCGCGCCCTGGACCGGTTTGACGCGGTTCAGGTGCGAGACGATGCCGCGCGCCAGGGCCAGCGCGTGCGGGTCGTCGCGGGCCAGGTGATCGACCACGCCGGACAGGCGGGTGTGGACGTCGCCGCCGCCCAGATCCTCGGCCGTGACCACCTCGCCGGTGGCCGCTTTGACCAGCGGCGGGCCGCCCAGGAAAATGGTGCCCTGGTCCTTGACGATGATCGATTCGTCGCTCATGGCCGGCACGTAGGCGCCGCCGGCGGTGCAGGAACCCATCACCACCGCGATTTGCGCGATGCCCTTGGCCGACAGGTTGGCCTGGTTGTAGAAGATGCGGCCGAAATGGTCGCGGTCGGGGAACACCTCGTCCTGGTTGGGCAGGTTGGCGCCGCCCGAATCGACCAGGTAAATGCAGGGCAGGTGGTTTTGCTCGGCGATTTCCTGGGCGCGCAAGTGCTTCTTGACCGTCATCGGGTAATAGGTGCCGCCCTTGACGGTGGCGTCGTTACAGACGATCACGCATTCCTGGCCCGCCACCCGGCCGATGCCGGTGATGATGCCGGCCGCCGGCGCGGCGTCGGCGCCGGCGGCGTCGCGGTACATGTGGTAGGCCGCCATCTGCGACAGTTCGAGGAAGGGGGTGCCGGGATCGAGCAGCAGCTGGACCCGCTCGCGCGGCAGCAGCTTGCCGCGCGCCAGATGCTTGGCGCTGGCGGCCGCGCCGCCGCCCTGGGCCACTTGCGCCACCTTGGCGCGCAAGTCGTCCACCACCGCTTGCATGGCGGCCGCGTTGGCCTGAAAATCGTCGCTGCGCGGATTGATCTTGCTTTCGATATGCGGCATTGCTGATCCTTTTCTATGGCCCGTCGCGGCGCGCGCGGCCGGTCGCGCTCAACGCTGGTGCGGGAAGCTGCCGTCGAGATAAAACCAGCGCGCGCCGTCCGGCGCCGCTTCGCGCACGAAGCGGCTCACTTCGCGCAGGCGGTGGGCGCGGCCGTCGACCCGGTAGCGCGCCACGAATTCCACCGTGTCGCGTTCGACGGCTTGCTCCGGTTCGCCGTCCGGGTGGACGGCGGCGGGTGCTTCTTTACGTTGACGTAAACGTAAAGCGGATTTTACCTCAAGTCCCAGCCATTGCAACTTTTCCTCGTCGCTCACGATGCGGTCGCGCGGGCGGGTGCTGGCATGCCAGGTGGCGCGCAGATAGGCTTCGTCGCGTCGGGTGTAGGCGGTGTAGCGCGAGCGCATCAGCGTTTCGGCGCTGGCCGGAATGGCGCCGCCGTTGATGTAGGGGCCGCAGCAGGTGGCGTAGGCTGGGCCGCCGCAGGGGCAGGCGCTCGAAGTTTGTTTGGCTGGCATGGTCTCGGCTGGGCATGGCTGGATAATTGCCGCAATTATCCGCCATAACCCGGGCGCTTGTGCGCGCAGCAAGGCGCGCCCCGGGCGGCGCTGGCGCGTCGGGTAGCGCCTGCGCCGCCGCGCCGCGAAATATATCGGTCTTATTCCCGGGCGCGGCTGGTCGCCGGCCGTGCGGTCCGCGCGCTGTTACGCCGCGCGTTCCCGGCGCCGCTTGCGGCGCGCGATGGCGCCCACCATCAGGGCGCCCAGCCCGAACATGGCGTACGCGCCGGGCTCTGGCACCGGCGCGGCGGCCTCGTAATAGGTCGAATAGCCCCTGACATGCAGTTCCAAAAACAGGTATTGCTCGGTGTCGCTATCGTTGACGTAGGAATACGAAAAGTCTTTGCTCAAACTACCGCCGGTGGGGTAATAACTGCCCACGCCAAAATATTCGGTGCTGCCGTTAAACCCGATGGAGGTTTCAGCGAAACTCACCACACCGTTCGAGCCGTGACCCGATTCGGCGAGCGACAGGTCGGTGTGGCCGCCGACGTTAAATTGCGTGTGCGGCGAGACCACCACCGTCATGAATTGCAGCGCGTCGGCGCTGACCGCCAGACCCAGAATGTCGGCCCCGTCGTTGGCGTTCATATACGCCGCGGCGCGCATGTCGCCCCAGGAGCCGGCGTGCGTGTTCGCGCTCAGTCCGACCTGGTCGACATGGGCATACAGCGGCGCGGCGTTGTTGTTCGTGGCGCTGCTATCGAGCTCCGCGAAGTTGCGGCCGATGCTGGACCCCACGGTGCTGATGGTGAGATTGTCGTCGAAGTGGTAGCCCGCCGCGATGCCGTCGTCGGGCGTCATGTCGATCGCCGACATGCGGAAGTCGCTCATGCTGGCGCTGGCGGTCGCGCTGGGCGCGGCCAGGACGGCGTGGCTCGATAGCGCCAGGGCGAGGCCGAGGCCGAGCGCCGAACCGGGGGCGCGGGCGAAGCGTTGAGTCAATCTCATGGTGTGTTTCCTATGCTGGGGAGGGGTGGGATGGGTCAAACGGCGTTGCGCCGGCGGCGCCGGCGGCGGGTGGTCGCGCCCACCAGCAGCGCGCCCAGTGCGAACATGGCGTACGCGTCCGGTTCCGGCACCGGCGCGACGTCGGCGTAATAATCGGCCCCGGTGTTGACACGCATTTCCAACGACACAGACTGCTCGGTGGCGCCATCGTTAATGTAGGAATACGAAAAGTCCTTGCTCAAGCTACCGCTGTGCGGGAAGTCGCCGGTCTGGACCGAAAACCACTCCGTGTCGCCGTTGAAGTTGATGGAGGTCCCGGCATGGCTGGAGAGGCCGCCGTAACGCTGGCCGGTTTCGCTGATCGACAAGTCGGTATGGCCGCCGAAATCGAAGCGCGTGTGAGGCGCGACAAGCACGTTAAAGTATTGCACCGCTTCGGCGTCGGTCGAAAAATCGAGGAGCTTGGCGCCGGCATTGGCGTTCAACGACGAATCGGCTTGCATGTCGCCCCAGCGGCCGGCGCTGGCCACCGATCGCAGTCCGGTCTGTTCAAAGTAGGCGGAGACCGGCGTGTCGCCGTCGCTGGAGCTGAAGGCGGTGCGCTGCGTGATGCCGCTATAGGCGACCAACGATATCGCAAGGTTGGCGGCGCCAGCGTCGAGCACGCGATAGCCGGCGGCGATGCCGTCGTCGGGGGTCATGTCGAGCACGGACATGTGGAAGTTGCTCATCGTGGCGCCGAGCTGCGCGGTGGGCGCGGCCAGGGCCGCTTGGCCGGAGAGGGAGATCGCCAGGCCCAGCAATGCTGCTGCGGCGCGGAGGGGACGTGGAGCGGCTGTCATCGGTTTCCTGATAGGTGGATAGGTGGCGACGCCGGCGGTCGCCGGCGTTGCCATTATCATATTTCCTATGTTGAAATAATGACAGCTATTATTCCATTGTTAAGCAATTTCGTCGGCTCTTGACAACACCGAGCCTGTATCGACACGAAGCCGATGCGAAGCGGCTTACTTGGCTTTGGCGCCGGTGTAGCTCAGTTCGGCCAATTCCTTGCTCGCTTCGGCCGGGCCGACCAGTTCGGGCACGATATGACCGGCCAGAAAGCCCATCGACACGCCCGTGCGCACGTATTTGACTTCGCCCTTGGCCAGCACGAAGCTCACTTTGTTGGTCGCTTCGGTGCTGATCATCGCTTCGTGGCTGCCGGCGCCGGAATCGACATAGAAGTAGCCGCCCGGCTGGGCTTTGCCCACTTCCGCGCCGTCGAGCATGACGCCAGGCTGGATCGCCGCGCCGACGATGCCGCTGTTGCGGTAGAAGTAGACCCGGCCTTGATCGGCGTTCAGTTTCGGCGTCGCGCTTTCCGCTTCGGCGAATTTGGGGCCGCTCGCGGCGCAGCCGGTCAAGGCGGCGACCGCGCAGATCAAACCGAGGTGTAAAAATTTCATGTGATTCCTGTTGTTAGTGAAGTGAAATGGCGGGGTGGAGTCTCGACGGTGAAAAAGCGCGTTCGGCCGGCAAATAAAAACCGACCAGCACGCCGTCCTCGATGACGAGATAGGCTTCATGTATATGCGCTCCTTCGAGCGTGAATACATCGTTGCGGGGTTGGTACACATCGCCTTGCGGCAAGCGGCCGACCTTGGTCCAGCCGCTGCCTTTCTTCAGGCGGCGTACATAACCGGTGTTCAGCGTCCACTCGATATCGCTCGACAAGGTCTGTTGCCCGCTCTCGGCCGCCGGCGCCAGCGCGCTCAGCTGAGCCGGCGTTTGTTGCACCGCGCAGCCGGCCAGGAACAACATCAAGCTGGCCGACCAGCGCGGAAAAAAAGAGGTGGTCATGGCGGGGGCGGGTTCGATGTAGACGAAAGGGCAATATTATAGCGCACGGCTTAACTTTATGAGCAGCAATGAGCGGCTGGGGCTACACTGGTTTCATCGTGTCAACGGTGCGTTCATCATGCTCAAAACCGAAACGCCGAGTCTTCAGCATACCAATCTGGATCAGTATTCCGTGCCGGAGCTGGTCGATGTGTTCGTGGCCGATCAGCGCGGCGCGCTGCGGGCGGTCGGCGAGGCGGCGCCGTCGATCGCGGCCGCCGTCGGCGCGGCCCTGCCCCGGATCGAGGCGGGCGGGCGCTTGATCTACGTCGGCGCCGGCACCTCGGGCCGGCTTGGCGTGCTCGACAGCGTGGAACTGTATCCCACTTTTTCCTGGCCGCGTGCGCGCGCGCTGGCGGTGCTGGCCGGTGGCCCGGGCGCCATGTTCGAAGCGGTCGAGGGCGCCGAAGACGACCGGGCCCAAGGCGCGGCCGATCTGCGCGAGACCGACCCCGGCCCGCGCGACGTGGTGTTGCTGCTGGCCGCCTCGGGCGCGACGCCGTATGTGCTGGGCGCGCTGCACGCGGCGCGCGCGGCCGGCGCCTTGACCATCGGCATCGCCAACAACGCGCAAGCGCCCCTGATGCTGGAGGCGGAGATCGGCATCACGCTCGACACCGGCGAGGAAGTCATTTCCGGCAGCACCCGCTTAAAGGCCGGCACCGCGCAAAAGATCGCCTTGAACGCGTTTTCCAGCGCCTTGATGGTGCGCTTGAATAAGGTGTATGGGAACTTGATGGTAGACTTGAAGCCCACCAACGCCAAGCTGATGTTGCGGGCCGTGCGCTTGACCATGCATGCCACCGGGGTCGACGAGCCGAGCGCGCGCGCCGCGCTGGAGCGCTGCCAGTTTCACGTCAAGGTGGCGATCGTTGCCTTGTCGCGCGCGGTCGACGCCGACGAGGCGCGCCGGCTGCTGACTCGCGCCGACGGCAGCGTGCGCAGCGCGCTGGCCGGCTGAGCGGGCGCGGCACACAAAGGATCTATGCAGCAGACGCAAGAAAAATCCCCCTGGGCCTGGATGCCCTCGCTGTATTTCGGTCAAGGCATTCCCTACGTGGTGGTGATGACCCTGTCCGTGATCATGTACAAGAATAACCGGATCTCGAACACCGATATCGCGCTCTATACCAGCTGGCTGTATCTGCCCTGGGTCATCAAGCCGCTCTGGTCGCCCCTGGTGGAGCTGTTCGGCACCAAGCGGCGCTGGATCGTCGCGCTGCAATTGGTGATCGGGGTTGGGCTGGCGCTGGTCGCGCTGACCACGCCCCTGCCGCATTTTTTTCAGCTCAGTCTGGCGGTGCTGTGGCTGATCGCCTTCAGCTCGGCCACGCACGACATCGCGGCGGATGGCTTTTATATTTTGGCGACTTCGGAGTGCGAACAATCTTTTTTCGTCGGCATCCGCAGCATGTTTTACCGCGTCGCCATGATTTCGGCGCAAGGCGGATTAGTCATTCTCGTTGGGAAAATTTATACACGCACCGGAAATTATTCGACCGCGTGGTCAGCGGCATTTGGATTGGTGGCGGGAATTTATCTTTGCTTCGCCATTTATCATTTTTTTATTTTGCCGCGTCCGATGGCGGACAAA
>JAYVUV010000061.1:0-4585 GCA_043787615.1 Janthinobacterium sp. | reverse complement strand
TTGTTCACGAAACGGGACGAATCGCTTCGTTTCTAGCGCAAAACGCAATTAAGACGTGCAAGTACCGTCGAAATACGGTATAGTTTCGCTTGTGCGCTGCAATATGTTTTCGCAAGAGACAAAGCGATAGCTACCTGGCAGTTACATAGATCTACATTAGCAGCTTCGCAAGCCTTGGCGCATCCACGGATGCCGCTCAATAAAGCCCTCCCGCCTTGTGTGTCGTACCTGACACCGTCCCGGCGCAAAGCTTTTGTGCCGAAATTTCTTTTTACTTGAGTCATTTCGTTTTTGGTTGGCGTTGCTATTTTGCGTTCTGCTTTTTTGCAAGAACGCTGATTTTTTACGAAAGAAAAGAATGACTTTTGAATCCCTCGGCTTGAACGCGTCCCTCATCAAAGCACTGACCGACTCCGGCTACACCGCGCCCACCGCGGTCCAGACCCAAGCGATCCCGGCCGCGATCGAAGGCCGCGACTTGCTGGTCTCGTCGCAAACCGGTTCCGGCAAGACGGCCGCCTTCATGCTGCCGTCCCTGCACAAATTGGCCGCCGCCGAACAAAGCGTCGCCAGCAAAACCCCGAATCAAGAAATGCAAGCGGCCCGCGCCCGTGGCGACCGTCCGCGCTTCAAGGCAGCACAGCCAAAAATGCTGGTGCTGACCCCGACCCGCGAGCTGGCCCTGCAAGTGACCACCAACACCGACAAGTACAGCACCGGCCTGCGCCGCATCAAGGCCGTGTCCATCCTGGGTGGCATGCCTTACCCGAAACAAATGCAATTGCTGGCCAAGAACCCCGAGATCCTGGTCGCCACCCCCGGCCGCCTGATCGATCACATGGATTCGGGCAAGATCGACTTCTCGCAACTGGAAATCCTGGTGCTGGACGAAGCCGACCGCATGCTGGACATGGGTTTCATCGACGACATCGAAAAAATCGTCGCCGCCACCCCGGAAGGCCGTCAAACCATGTTGTTCTCGGCCACCCTGGACGGCGTGGTCGGTAACATGGCGCGCCGCATCACCAAAAACCCGATGGTCATCCAGATCGCCGGTTCGTCGAGCAAGCACGAAAACATCGTCCAACGCGTGCATTTCGTGGACGATCTGTCGCACAAAAATCGCCTGCTGGACCATCTGCTGCGCGACGAATCGCTCGACCAAGCCGTGGTCTTCACCGCCACCAAGCGTGACGCCGACACCATCGCCGACCGTTTGAACATCGCCGGCTTCTCGGCCGCCGCCTTGCACGGCGACATGCATCAGGGCGCGCGCAACCGCACCCTGGACGGTATGCGCCGCGGCCAGGTCAAAGTGCTGGTGGCAACCGACGTCGCCGCGCGCGGCATCGACGTGCCCACCATCACCCACGTGTTCAACTACGACTTGCCGAAGTTCCCGGAAGACTATGTGCACCGCATCGGTCGCACCGGCCGCGCCGGCCGCAACGGTCTGGCCATTTCCCTGGTCAACCACGCCGAAGGCATGAACGTCAAACGGATCGAGCGCTTCACCAAGCAACTGATCCCGGTCAACGTGATCGAAGGTTTCGAGCCGAAGAAAACCGCCTCGGCGCCGCGTTCGACCGCGCGTCCAGGCAGCTGGAAACCGGGCGACAACCGCACCAGCGCGGCCAAACCGGGCCAACGCACCTTCAGCAAACCGGGCGCGCCGCGTAAAGATGGCGCACCGAGCGCCGGCGGCGGCTACAAGGGCTCCAACCCGCGTGGCGCCGACGGCGCGCGCCGCACTTTCGGCGACCGTTAAGCGAACACGGCGCGTCGCCCGCGGCGCGCCACGCGGCCTTAACACACATAAAAAAAGCCATCGGATCGCTCCGATGGCTTTTTTTTCGCCTGACTCGCCGGCCGCGCCCTAGTCGCGCCGGGCCGCGCCGCCGGCCATGCCCGCGAACAAGACATCAAGCAGTTGCCTGAGCAAGCCCTCGCGGTCCTCGGCGGCGTGCTCGGCCACCAGCTTGGGGTGACGGAACGCGCACATCGCCTCGAACAGCAAGCCGGCCTGATGTTCCGGCGTGGCGCCGCCCAGCGTGCCGGCGGCGTCGCGCACCAAGCCCAGCAGCTGACCCCGGATCAACGTCAGATGGGTCCGCACGAACGGCTTCTCCATCGACACCGCCACGTCGAAGGCGTGATACAGCGCGGGATCGCCCAGCGCGCGTTCGCGTTTCGCCTGGTAACGCCAAACGAACCAGTCCACGATCTTTTGACGCGCCTCGCCCGGCGCCTGGCACAACAGGTCCAGCTCCGCGCGCTCCCGGATCAGCCACCGCTCGGTCACCGCGTCGAGCAGCGCGGCCTTGTCGGCGAAGTGCACATACAGCGCGGCGTGGCTCACGTTCAAATCCTTGGCCACATCGCTCAGGCGCACTTTTTCAAAACCGTGCACACGCATGCGCGCCAAGGTGGCGTCGATCGCCTTGACGCGAATTTCATCGGCGGACATTCCGGTACGGGGCATGCCAACAATCTCCTTGACTTGGACTTAATTACAAAATACAATTTTTGTAATTTGTAAGTAGTTCCCATGATAACCATTTTTAAAGGAAATGTCGATGACCACCGCATCCGCTCCATCGCGCTCGCGCGCCCTGCCCGCCTCGCTGTCCATCCTGGCGCTCGCTTGCGCCTTCGCCACGCCGGTCTTCGCCCAGGATCAAAATCCGGCGCTGTCGGTCCACGCCTTGAAAGGCGGCGCCTACTGGGTCTCGGGCGGCATTTCCAACACCGGCTTCGTGGTCGGCAACACCGGCGTGCTGGCCATCGATGCCCAGCGTTCCACGGCCGGGGCGCAACAAGAACTGTACGCCATCGCCAAGGTGAGCTTGAAGCCGGTCAAGCAAATCGTGCTGACCCACGCCGATCCCGACCACGTGGGCGGCTTGCCGGCCTTCCCGGCCGGCGCCACCATCAGTGCTCAGGAAAACGTTAAAACCATCATCGAAGCCTCGATCGCCGACCTGAACGGCGGCCCGGTCAACGGCCCCCTGTATGCCGCGCTGGCCAATCATCTGCCCACCAATTCGGTCGGCGACTTCCAGCAAAAAGTGGTCGACGGCATCCCCATGGTGCTGATCCATGTGGCGCCGGCCCACACCGCCGCCGATTTGATGGTGTACCTGCCGGCCCACAAAGTGGTCTACGCGGGCGACATCCTGGTCAACAACGCGGCCTTCCCCGTGATCCACACCGGCGGGTCCTCGCTGGGCTGGATCGCCACCATGAAAACCTTGCTGGAGCTAAACGCCGACACCTACGTGCCGGGCCATGGCGCGATCGAGAGCAAGGACAAGTTACGCGCCCGCTTGCGCGACGCCGAACAGCGCCGTGCCGCCGTCAAGGCGATGGTGGAACAAAACAAAACCCTGGAAGAAGTGTTGCAAGCCCTGCCGGACACGGGCGTCGATCCACGCTTCCCGACCTTCACCAAAACCGTGTTCCTGGAATTGACCAGAGGCTATCCACCATCCGAGGCGGTGTGGATCGGGCTGCAACACTGATCGGCTAATCGGCGCCGATGGTTGACAAGCCGATGACCAAGGTGGACACTGTCCCGCATCCCATGTTTACCTCGTTTCGAGACAGTATGCACAAAACCATCGGCTTCGTTGTTTTTCCCGGCTTCCAGATCGTCGATATGGCCGCCGTCACCGTGTTCGAAGTGGCCAACCTGTTGCCGGGCGGGCCGCATTACGAAGTCGCCATGCTCTCCGAGCACGGCGGCTCGGTGACCAGCTCCTCCGGGGTCGCGATCGACACCGCGCCCTTCGCGCGCCACGATTTCGACACCTTGATGGTGGCCGGCGGCATGAGCGTGATCGTATCCTCGCCCGCCTTCCTCGACTTCATGCGCGCCGCCAGCGCCGGCTCGCGCCGCACCGCCAGCATCTGCACCGGCGCTTTTTTGTTGGCTGAGGCGGGACTGCTGGACGGCCGCAAGGTGACCACCCACTGGCACCAGGCGCGCGAGCTGCAGCGTCTCTATCCCAAGACCCGGGTCGAGGAAGACCGCATCTTCATCAACGACGACCAATATTGGAGTTCGGCCGGCATGACCGCCTGTATCGATCTCAGCCTGGCCCTGGTGGAAAAGGACCTGGGCCTGGCCGCGACCCGCGCCATCGCCAAAAAAATGGTGGTGTATCACCGCCGCAGCGGTGGCCAGTCGCAGTTTTCCGCCCTGCTCGAACTGGAACCGAAGTCGGACCGGATTCAAAACGCGCTCAGTTACGCCAAGCGCAACCTGCACAAGGCCTTGACGGTCGACGAGCTGGCCGAGGCGGCCAATCTGAGCCGGCGCCAGTTCAGCCGCGCCTTCCGCATCGAAACCGGACAGTCGCCGGCCAAGGCGGTCGAAACGCTGCGGGTCGAATCGGCCCGCTCGATGATCGAGGACAGCACCCACCCGATCGACGTGGTGGCGCGCGAAAACGGTTTTTCCGATCCCGAGCGCATGCGACGCGCCTTCATCCGCGCCTTCGGCGTGCCGCCCCAATCGATCAAGCGCGCGGCGCGCCAGCACGCGGCGGCGTGAACGTCGCGCCGGCACCGTAAGGCTTCCAAT
>JAYVUV010000060.1:0-22870 GCA_043787615.1 Janthinobacterium sp. | reverse complement strand
GGGTAATTGTCCAGCACCACTTTGCCGCCCTGGCGGGCTTGATTGAGCGAACCGAGCAGCATGTTTTCCAGCTCGCCGCCCAGATTAAACGCCAGCATTTCCATCTTTTGACCGAACAAGCCGGCCACGATCTGGCGCCGCAGCGCGCAGCGCACCTCGGCCGCCAGCAGGATCGGGTCCTTGGTGCTCTCGGCGCTGTCGAGCAAGGTGGTGGCGATCGGCACGATGTCCTTCAGCGAGACGCCCTCGGCCAGCAAGACCCGGAACACGCGCAGCAACTGGGTGTGGCTCAAGGCCTTGTCGAGCGCGCCAGCCAGCTTGGGCGAGAGCGCCGTCAAGCGTTCCAGCAGGGCCGGCACGTCTTCGTGGCGGAACAATTCGGGCAAATATTCGCGCACCATTTTCGAGACGTGGGTGGCGATCGCGCTGGGCGCCTCGATCACTTGGTAACCGAGCCCCAGCGCGTGCGATTTCTGGCCCGGCGCGATCCAGGTCACCGGCATGCCGTAGGCCGGTTCGATGCCGGGAATGCCGTCGATCTGGCCGTACACCGTGGGCGACGGGATCGCCATCAAGTGGTCCGGCATCACTTCGGCCAGGGCCACCACGCTGCCGCTGAGCATGATGGCGTATTGCGAGGGCTTGAGCGAGAGGTCGTCGCGCACCCAGATCGGCGGCAGTAGCAGCCCCATCGATTCGCTCAGGCTTTGGCGCACGCCCTTGATGCGCTTGTTGAGCGGCTCGCCCTGGGCCTTGTCGATCATGCTGACCAATTTGTAACCGAGCGCCACCGACAACGGCTGCACCGCCGGCAGGTTGTGCCACTCCAGGTCGGGCGCGCGCTCCTCGCGCAGGGCGGCTTCGATGGCGGCCAGGTTGGCGTTGTCGGGCGCCTTGATTTGCTTGGTCAAGCGCCAGGCCACGAACGCCAGCACGGCGGCGAAGGTCATGAACATCAGCCACGGCATGCCCGGGATCAAGGCCAGCACCACCATCATGCCGGAGGCGCTGAAGATCACGGTCGGCGAGGTGAGCACCTGGCTGGCCACTTGCTGCTCGAAGTCGCCCGAATCGCTGATGCGGGTCACCAGAATGGCGGCCGCGGCCGATAGCAGCAGGGCCGGGATCTGCGCCACCAGCCCGTCGCCGATGGTCAGCAGCGCGTACTGGCGGAAGGCGTCGCCGAAGGACAAGTCGTGCATCAAGGCGCCGATCGCGACCCCGCCCACCATATTGATGATCAGGATCAGGATGCTGGCCACGGCGTCGCCGCGCACGAACTTGGAGGCGCCGTCCATGGCGCCGTAGAAATCGGCTTCGGAAGCCACGTCCAGCCGGCGCGCCTGGGCTTTTTCCTGGTTGATCAAGCCGGCGTTCAAGTCGGCGTCGATCGCCATCTGTTTGCCCGGCAAGGCGTCCAGGGTGAAGCGGGCCGACACTTCCGAGATGCGCTCGGCGCCCTTGGTCACCACCGCGAAGTTAATGATCATCAAAATCACGAACACCACCAGGCCGACCACGAAGTTGCCGCCGATGACGACGTTGCCGAACGCTTCGATCACCTGCCCGGCCGCGTTGGTGCCCTGGTGGCCGTGCAGCAGCACCACCCGGGTCGAGGCCACGTTCAGGGTCAGCCGCATCATGGTGGTGGCCAATATCACAGTCGGAAACACCGAGAAGTCGAGCGGGCGCCGGGCCGAGACGCTGACCAGGATCACGATCAGGGCCAGCACGATGTTAAAGGTGAACAAGACGTCGAGCAGCACCGGCGGCAGCGGCAAGATGATCATCGCCAGGATCACCAGCAGGAACAGCGGCGTGGCGAACTTGTGCCGGCGCAGCTCCAGGACCACCCGGTTCAGGAAATTCATGTCGGCGCGACCTCGCTAAGATGAGGCGGCACCGCCACCTCGTTGAGAAATGGCGGCGACACGGTGCGCCGGCCGCTGCGGAATGCCTTTAACTGCAACACATAATTGAGCACTTGCGACACGGCCTGGTACAACTGGGCCGGAATTTGCTGGTGCACCTGGCTGGTGTGGTAGATGGCGCGCGCCAGCGGCGCCAGCACCAGGGTCTCGACTCCGTGCTCCTCGGCCACCCGGCGGATGTACAGGGCCATCTCGTCGATGCCCTTGGCCACCACGAACGGCGCCTCGGCGCGGTGCTCGTCGTATTTCAGGGCCACCGCGTAATGCTCGGGATTGACGATCACCACGTCGGCCGTCGGCACCGTCTTGCGCACGCTGCGGCGCGCCATTTGATGCTGAAGCTGACGGATGCGCTGGCGCACCTCGGGCCGGCCCTCGCTGGTCTTGTGCTCCTCCTTCACATCCTGCTTGCTCATGCGCTGGTTGCGGGCGAAAAAGAAGGCCTGGGCCGGCACGTCGATCACGGCGAAGATGACGAACACGGCCACCATCGCCATCAAGCCGTCCAGCATCAGGGCGGCGCCCTGCAACATGGCGTCCTGCAAGGCCAGACGCTGCAAGCCGGTGTAGGCGCGCACGCCCGAGCGGCCCACATGCACCAACACCGAACACAATACCCCGGCCTTGGCCAGCGAGGTCAGCACCTCGAATCCGTGCTTGGGCGAGACCAGCCGGCCCAGGTTTTTGGCCGGGCTGAGGCGCTCGAACTTGGGTTGCCAATGGCTGGTGCTGATCACCCAGCCGCCCGGCACCAACCCGCCCAGCACCACCGCCAGCGGCACCACGAACAGGGGCAGCACCATCTTGATCAGCAGCGCCAGGGCGCCGGTGAACACGGTCGAGAGCGCGTTATCGATGCCGCCCTCGCCGTCCAGCGGCAAGAACACCATGGCGAACAGGAGCCGAAAGTCGAGCAGGTAGCCGGGCAGCAGCCAGACGAACAATTTCAGGCTGACCAGAATGCCGAGCGCGGTGGCCAAGTCGCGCGAGCGCACCACCTGCCCTTCCTGGCGCGACTTCTTCAGTTTCTGCTGAGACGCCTTTTCGGTTTTGTCGCCGCCGCTCGGTTCAGCCATGGGCCGCCATCCGCATTTGCTGTCGCAGCATTTCCAGCACCTGATTGCTCATGCCGATGTAATGCTCGGGAATGAAGCGCACCACTTGCACCAGCATCACGATGCCGAACAGGGTGATCACGGAAAAGCCCAGGGCGAATAAATTGAGCGAAGGCGCCACCCGGTTCAGGAAACCGAAGCCCAGTTGCACCACCAGGGTGGAGAACACGATCGGAATGGCCAGCAGCATGGCGGCGGCGAAGATCCAGGCCGCGTTGTAGGCCACCGTTTGCAGGAGCAGCGGGCCGTAGCCCCCGCCCAGCGGCCAGGCCCGGAAGCTGGCGCCGATCACGCCGGCGATCACCAGGTGGGCGTCGATGGCGAAAAACACCATGATGCTCAGGATAGACAGCAAGCCCGAGACCACGTCCGACGAGGTGCCGTTCATCGGGTCGTTCATGACCGCCATCGAAAAGCCCATCTGGCTCGACACCAGGTAGCCGAGCACGGCGACCACCGACATGCTGAAGTGGAACGCCAGGCCCAGCACGCCGCCGATCACGGCTTGCTCCACCGTGGCCGCCACCGCGTGCAGGGAAAACGGATCGATCGCCGGGCCGCCTTCGGTCAACGGCAGCATCAGCACCGCCAGCACCAGCGACAGCAACACCCGCACCGGCACCGGCACCATGGCGTCGCCCACCACCGGGGCGGCGGTGAGCATGGCCATGACCCGGCAAAACGGCCACCACAGGGCCGACAGTAGGTGGGGCAATTGGTTCAACAGCTGTTCCATCGATGCGCCACCTCGCGGCCGGGTTGACGCGCTAGCCGACCAGGGTCGCCGCGCGCTGAAAAATGGAGACGCAAAAATCCATCAGGTAGCCGGCCATCCAGCGCCCGGCCAATATCACGGCCAGCAGGGTCACCAGCAGGCGCGGCAAAAAACTCAGGGTTTGCTCGTTGATCTGGGTGGCGGCCTGAAACAGCGCCACCAGCAAGCCGGTGATCAAGCCCGGCACCACCAGCACCAGCACCATCACCATCACGATGTGCAACGATTCGGTGACCAGGTCGACGGCGATGTCGGGCGTGAGCATCAGAACGCCTGTACGCTGGTGACCAGGGTGTTGACGGTCAGGGTCCAGCCGTCCACCAGCACGAACAGCAGCAACTTGAAGGGCAAGGAAATCACCAGCGGCGAGAGCATCATCATGCCCATCGCCATCAGCACCGAGGACACCACCAGGTCGATGATCAAAAAGGGGATGAACAGCATGCAACCGATCTGGAACGCGGTTTTGAGTTCGCTCAGCACGAAGGCGGCCAGTTTCACGGTGAAGGCGTGGTCTTTGGGCAAGGTGGCGGCCGGCTCGCCCGCCAGATGGGCGATCTGGGCCAGCGCCGCCTTGCTGGTCTGGGCCAGCATGAAGCGCGACACCGGCACGGCGGCGATTTTCAAGGCTTGCTCCAGGCCGATCTTGTCCTGGTCGTAGGGTACGAAGGCTTCGCTCCAGACCTGGTCGCCGATCGGGCGCATCACCAGCAGGGTCAGGATCAGGGCCACGCCGGTGACGATGCGGTTCGGCAAACCTTGCTGCAAGCCCAGCGCCTGGCGCAGCAGCGAGAGCACGATCACGAAGCGGGTGAAGCTGGTCATCATCATGACCATCACGGGCAGCAGCCCGAGCAAGGTCATGATCAAGAGGATCTGGGTCTTGACCGTCAATTCGGTCTTGGCACCGGGCACGATGCCGGCCAGCAAATCGACCGCCCCGGCCGCGCCGCCATATAACAGCAGCGCCAATAGCACGCTCAGCGACAGCGCGGCGCCGACCGCCGCGCGCCGGCCCGGGCGGGCACCGGCCCCCCTCATGCGGTCATCATGTCGAGATTGAGCCCGTCCAGGTCGATCACCTTCAGGCCGTAGTTCTCGCCGGCCACCACCACTTCGGCGCGGCCGATCGGGGTGCCGTTGACCTTGATGGTGAGCGGCTCGCCGGCCAGCACGTCGAGCTCGATCACGCTATCCGGCCCGATCGCCATCAACTCTTGCAGGGAGATCCTGGCCGAGCCGACCTCCAGCGTCAGCGTGACCGGAATCTTGCGCATCATCTGGGGCAGGTCGCGCCGGGTGCGCGGGCTGGTCAAGTCGCTCACATCGCTGACCTGGTCGATGATCATCTCGTCGGACAGGTCGTCGAGCAATTCGTCGGCTGGCTTGCTATCGTTCATATTCATCATTAATCGGCATCTTCGAAAGAGGTGAGGCAGAGCTTGCCCTTGTGTTCGGATACGGCCGCCGTGAACAAGCGCGATTCGGCCAACAAGACATCGGTGCGGCTCAGGCTGATCGGAATGACGTCGCCGACGCGCAAATCGAACAAGGTGCCCAGCGCCACTTCCTTGCTCACCATGCGGCCTTCCAGCGTCACTTGCAGACGGGCCGCCAGCGGACGCGCGCCGCCTAGCGATTTTTTGGCTTGCGCGCGCTCGGGCAACAAGCCGTGCAAGACGTCGGTCATGACCGCCTTGTCGAGCGAGAACCAAAACTTGCCCTGGACCGCGGGCGCGGCGTCGCCGGTCGCCTCGGCGGCGGCGGCCCCGGCCACGGCGCCCGCGCCCGCGCCCGCGTCCAGCGTGACGGCGATCACCCAACTGCCGCGCGCCGGCACCTCGCCGGGCAGCGCCTTGAGGTCGGCGATGGCCCCGGCGCCGCCCTTGCCCCAGCCAGCCAGGTTAGCGCGCACCCGCATGGCCAGGGTGGCGGCCAGCTGTTGTCCCAATACAACAGAAAGCCTTTCCTCGGTGGCCGTGACGCGCACCGTGGCCGGGTCGGGAGGCGGGCTGGGCTTGGCGCCGCTGCGCCCGTAACGGTAGTTGAGCACGCACAACAGCATCTTGCGTTCGAGCGCGAAGCCGACATGGCCGGGCGCCACCGAAAACTGGAGCCAGCGGCCCGGTTCCTCGCTGCCGTCGACGCGGGCGAAGGCGACAGCGGCGATCTGGAACGGTCCCCAGTAGCGCCGGTTCATCGGTTGGCGCAGCGCCAGCGTCAAGTCTTCGCGCAGTTGCGCGGCGAACCTGGGCAACAAATGCACCGGCCGTCCCAGCAGGCAGGGATCGAGCACTTGAAGAGCGGCGCCATCGGCCGGTTTGCTTATCTGGGTCATGCTGCTCGGCTCCGGTCGCGATCCCCAACACGTTTTAAAAATGATACGGCGGTAAAACAATTCAAGCGCATGCTTTGATATGGAAACGGTCCGTATGGCAATCGTAACTTAAAGTAAGAGCAGTTCGGTAGTAAACCTGAAATGAAATAGAACGCATTGCATTAAATCAATACGAAAAGCCACGGGGCATGGTCTATTGATGGAATCTTTATGCAATCTTGCATATAACGATACGCGCCTTGACGATTAAGTAAAGTTCGTGACATTGTCACTTAGTTGACTGATTTTAAAGTGTTTTTTATCGCGACTTGTGTGACATTCCCACCACCTATTTTTTTTGTTGCAGGGAAACATCAAATGCACGAATCGGATTTTTTACGCGCAATAACTATGTAAAAATATTGATTCGGTAGTGCTTGCTTTAAGCGCCACCGACCCGCTTTATTACCGGCGACCACAGAATGGCGGCGTGATTTTTTCCTGCGGCGCGGCGATTTATTTCCTAATATGAATGGGGCGCGGGACTGGCCACTGTGACCACATGCGCGGCCCCGGCCGCATAGCGGAGAACATCATGGCGATCGAAATGGCGGGCTTGGTGCGGGCCGATCTGGCGATGTTGCGCAACGATGCGCAAGAACTGGCCGGCGCCGCCATCGCCCCGGCCGCGCCCGCGCCGGTCGGCCAGCCGGCCGAGAGCGGCTTCTCCTTTACGCAAAGCATGCAAGACGCCCTGGGCAAGGTCAATCTGGCCGACCGCGACGCGGCGCGCCAAATGAACGAGGTCGACAGCGGCCAGAGCGACGACTTGATCGGCGCGATGTTGGCCAGCCAGCAAGCGAGCCTGTCGTTTTCGATGCTGATGCAAGTACGCAACAAAGTCATGGGCGCGATGGACGAATTGATCAAACTGCCGCTGTGATGCGCGCCATCCCCACCGTTTGCATCCGCGAAAGCACATGACGTGATCACCAATTTGAAATCGACTTTCTCGCGCTGGGCGCCCGGCGCCCTGTCCGCGCCCTCGCCGGCCGTGCTCAAGACCTTGCTACCCCTGGTGATGCTGGCGGTCGGGGTGACGGCCATGGTTTTGATGTATTTTTGGCACGACCAATCGGCTTACAAGCCGGTCTTCGGCGCGCGCGAAAAAGTGGCCGTGACCGACATGATGGCCACCCTGGACGCCGAGCACATCCCTTACCGCCTGCATCCCGACAGCGGCCAGGTGCTGGTGCCCGAGTCCAGTCTGGGCCGGGTGCGCATGTTGCTGGCGGCCAAGGGCGTGACGGCCCAGTTGCCGGCCGGCTTGGAGTTGATGGACAAGAACGATCCGCTGGGGGTGAGCCAATTCGTGCAAGACGTGCGCTTCCGGCGCGGCTTGGAGGGCGAGCTGGCGCAATCGATCATGAGCCTGGACGCGATCGGCTCGGCCCGGGTCCACCTGTCGATCGCCAAGTCGACCTCCTTCGTCTCCAGCGACGGCGATAAATCCTCGGCCTCGGTGGTGGTGGCCGTCAAGCCGGGCCGCAACCTCGGTCCGGAACAGATCGCCGCCATCGTCAACCTGGTGTCGGGCAGCGTGGCCAGCCTGGCGCCGGCCCGGGTCAGCCTGATCGACCAGGCCGGCAACTACCTGTCGGCCCATCTGGACCTGGCCGACGGCTTCGACGGCGGCGGCGGCAACGACAACGCCAAACATATCCAGGACGACATCCGGCGCAACGTGCGCGAGCTGCTGGGACCGGTCATCGGGGACGACAACTTCAAGCTCAGCGTCACGGCCGCCGTCGACAACGACCGGGTCGACGAAACGCTGGAAAAATACGGCGAGACGCCCAAGGTGACCAGCGAAGCCATGCGCGAAGAGCAAGACCGCAACCGGGTCGCCATGGGCGTGCCCGGCACCTTGAGCAACCGGCCGCCGCAAGCGGCCGTGCCGGCCCCCTCCCCGGCCGAGGCCGGCAAAGGGGGCGAGGCCGCCAACGCCAACGACGGCAGCGCGCGCAAGAACGCCACCTCGCGCCAATATGCCTACGACCGCAGCATCACCCAGATCAAACGCAGCCGCGGCCGCCTGCAAAAACTCAGCGTGGCGGTGGTGCTCAACAGCGCCGCCGCGCCCACCCCGAAAAATGGCTGGAGCGCGGCCGAGCTGGGCAATATCGAAAAAATGTTGCGCAGCGGCTTGGGCATCGACGCCGCCCGTGGCGACAACCTGAGCGTGTCGGCCCTCGGTTTCCCCCCCAAGCTCGCGCCCACCCAATGGTGGCAGGAACGCGACACCGTGGTCGACGCCAGCGGCAAGCTGCTCTACCTGGTCGGCGCGGTGCTGGGCTTTTTGCTGATCGTGCGCCCCCTGCTGCGCCTGCTGACCCTGAGCTTGAGCCCCGATCCGGCCGCCGCCGGCATGCGCCAGGGCGATCCGCGCCTGGCCCACGCCGGCGCCCACGCCCAGCCGCACGGGGCGGGCGGCAACGCGTCGGCGGCCGGGGCCAGTTACGGCCACGCCCCGGCCCTGCCGGGCGCCGCGCCCATCGCGGCCCGCATGCCGGTGGTGCCTTTGCTGGAGAACTACGATTTGCCGCCGGCCGGCTCGGCCGTCGATGTGATGGTCGATCACCTCAAGGTATTGGCCGAAAAGGAACCCGAACGGGTCGCCGAAGTCGTCAAACAATGGATGCAAAAAAATGGCCGAACTCACTAACCCGAACGACGGCGCCGCCCCCGAAGCCGGCTTGACGCCGGTCGAGCAAGCCGCCATCGTGCTGCTGAGCATAGGCGAGGAGCCGGCCGCCGCCGTGCTGCGCTGCCTGTCGCGCGAGGAATTGCTGGAAGTGACACAGGTGATGTCGCGCATGAGCGGCATCAAGGTCGAGTCGGTGAAGGTGGCGATGCAAACCTTTTTCGACGATTACCGCCAGCAAAGCGGGGTGCACGGCGCCTCGCGCAGCTACCTCAAGCGCTCGCTCGACATGGCGCTGGGCAGCGATATCGCCAATAGCGTGCTCAACAGCATCTACGGCGACGCCATCCGCCCCAAGATGGCGCGCCTGCAATGGGCCTCGCCCAAGTGGCTGGCCGAATACATCGCCAACGAGCACGTGCAGATGCAAGCGGTGTTCCTGGCCTTCTTGCCGCCTTCCCTGGCCGGCCAAATCCTCGACGCGCTGCCGCTGGAGGGGCGCGACCTGGTGTTGCTGAACCTGGCCCGGTTGGACGAGATCGACCGCGAGTTGCTGGTCGAGCTGGACGAACTGGTGGGCCGCTGCCTGGGCACGCTCGACATGCAAAGCACCAGCGTGGAGGGCATCCGCCAGGTGGCCGAAATCTTGAACCGGCTGCCGGGCGACCGCGCCACCATGGTCGAACTGCTGCGCGCGCACGACCCGGAGGTGGTGGCCGAGATCGAGCTGTCGATGTACGACTTCTTCATTTTGTCGCGCCAAAGCGACGTGGCGATCGGCCGCATCCTGGAAGACGTGCCGCTGGAACAATGGGCGATCGCGCTCAAGGGCGCCGAGCCGGCCGTGCGCGACGCCATCTTGAAAACCATGCCGCGCCGCCAAGCGCAAAGCTTCGAGGACATGATGCGCCGCTCCGGCCCGGTGCCGCTGAGCCGCATCGAGCAAACCCGGCAGGAGATCATGGTCACCGTCAAGGGCTTGGCCGACGCCGGCGAGATCGAAATCCAATTGTTCGCCGAAACGGTGGTCGAATGAAACCCTTCCGCCCCTACCGCTTCCCGCCCCTGTCGCAACTGATCGCCTCCGGCCAGCACGCCGACGATGGCGGCGGCAATTGGCAAGCCTCGGTGTCCCAGGGTTTCGAGCAGGGCCAGCGCGACGGCTACGAACTGGGCCTCACGCGCGGCCAGCAAGACGGCTTCGACCAGGGCCACAGCGACGGCGTGTTGCACGGGCGCGAGGAAGGCCGCAAGGAAACCTTGCTCACCTTCGACAAGCTGGCGCGCCCGGTGGACGCCATCCTCAAGCACCTGCGCCAGGTGCGCGCCGATTACCGCGCCGCCCAGCGCAAGGAAGTGGTGGACCTGGTGGCCAAGGTGGCGCGCCAGGTGATCCGGGCCGAGCTGGCCTTGCAACCGGTGCAACTGCTGGCCCTGGTGGACGAAACCCTGGCCTCGATGCCGCCCACGCGCGAGGAAGTGGACGTGTTCTTGAATCCCGAGGAATTAAAACGCATCAGCGAACTGGACCCCAAGCGCGCCAAGCGCTGGAACTTGATCGCCGACGCCCGCCTGGACGCCGGCGAATGCCGCATCAAGGCCGGCGACAACGAGGTCGACGCCGGCTGCCATCAGCGCCTGGCCGCCTGCATGGAACAAGTGAGCAGCCATCTGCAACTGGCCGCCGAGCACGCCGACGAGGGGGTCGAATCGTGATCGCCGACACCCTGCGCAGCCTGGAAATCGGGGCCGTCCCAGTGGCCACCCCGACCGGCCGCCTGGTGGGCGCCTCGGGCTTGCTGCTGGAAAGCGCCGGTTGCCAGATGCATACGGGTCAGCGTTGCCAGATCGAAACCGTGGACGGCCAGTGGCTGGAGGCGCAAGTGGTGGGCTTTCGCGACAAACTCTCTTTCCTGATGCCGTTCAAAAAGGCGGTCGGCATGACCACCGGGGCGCGCGTGCTGCCCTCGCCGGAGCGGGCCAGCCTGCAAATCGGCCCGTCCTGGCTGGGCCGCATGGTCAACGGCCTGGGCGAACCGATCGACGAGCTGGGCCGGCTGGGCGGCGAGATGCAACTCGACCTGGTTCCGCCCCGTGTCCATCCGCTGAAAAAGCAGCCGGTGCACGAACCGCTGGACGTGGGAGTGCGCGCCATCAACGCCATGCTGACCCTGGGCAAGGGCCAGCGCGTGGGCTTGATGGCCGGCAGCGGGGTGGGCAAGAGCGTGCTATTGGGCTTGATCACGCGCCAAACCGTGGCCGACGTGGTGGTGGTCGGCTTGATCGGCGAGCGCTCGCGCGAGGTGCGCGAATTCGTCGACATGTCGCTGGGGCCGGAAGGCTTGCGCAAGGCCGTGCTGGTGATCGCCCCGGCCGACGAATCGCCCTTGATGCGCATCATGGCGACCGAGCTGTGCCACACCATCGCGGCGCATTACCGCGACCAGGGCAAGCACGTGTTGCTGCTGGTCGATTCCCTGACCCGTTACGCCATGGCGCTGCGCGAGGTGGCGCTGGCGCTGGGCGAGCCGCCCGCCACCAAGGGTTATCCGCCGTCCGTGTTTTCGGCCCTGCCGCAACTGGTGGAGAGCGCCGGCAACGGCGAAAACCCGCACGGCAGCATGAGCGCCATCTACACCGTGCTGGCCGAGGGCGACGACCAGCAAGACCCGGTGGTCGACACCGCGCGCGCCATCCTCGATGGCCACATCGTGCTCACGCGCGAATTGGCCGAGCGCGGCCACTACCCGGCGATCGACATCGCCGCCTCCATCAGCCGTTGCATGGCGCAAGTGATCGCCGCGCCGCACCAGCTGGCCGCGCGCGCGCTCAAGGCGGCGCTGGCGCGCCACGCCCGGGTGCGCGACCTGATCCCGCTGGGCGCCTACGTGCCGGGGGCCGATCCGGTGACCGACCACGCGGTGCGGCTGCAACCGGCCATCGAGGCTTTTTTATGCCAGGGCACCAAGGAAGCGGCGCCGCTGGAACCGTGCGTGGACCAACTTGAAAAGATGATGGCATGAAACAGTCACAGACGATCAGCAGCCTGACCACCCTGGTCACCCTGCGCAGCACTGAAGTGGACCGGCTGCAAAGCGACATGGCGGCCCAGACCGCCTTGCGCGAGCGCTATCAAACCAATCTGGCGCGCTTGAACGGCTTGTGCGCGGCCAGCGGCGCCAGCGGCGCGCTGCCGCTGGCGCTGTCGGTCAATTGCGGCAATTACAAGCAGGCGGTGCTGCAACTGGCGGCCACCCATCAAACCGACCTGAGCCTGCACGAAGCGACCATGGAAGTGTCGCAGCGCGCCTTGAACGCGGCCTGGGCCAAGCGCGAGGCGCTGGACCAGGTGTTGACCCAAAAACAAAAGGACGCGGCGCGCGAGCACCAGCGTCAAGACAGCAAGCGGCAAGACGAGCTGGCCACCCAATTATGGCTGCGGGGCCACTTCAAATGATTTATTTCGGCAATTGTTTCAGCGCGAAGCGCGGCCGGTCGCCTTGTACTGAGGCACACCCCGTTTCTCATCACTAGGAGTCCGACATGGCCACCACTTCCGCCACCGGCGTCAAATACGACCCGGTCACCACCGCCACCTCGCTGGCCACCAGTTACACGGCAGGCCAGCAAACCCTGCTCACGGCCCAGACCAAGACCGCCGCCGACACGGTGAGCGCGCTGGCCAGCCTGAAGTCGGCCATGTCGGGCTTTCAATCGAGCTTGAGCGCCTTGACCACCCGCAAAAGTTTCCTGACCCAGGCCGCCACCTTCAGCAACAGCGCGATCGGCAGCGCCAGCGCCACCGCCAACGCCAGCGCCGGCAGTTACAGCTTCTTCGTCGAAAAGCTGGCCGCCGCCAGCCAGGTGTCGTACGCCGGCTTGAGCGCCACCCCGGCCGCCGGCGCGGGCAGCCTGGACATCACGCAAGCGGGCGGCGCCAGTTTCTCGGTCGCCTTGAGCGGCGCCGACGCCGATGGCGACGGCAACTTGACGCCCAAGGAAATCGCCGTCGCCATCAACAAGGCGCCCAACAATCTGTCGAAGGTGACCGCCTCCATCGTCACCATCGGCGGCGTGTCGCAACTGGTGCTCAGCGCCGCCGAGACCGGCGCGGCCGGCAAGCTGACCTTGGACGCCACCAATGTCGCCAACGCCACCTTGAAGTCGGCGCTGACCGACCCCGGCAACTACAAGGAAGTGGTGCAGGCCCAGGACGCCGTGGTGTGGCTGGGCGCCCAGACCAGCGGCACCAAGATCGAGCAAGCCTCGAACACCTTCACCGTGATCGACGACGTGAAATTAAGCTTCACCAAGGCCATGGCGCCCGGCGACACCCCGGTCACCGTGACGGTGGCCACCGACACGGCCACCACCAACGCCAACGTGCAAGCCTTCGTCGACGGTTACAACAAACTCAAGGTGGTGCTGGACGGCTTGACGGCGGCCGGCAACCCCGGCAAGAAAGTGGCGGCCGGCGCCTTCGCCCACGATTCCGGGGTCGGCGTGCTGGCCAGCCGCATGCTGAGCACCATCCGCCAAAGCGTGGGCGGGCTGACCCTGGCCAACTTCGGCATCACCGCCCAGCGCGACGGCACCCTGGCGCTCGACACCGCCAAGCTGAGCGCCGCGCTCACGCGCAATCCCGACGGCCTCGACAAAATCATGGGCAGCAGCGCGTTGGGCGCCCAAACCGGGGTGGCCGGCGCGCTCGACAAGTATCTGGCCTTGTGGAGCAACAGCACCAACGGCCAAATCACGCAGCGCCAGACCTCGGTGACCAAACAGCAAACCGCGCTGGAGACGCGCCAAACCGCGCTCGACAGCCAGTACAACAGCGCCTACCAGCGTTATCTGGTGCAATTTACCCAACTGCAAAACCTGCAGTCGCAGATGGCGTCGAACACCAGCCTGTTCGACGCCATGTTCAGCGGCACCGCCTAAGCGGCGCGCCGGCCATTTTTCAAGCGAGACCACCATGCTCAATCACGATGCCTACAGCAGTTACCACTCCGTCAACCTGGACGCCCAGACGGCGCGCGCCACGCCGGTCGAGCTGGTGCTGGTGCTCACCGACGGCTTGCTGGAAGAGCTCGCACGCGCCCGCGGCCACATCACGGGGCGCCGTTTCGAGCAAAAAGCCATCAGCCTGGACAAATGCGTCGAAATTATCAACGGCTTGTCCAGTTCGCTCGACTTCGAACAGGGCGGCGAGGTGGTCGCCAATCTGGCCCGGCTGTACGACTATTGCGCCGCGCGCCTGTACACGGCCGGCGTGCAGCTCGACCCGGGCATGATCGACGAGGTCAGCGGTTTGCTGCTCACCATTAAGCAAGGCTGGCTGGGCGTGCAGGCCAAGCATGGCTAGGCAACAGGCTTTGCGCGACTTGGCCCAACAGTTGACGGCCGCCAGCGCGGCCGGCGACTGGGCGGCGCTGGCCGCGGCCGAGCGCTCGATGGCCCAGCAGTTGCCGGTGCTGCACGCGCACGGCCCCTGGAGCGGGCCGGAGCGGGCGGCCCTGGACACGCTGGGCGCGGCGCACCGCGACGCGTGCCGGCTGTGTGCGCAAGAAAAAGACAAACTCGGTGTGCAACTGAGCGAGATGCAAGCCAACAAGGAAGGCTGGATCGCCTACGCCCTCAATAACGCCAGCGACTTGGACGGAAACCCGGCATGATGATCAATTCGAGCAGCACCCCGGCCGCCACGGCCGGCAAGCAGAGCGCCCCGGCGGCCAACGCCGCGCCCCAGACAGGCGGGGCCGGCGCGGGCGCCGCCTGGTTCGCGCCTGCCGCCGGCGGCGCCGGCCTGTTGCCGCTGTTCGCCCAAGTGATCGGCCTGGCCGACCCGGCCGGCGCCGAGGGCCAGGCGGCCGCCACGCCGGACGACGGCGCGCCCGATGAAGGCGACGCCGATGCCGCCCCCGCGAGCGCGGCGGCCGATTTGCCGGCCATGGCGATGCCGATGATGGCGCTGCTGTTGCCGGCCGCGCCGCCGCCCTCGCCTTCGTCTCCACCCGCCGGCGGCGCGAGCGAAGGCGCCGGCCGCGCCGCGCCGGCCCCGGCCGCGCTCGGCATGCGCGGCGCCGGTTTCGTACCGTTGGTCCCGTTCGTCCCATCCGGCGCACCGGATGCCGACCCCGCCGCGCCGGCCGCACCCCTGGCGGCCGCGCTGCCAGGCGTGCCGGTCGCGGCCGCGCCGGCTTCCGGGTCGGCCGCGCGGCCGGCGGCTTTCCCGCTGCCGGACGGCAGCGACGGCGCGCTCGCCTCGCCGGCCACGGCGGAAACCAACAAACCGGCCGAGGCGGCGATGTCGACCCCGACCAGCGCCCCGCCCGCCGTCGCCGGTCTGCTGGCCGGCATGATGCTGACCACACCGGCCGCGCCGGCGCCCGCCGGCCGCGCAGTCCAGCCAGCCGCGCGCCAGGTCGGCGCGGCAAGCGCCGCTTCCGCCGTCGCCGTGGTCGCGCCCGCGCCCGCGCAAGATGGCAGCGTCAAGAACGCCAAGCCCGAGGCCGGCACCATCGCCACCCCCGCGCCCGCCGCGCCGTTCAGCATCGCCATGCCGACCGGCAACGACAACGCGGGCGACGGCCTCAAGCTGGCCGGGCCGCCGCCCCAGTGGCAGCAGCCGCTCCAGGACGCCTTGGGCGACCGCTTGCAAATTCAACTACAACGCAACGTCGAGCACGCCGTGATCCGGCTCGAACCGCCCATGCTGGGCCGGATCGACATTTCGATCCGGCATGCCAGCGGCGCGCTGCAAGTGAATCTGAGCGCGTCCAACAGCGACGTGCTGCGCCAATTGCAAGCCATCGGCGAAAACGTGCGCCAAGATTTGTCGCAGCGCCAATTCGGGGAGGTCAGCGTGAGCGTCACGGCCACCCCGCGCGGCGGCTTGGCCGACGGCGACGCGCGCGGGCGTCAATCGGGCCGCCAGCCGGAACAAAACGACCCCGGCCGCGCCTTGAGCGAGCACGAACTCGAGACCGCGCGCGCCACCTTCGCCCTGCCCGAGCGGGAGAAAGTCTAGATGAAGAAATACTTGAAGTTGATCGTCATCGCGTTGGTGGTGCTGGGCGGCGCGGGCGGCGCGGCCTGGTATTTCCTGCGGCCCAAAACGCCGCCCGGCGGCGCGGCCGTGGTGGAGGAAAAGAAGGTCGAGAAGGAAGAACATAAGTACATCACGCTCGACAAGGTGGTGATCATGCTGCGGCGCGGGCCGGACGACGGCGAATCGCATTATCTGTCGACCGACCTGGTGATCACCACCACCGAGAAGAAGGAAAAATTGGTCAAGGATCATTTGCCCTTGCTGCGCAGCATAGCCGTGAAGGCCCTGGCCGGTTACTCGATCGAGAAGGCGTCCGGCATGACGGTGGAACAATATGCCGAGCTGATCAACCACGCCTTCGAAGAGCATTACAAGAAGGAAAAGGCGGAAAAACCCTTCTCCGAAGTCATGATCGGCAAACTCATCATCGAGTAATCAGTGGCATCTAGGCACCGAAGCGCAGGAGCGAATGTGGGAAAAGATGTGGCTTATCCGGAGCATTACACCGACGCCTATGCCCAGCAGTACGCCGGCGGCATGGCGGCGGCGCAACTGACCGCGGCCGACGAACAGCGCCACTTGCTGGCTTACGCGCCGCTGGTCAAACGCATCGTGCGCCAGCTCAACTCGCAAGTGGCGGGCGCGGTCGACCGCGATGACATGGAACAGATCGGCTTGATGGGTTTGCTGGAAGCGCTGCGCCGCTATGGCGAGCCGGACGCCGCCTTCGGCAGCTACGCCGGCTTGCGCGTGCGCGGCGCCATCCTCGACGAGCTGCGCCGCCAGGATTGGCGCCCGCGCACGGTGCGCCAGCAAAGCCACCGCTTGCGCGACCAGGTGCGCGCCCTGACCCGGCGCCTGGGGCGCGAACCGAGCGAGCAAGAAACCATCGCCGGCCTGGGCGTGACGGCCGAGGCTTACCAGGAACACTTGCTGGCCGAGAATGCCGAACTGATGGGCTGCTTCGACGAAGTCTTGCAAGACACGGTGGGCAATGGCGAGAGCGCGCCCAGCCCCGAAGACCAATTGATGCTGCGCCGCAGCCTGGAGCAGGCGCTGGGCGGCTTGGACGAGCGCGAGCAGCGGGTGATCCAGATGTATTACGAATTCGAACTCAGTTACAAGGAAATCGCCGCCGTGCTGGACTTGACCGACGCCCGCGTCTGTCAGCTCAACAAGGCGGCCCTGGGCAAGATGAAGGCCATGCTGGGCGGGGCCTAGCAAAGCCGCCGTTCGCGGGAAGAAATTTACTTTTAAGGCAACTATATGAATGGCATCACAATGAAGCGGAAAGGCGCACCGTCATGGTCATCATCGGCATTTTAATCGTTCTCAGCTGCGTGTTCGGCGGCTTCGCCATGATGGGCGGCACGGTGCACGCGATTTGGCAACCGGTCGAGCTGATCATCATCATCGGCGCGGCCGCCGGCGCCCTGGTGCTGGGCAATCCCTCGCACGTGCTGGCCGAAATGATGACCCAGATCCGCAAAATCATCACGCATAAGAAGATGGGCTCGGAATTCCAGCGCCAATTGCTGCTGCTGATGTACGAATTGCTGCAAACGGCGGCCGGCGGCTTGAAGGCGCTCGACGCCCACGTCGAGGCGCCCAGCGAAAGCCCGCTATTCCAGCGCTACCCGCTGGTGCTGGAGGAACCGAAGTTGCTGTCCTTCATCGTCGACAATTTCCGGCTGATGGCTATGGGCAAGATCAACGCCCACGAGCTGGAAGGCGTGCTGGAACAGGAGCTGGAAGCCATCCACGACGAGCTGGTGCAGCCGTCCAAGTCGCTGCACAAGATCGCCGAAGCCATGCCCGGCTTCGGCATCCTGGCCGCCGTGCTGGGCATCGTGATGGCGATGAATTCGGTGGCCGACGGCGCAGACGCCGCCGTGATCTCGGAAAAAGTGGGCGCGGCCATGGTCGGCACCTTCATCGGCATCTTTTTTTGCTACGGGGTGATGGACCCGATGTGCAATATGATGAAACAACTGGTCAGCGAGGAAGGCTCGACCATGGAATGCGTGAAAGTGGTGCTGGTGACCCATGTGGCCGGCAAACCGCCGCTGCTGGCGATCGACTCGGGCCGGCGCCTGGTGCAACTCAATATCAAGCCCAGCTTCGCCCAACTGGAGAGCTGGATCAACGCGCTCGAGGGCGGCGGCGCCGAGGCCGCCGACGACGCGCCGCGCCGCTCAGGAGAACGCCGTGCTAAAGCCGCATGACAAACACGAACAGGCGGTCATCAAGCGGGCTGGCCGCAAGCACGACGAGGAAGCCCACGGCGGCGCCTGGAAAGTGGCCTTCGCCGACTTTTGCCTGGCCCTGCTATCGCTGTTCCTGGTGCTGTGGCTGATGGCCGCGCGCGAACAGCAATCGATGAAGGAAATCATGCGCGAAGCCCAGGGCAGCAAGCTCGACGAAGGCAAGGGAGTGATGCCGGAATCGCAAGGCGGGCCGCGCGGCAGCTTGATCGAGCGTTTCCCCATGCCACGCAACGGCAGCGGCAACACCGCCTCCAGCGGCAGTAAAAAAAGCAGCGCCGAGGCCAGCGCCAGCGAAAGCAAGGAAGCCAAGGAAAGCCGCATCAGTTACGAAACCCCGGCCGACCTGTCGGCCTTGTCGCGCGCATTGACCAAGATGAGCGCCGAGGCGGGCCTGAGCAGCAACCTGGAATCGGTGATCACGCCTTATGGCTTGCGCGTCATGCTGCACGACACCGACCGTCAAGGCATGTTCATGCTGGGCAGCTCGAACCCGACCGAGCGCTTCCGCCTGCTGCTGCGCCAGATGGGCCCCCTGTTCGCCCAGATGAACAACCAAATGCTGATCGTCGGCCACACCGATTCGATCCGCTACCTGACCACCAGTTATTCGGCCTTTTCCAACTGGACCCTGTCGAGCAACCGGGCCATGGCGGCGCGCTCCGAATTGCTGGCCGGCAGCATGCACGAAGACAGCGTGCTGCAAGTGGTGGGCATGGCCGACCGCGCGCCGCTGGACGTGAAAAACGCGGCCGCCGGGGTCAACCGGCGCATCGAAATCTTGATCTTGACGCGCGCCCAGGCGCAAAGCATCGCCGACATGTTCGGCATGAGCGACGGCCAGACCCTGGCGCCGGGGATCGAGACCAGCGTGCCGGGCGTGAAGGAAATCAAGCAATTACGCGACAAGCTTGTGCCGAAAAAAGGACGTTCCGATGCCAACTGACCACACCAGATGCGGCCCGACAACGAAGCCGATGGCATATCGACGCGGCGCGGTTTAACATGACACTGAACACCAGATCAAGAGGGCAACGTATGCGTATCTCCACCGGCAGCGCCCCTGCCGATCCCGCCGCGCCGGCCCGCAGCGCCGAAGCGGCCACGACCGGCGCGCCGGCCGCCCCGCCCGGCGCCGCCGATGGCGCCCAGGCGCCCTTGCAATCGGCCGTGCTGCAACCGGCCCTGGCCGCGCTGCGCGCCCTGCCCGAGATGGACCACGAACGGGTGGCCCAGTTGCGCGACGCCCTGGCCAAGGGCGAACTCCCCTTCGACCCGGCCAAGCTGGCCGGCTTGATCCAGCGTTTTCACGGCGGCGAAACATGAACCGGGCGCCGGCCATCACGCGCCAACAAGCGCTGGCGCGCGTGCTGCGCGGGGTGGCCGACGACGTGGCCGCCTACTGCGCCTTGCTGCTGCTATTGGAACAGCAATTCGAGGCCGCGCTGCGCCATCACGGCGCGCGCCTGGGCGAACTGGCCGAGCAGATCACGCAGGCGGTCGAGCCGATCGAGGCGCGTCGGCGTCAGCGCGTGAGCTTGGTCGCCGCCCTGCTCGGCCCGGAAGGAAAAATGCGCGACATCGCGGCCCTGCTCAAGGGCAGCGCGCGGGTGCAACTGGAACAAAACTGGCTGGGGCTCGAGCAAATGGTGGCCGAATGCAAGCGCCGCAACGTGCGCAACAGCGAATTGCTGACCATGCAATACAGCATCATGCAGCGCGTGCTGCATGGCGAGGAACAGATCTATGCGCCCGCCTGAGACCGGCTCTCCACTCGCCACCGCCGCGTCCGCGCCGACCCGGGCCACGGCCCCCGCGCGCGCGCTGGGCCAAGCCGGCGGCGGCGATTTTTCCAGCGTGTTTCGCCAAGTCCAGGGCGAGGTCGACCAGTTTCTGGCCCATGGCGCGCCGGCCTCGGCCCAGGCTGACGAGCTCAGCTTGGAAGGCCGGCTGTGGCGCGAGCGTGACGCGCCCGGCGGCACCCTGGCGGCGATCGAACGGGCGACCGGCGCGACCGACAGCGGCCCGGTGTCGCAACCGGGCCAGCGCCAATTTCTCGCGGCGATACAACCCTGGGCCGAAGAAACCGGCCAGCGCCTGGGCGTGGCCAGCGAACTGGTGGCGGCCCACGCGGCGCTTGAATCGGGCTGGGGCCAGCACCCGCTGCGTCATGACGGTGGCGCCGACACCAACAACTTGTTCGGCATCAAGGCCGGCCCCGCCTGGCAAGGCCGGGTGGCCGCCTCTGCCACCACCGAATACGAACACGGCGCCGCCCTCAAAAAGGTCGAACGCTTCCGCAGCTATCCGGACCAGGCCAGCGCTTTCCGCGACTATGCCCAGGTCTTGCTGGACAATCCGCGCTACCACGCCGCGCTGCACACCGGAAACGATGCGCGCGCTTTCGCCCAGGGCTTGGCGCAAGGCGGTTACGCCACCGACCCGCATTACGCCGACAAGCTGACCCGCCTGGCCACCCGCCTGCAAAGCGCCGCGGCGGCCGATGCCGCGCCGGCCGCTGCCGTTCAATCGGGGGATTGAGTGACCGAGCCGACCTCGACAGGTTGCACCACGCCGGCGCCCGTCACGCGCGCCCGTATCACGCTGCCGCTGGTGCTGTTACGCACCCGCACGGTCGCGTCGCGCGCGCCCGCGTCGAGCGCCTCGCCTGCCATGCTGACTTCGATTTGCTCGCGCCGCGCCACGATGCGCACCGGCTCGCCGCGCTTGACCAGCAGCGGCGCCGACAATTGGCCCACGCGTACGATCTCGCCGGCCCGCAGCGCGCGCTTGCTCGACAAGCCCAGCAGGGTGGCCAGCTCGGCCGTGCTGTCGGGCACGGCCGAAATATCGCGCCGTTCCAGCGTCAGGTCGGCGCCGTCCAGCGTCTGGCCGGCCGCCACCGGCAAGGCCGCCACCGCCACCTTGGCCGTGATGACCGCGCGCGCCACGAACTCGATCCGCCAAGCGGGCCGGTCGCCGCACACCAGCGCCAAACGCATGCGGTTCGGCTGGCGCGTGTCGACCGCTTCCACCGTCGGTTTTTGGCCACACTGTGGTATGGCGCGTGTTGTATTTGCGAGTGTCACATCGAACAAAGGTTCCAGCATTTTCCCTGCGGCCGCCTGCATGGCGAGCTGTTCGCGGGCCGCTTGTTGCACGAGCACAATTGGATTGTCGGCTGGCAATTGGGCGCGCGCTGGACTAGTATGGAAGTTCCCCATCAGCCACAACAGAACCGAGCCCAGCGCCGCCCGCACCGGTGGCGGCGCGGGCCGATTGACTTCTGATTTGATCATGAGTTTCACCTGACACGACAGTCGAACCGGCCGGCGACGGACCGGGGCATGCGAGACATTTTACATGTCGCCGGGCTGGAAACGGCGGCCACACGCGGCATAGGCAATTTTCGAGCGACAAGCACTTTATGAGGACCCGAGCATGAGCATTAATTTCAGCCAAGTGTTCCGCGTGCATGGCGAAGCCCTGCAATTGCGCTCCGAACGCACCCGCGTCTTGTCGGCCAACATCGCCAATGAAAACACGCCCGGCTACCAGGCCCAGGACATGGACTTCGCCGCCGTCATGCAAAACTTGCACCTGGAAACCGAGGGCGGCCCGGCCGACGCCATGCTGGGCGACGGCGGGGTCGGTGGCACGGGCGGCGCGGGCGGCGGTAGCAGCCTGTACCGCGTGCCCTACCACCCCAGTCGCGACGGCAACACCGTCGAGATCGGCGTCGAGCAAGCCGCTTTTTCCCAGAACGCATCCGATTTTCAAACCAGCCTGACCTTTGCCAGCCTCCAGCTCAAAGGTTTGGCCAAAGCCATCGCGGGGCAATAACCATGAGCTTCAAGGACATCTCCCAAATCGCCGGCTCGGCCATGGCGGCCCAGAGCGTGCGGCTCAACACCATCGCCAGCAACCTGGCCAACGCCGATTCGGTGTCCGGCTCGGAAAGCGAAACCTACCGCGCGCGCAAACCGGTGTTCGCCGCCATCATGGACCGCGGCGGCGGCGCCGAGTCCAGCGCCGGCGGCCGGGTCCAGGTGATGGACGTGGTGCAAAGCGCCGAGCCGCTGCGCAAGGTGTACGAACCGGGCCACCCGATGGCCAACGCCGACGGCATGGTGTTTTATCCGAACGTGAACCAGGTGTCGGAAATGACGGACATGATGTCGGCCTCGCGCGCCTTCGAGACCAATGTGGAAGTGCTGGGCCGGGTCAAATCGATGCAATTGTCGCTGCTCAAACTAGGTGAAATCTAATGCAAACCAACCTTTTCAACAACAGCGTGGCCGGCGCCAACCCCGGCGCCAACAGCCAAGCCATCGCCGGGCAAAACAGCACCACCTCAGACATGTTCACCAAACTGCTGGTGGCCCAGATCAAGAACCAGGACCCGCTGGCGCCGACCGACCCCAGCCAGTTCGTCAACCAGTTGACCCAGCTGAGCCAAACCGAGTCGCTGCAAAACATGGCCACCTTGACCAGCAATAACGCCAGCGTGCTGCAAAGCCTGCAAGTGCTGGCCTTGGGCGCCCAGGTCGGCTCCGATCTCACCGTCAACACCGACCAAGTCCGGCTCGACCAAAGCACGGTATCGGGCAGCATCGCGCTGGGCGCCTCCAGCAGCAAGACCACCCTGGTGCTGACCGGCGCCGACGGCCAAAAACACAACGTGACACTCGGTTCGCTGTCGGCCGGCACCGT
>JAYVUV010000059.1:0-6151 GCA_043787615.1 Janthinobacterium sp. | reverse complement strand
CCGCCGCCGACAGCGTCGGCGCTAGTGGCGCCGTGAACACGGAGAATGTCGACGGTGGCGCAAGCGGCAGCGGCCATATCAGCCGGGCGGAGGGGGCCGGCCATGCCGACGGCAGCGGTAACGCCAACCGCGCGCTGACGACCGGCGGCCTCGGCGCGCGCGCGCTGGACGGGAACGCCAGCGTGTCGGGTAAGAGCGCCGGCGACGCCTTGAAGGCCGTGCGGCTGGGCGGCGTGACCAGCGCAAGCGGCGCAAGCGCGACCGGCGTCGCGCCAGGGCTGCAAGCGGCCAACGCCGGCCGGCCCGGCGGCCCGGTCGGCGTGATCAAAGTCGCGCCGACCGGGCTGTCGAAGCACAACCCCGACCCGAACGGCCGCTACCTGTTTGAAACGCGCCCGCAGTTCGCCAACTTGGCCGACTGGATCGGCAGCGACTACCTGCTGCAAGCGCTCAAGATGAATCCGGAGGCCACCCAAAAGCGCCTGGGCGACGCCTTTTACGAACAAAAACTGGTGCGCGAACAGCTGGCCGAGCTGACCGGACGCGCCATCGGCGGCGGCGCCACCAGCGACGAGAAATACCAGGAATTGATGCGCAGCGCAGTCGGCTATGCCGAAGCCTGGAACCTGCGGCCCGGCATCGCGCTCACGGCCGACCAAGTCGCGCGGCTCACCAGCGATATCGTGTGGCTCGAAAGTCAGCGCGTCAGCCTGCCCGACGGCAGCGTGCAAAACGTGCTGGTGCCGAAAGTCTACTTGGCGCACCTGGCCGGCGGCAGCGTCAAGCCGGGCGGCGCGCTGGTGACGGGCGACAGCGTCGTGGTCAACGTGGACAACTTGCTCAACCGGGGCGGCAGCATCGACGGCGCCACCGGACGCACCCTGCTGGTGAGCGCGAACGACCTGATCAACCAGGGCGGCGCCATCAAGGGTAATGAGGTGGTGCTGCAAGCCGGACGCGACCTGATCAACAAATCCATGACGGCGACCCAACGCTACACCAAGGCGGACAACCACGGCGCTTACACGGCGCTGGCCAACCAAGCGTCGATCGTGGCGACCGGCGCCTTGTCGGTCACGGCCGGGCGCGACGTGGCCGACGTGGGCGGCCGTATTAGCGCCGGCGGCAGCGCCGGCATCACTGCGGGGCGCGACCTGAGCTTTACCACGGCGCGCACCGGCAGCAGCTTCGAGCAAATCAAAGGCGGCACCAGCATGATCGACAGCTCGGTCGGCAACCAACTCAGTGCGCTGCGCAGCAGCACCGACTTGATGCTCAGCGCCGGGCGCGACCTGACGCTCTCCGGCACCCAGGTCGCCATCGGCACCAGCGGCAAGGGCGACGGCTTACTATTGGCCGGTCGCACGCTGAGCGTCGGCGCCGTAAGCGACGAAAGCAACAGCGACCATCACAGCGACGAAGCGTCGAAGACTTACTCGAAAGCGATCCATAACAATCAAAGCGTGGTCGGCAGCAATATCGGCGCCACCGGCGCCCTGGCCCTGGCGGCCGGAGTGGGGCAAACCGGTTCGCTCGATATTACCGCCAGTGGTCTCGCCAGCAACGTCGCGCTGGGGCTGTCGGCCAGCGGCGACATCCGCATCGGGTCGGCGCAGGAAAGCCACTTGTCGGACACGGCGTCGACATCGTCGTCGAACGGTTTCCTCAAGAAAAGCAGCATCAACATGGCCGACTATAACGCCAGCACGCTGGCCATCGGCAGCGGCCTGGCGGGCGACACGGTCACGCTTAACGCCGGCCGCGACATCGTGATCGTCGCCAGCCAAGTGACCGCGCAAGGAGCACTGGCCCTGTCCGCCGGGCGCGACCTGAGCGTCACCACGGCCACGGCAAGCCACAGCGAAAGCCACTTCCTGGAAACGAAGAAAAGCGGCCTGACCTTGGATTTAGCGCACGGCATCGGTTATTTAAACGCCGCCGACCGGGCCGACCGCCGCAGCGACGGCACCAGCGAGGTCGGCAGCGTGCTGAGCGGAGGCAGCGTGACGGCGATTAGCGGTCGCGACACGCTGATTCGAGGCGGCACCGTGGTGGCCGACCGCGACCTCACCCTGCTCGCCAGCCGCAACCTGAGCATCGTGAGCGCGCAAGACACCCTGAACGAAGGGTCGGCCAGCAACAGCAAAAGGTCCGGCATGATCGGCAGCGTCGGCCAGCCGGCGGTGGGCAGCGTCAAGTCGAGTCACGACGCGACCAGCGCCGGCGTGACCCAGGTGGCCAGCCAGGTGGCCAGCCTGGGCGGCGATGTCACCCTGCGCGCCGGCGAGCAATACCGGCAGACCTCCAGCCAAGTGCTGGCGCCGGGCGGCGACATCGACATCGGCGCCAAAAAGGTGCTGATCGACGCCGCTTTCGACACCACCGCCAGCACCCAGCACAGCGCGGCCAGCAGGACGGCCATCGGCGGCAGCGCCAACATCCCGGTGCTCAGCTCGGTGCAAGGCATAATCGGCATGGCGAAGGCCGCCAAGGACACCAGCAGCGGCCGCATGCAGGGCCTGGCCGCGATCACGGCCGCGATGCAGGCGCAGGACGCGGTCAACGGCGTGGCCAACGTGGCTAACACGATGAAAAATGGCACGGGTATCAAGATCAGCATTAGCCTGGGGACGTCGAAGAGCGAGAGCACGGCCGCGCAGAGCGCCAGCATGGGGGTCGGTTCGAAGATCGCGGCCGCCGGCGATGTGCGTATCACCGCCACCGGTGGCGGCAAGGAGAGCGACCTGACGGCGATCGGCGGCGATATCAGCGCCGGCGGCCAGGTCGACCTTCGGGCCGACCACGCCGTCGCGCTGCTGGCGGCGCAAAACACGGCCAGCCAGCATAACAACAACAGTTCGAGCGGCTTCAACGTCGGCGTCGGCTATGCCTTCGGCGGCGCGCAAAACGGCTTCACGCTCGATGTCTCGGCCAACAAGGGGCGTGGCCGGGCCGACGGTAACGATATCAGTTATAGCAACACGCACGTGAGCGGGGCCGGCGGAGTGAGCTTGCAAAGCGGCGGCGACACCACGCTCAAAGGCGCGGTGGTGAGCGGCAAGACGGTGCGGGCCGATGTCGGTGGCAATCTGAGCATCGAAAGCTTGCAGGACAGTAGTACCTACGCCAGCAAACAGAGCAGCGTCGGCCTGGGTCTGAGCGTCTGCCTGCCGCCATTCTGTTACGGCGCCAGCAGCGCCTCGCTCAGCGCCAGCAAAACGAAGGTGAACGGCGACTTCCTCAGGGTGACCGAGCAGAGCGGCATCAAGAGCGACGACGGCGGCTTCCAGATCAAGGTGGGCGGGAAAACCGACTTGACCGGCGCTGTGATCAGCAGCGGCCAAAGCGCGGTGCAACGGGGTTTAAACAGCCTGAGCACGGGTAGCCTGAGCCACAAGGAATTGGTCAACCAGGATGCTTACCAGGCCAGCGGCTATTCGCTGTCGGCCACGGTGAGCGGCAACCTGGGCAATCAGCCAGCGCCCGCTCCCCTCAACAAAGAGGACGCCAAAAAAGCCGCCGACGCGGCCGGGCCGAAGCCGAACGCCACGGGCGGCTTCGGCAGCGCCAGCGGCAGTCAAAACAGCCTCACGCAGAGCGGCATCAGTGGCGGCGCGCTGACTGTCGGCGACGGCGGCGGCTTGACCGGCATCAAACGCGACGTCACCAGCGAAAACGCCGCCGCCAGGTCCGGTACGCTGGCCAAGGCTTGGAATGGTCAGCAGCTGATGAAGGAAGTACAAGCCCAGATGACGATCACGCAAGCGTTCAGCGCGCAGGCGCCGAAAGCGATCGCCACTCTGGCCGACAACCAGTCCAGGGATTTGCTGGCCAAGGCGGCGCTGGCGCCGAGCGGATCGGCGGAGGAAAAGGCGCTAAAGGATGAAGCGGCCAGATGGGGCGAAGGCGGGGCTTACCGGATCGCCTTACACAGCGTTAGCGGCGCCCTGCTCGGCGGAATCGGCGGCGCGGCGGGCGCGGCGACGATATCGAGCGCGGTCGAGCGGCTGGACGCGCTGCAAGCGCAGACCCGCTCGGTGCTGGAAGCGCAGGGAATGAACGCCGAGGCGGCCAGGATGCTGGCGCAGGGCTTGGCGCAAGCGACTTCGATCGGCATCGGAGCGGTGGTGGGCGGCGGCGGCGGGGCGGCGGCATCGTTGGCCACCGATACGAATAATCGGCAGTTGCATGAGAGCGAAAAAGCCCGACTAGCAGAATTACAACAATTTGCATCGCCTGAAAAACAGAAGCGGCTGGCGGACGCGGCCTGCGCGCTTGTCCAATGCGCCGGGGGTCTCGCGGACAGCAACCCGGATAAAGCAGCGTTGCAGGCGCAACAAGAGCGGGGATCAAAGTACACTGACGAGATAAAAGCACTTCAAAATAATGGATTGTTTACTATCGGGCTAGAGACGCTTTTAACTAACTACGTCGATTCCACAATCGACTATCAAAAACAGCTATTAGCTAGAACGGGACAAGGCGCTTACAACCTCGTCCGCCAAATCTTGAGCAACGGGCCAAATCGGCCGCCGCTGACTCCGATGGATCTTCCCTCGGAGTTCGGCGGTCCAGACGGCCCCACTCCCGGAACAGGCGGCGCTCTAGCAATGCCCCCAATGCCCTTGTGTATTCCGGGAGGTGGATGTGTTCTTTCGCCAGGTACAGTGCTGGGCTGGCCAGGATATGTGCCACCGCATGCCATCTTTTCTGAAAATAGCGCTTCCTCTGGAGAAAACAAAAATGATAAAGTTGCAAACACCTCTCATGAGGGATCTGGAGGAAGCGGCAGTGTAAATAACGCACCACCACTTGACCAAGCAGCGAGCCGGAATATTTTGTCTATCGAAAAAGGTGTGCGGCCAGATCCATCCACATACCTTTCTCAAAAATATATTTCAGAACATTTGGCCGAGTTTGACAGTGGCGCTACCAGATTTATGACAGAGGAAAATCTCAATAAATATGGCATCGGCCAAAGAGATAAAACTTCTTTTGTGATGCCTAAGCAAGAAGCTAATTTATTATTGGATTTTACGAAGGGTAATCCTCGGGCGATTGAGGAAGCTCTCGGTCTTCCAAAGAATTTCTTAGATACAAACAAGTTGGTCCGAATAGATATCCCAAAACCTAGTGAGCTCAATTTAAGGATTCCATCTGGTAACGAGGCAGGGGCAAACGACCTCTGGCTTCCTGGCGGGAAATTACCTAACGGAAACCTAGAAGCGGTTATTGATGTCGACAATATATCTGCCAAACGATATTATGTAACACATATGAAAATTATTCATAAATAAAAGGATATCTAAATGAAATTCATTGACTTAACTGTACAAAAAAAGGAACGATTTTCAATTGGCATCGAAGAACAAACAGGAAAATATTACTTGTCAATTCCCGTTGCGAATAGTCTTGTCGATTACGAGGAATATTATGAAATAAGTAAGAACGAGTTTGATATATTTAATAAAAATATAAGTTTGGCAAAAAATTTAGTTAACGAATGTCGCAATCGGCAGCAAGATCATCGACTACTCATGAAGCCCGGGACAGATCGAGGAGTTGCAATATAGAGAATTTTTATTAGCGCTAAAAACTTTAAATTTTTTGTGACTTTCCAGCCGCTATGATCGTAATAAAATGACGTGGCATGGATAGCATCAAAAAATAAAGTAAACGCTCCACGAAGTCCATATATATTGAAAGCAGGTCATATATCATATTTTATAAAAATAATTTTGCTTTTGAGGAAAACAATCTGCGTTATTTCGATTGCGCCCCCCCAAATTGCTTACTCTACGGTATCAATTGTAATATCCCCAATCCTCTGAACATTGCCGAAAATAAAATCTCTACAGCTAAGTTGGCGACAGCCGCAATTATTTTGACCGCTCCACTTCCAACTGCGCAAACGGTTGCCTTAGGGAAGCACTGATTTATTCCTTAGATGTCAAGACCCGCCTGGTTCTATACGCGTTTTAAGAATAAATCAGGTTTCTCTTGCTGCCATTTCTTGAGCGCCTGGATCGGTGTTTGATGGTTGAGGGCGCGCTGGGGAATGTTGTGGTTGTAAATTTTTGCGTAGTTACGCAGTGTTGATTCGAGTTCTGCGGCAGAGCCAAAGCGGGTCTGATTGACGACCTCTGCGATG